>CBDUFN010000275.1:0-3874 GCA_965366475.1 uncultured bacterium | reverse complement strand
TGATATATTCTTTTGATAATTTGTGATGCACATCAGATCGGCACGATTGGTCTTGTGCTGTAGAAACGAGTCTTCAACCAACTCTAACGCGCAAAATGCGTCTCTTGAAATGAGGTCGTTTCATGTACGAAATGATACGAATTACCCTTAAAGGTGTCTTTCGTGACCGTGTCTTTCAGGGCATTATGTTTCTTGCTCTGCTTTTGCCATTGATTCCCTCTGCGGCCATATTGTCGATGCGGCAAGCGACGGAGTTGTCGATAACTCTCTCCCTCTCGTTAATCTCTTTTATCCTTTTACTTTTGGCGATCTTTCTCGGTGCCACGGCGATCTGGAAAGATATTGAGCGTCGCTATAGTTACAGCGTTCTGAGCTTGCCGCTGCAGCGTAGTGATTATCTCCTTGGGCGTTTCTTTGGTATCGCCATTTTCCTTTCGTTGACAATGGTTTTTTTAGGTTCGATAGCGTGCGGTGTTATCGCTTATCAGGCTTCAATCTTTCCTCCGGACAGGCCTTTGGTTTGGGGTTATATTTTGATCGCCCTCGGATTTGACTTGTTGCGCTATCTTTTGGTAACGGCCATTGCTCTCTTTTTATCTTCGTTGAGTACCTCTTTCTTCTTACCTATTTTCGGTACGATATCTCTTTATTGGGTTGGCTCTTTCACTCAGGATGTTTACGATTACCTGCACTCTCCTTCAGGGGCTGCGGTCAGTCCCTTTGTTCGTCAATCCGCTAATGTGTTTTATTACCTTCTCCCTAACTTCAGCGCTTTTGATTATAAAGTGAATGCCATATACACCCTTGCGCCTGATCTGGGTGGTATGGCCCTGACGATTGGTTATTTCCTTGTCTATACAGCGTTTCTGCTTAGTGCGGCCTCTGTGGTCCTTGGTCGGAAGGAGCTGAGATGAGGCGTGCGTATTCACAGCGCGGCACGACTTTTTTCTTGCTGGTTGCGTTGAGCCTTTATTGGCTGATCATCGGCCCCTTTACGGCCTATATGAATGGCAAGCCGATTGAAGAGAAACTTGGCTATGTGCCGAGTGGTCCGGTACTCAAAACTCTTGCTGCAGGGATGAATGAACTTTCTTCTGCAGCGCTGGTCGCCAAGGTCATGATGTATTTTGGTGGTCTGTCTGAATCTCGGCCAAACCGGGTTGAGCGGCCCCCTGACTACAGTGGGATGACGCGTTTTCTGGAAGGTGCTGTGACTCTCGACCCGTATAATATGGATGCATACTATATTGCCCAGGCTTTTGTCGTCTGGGATACTGATAAGGTTCTACTGACCAATGCTTTGCTCGATAACGGCATGAAGCATCGCACCTGGGATTGGTATTTGCCCTTCTTTGCAGGTTTCAACAGTGCTTATTTTCTGAAAGATTACGAGAAAGCCTCGGCATATTACATGAAGGCCGCTGACCTGACCGGTGCTCACCTCTTTGTGAAGTTAGCCGGGCGTTATATGCAGGAAGCAGGGCAGACCGAGATGGCCATAGACTATCTCAATGCGATGCTGGCCACAGCACGGGGAGATTTGGCGAAAAAGGGCTATGCTCTCCGCCTCAGTGCTTTTGAAGCGGTGTTGCAAATTGAGCAGGCTGTGAACGCCTTCCTTAACGCTGAAGGGAGCCTCCCTGCTAATATCGACGAGCTTTTGAACTCTGGTTATCTGGAGCAGCTTCCTCAAGATCCTTACGGCGGTACCTTCTATTTGCAAGACGACGGTAAGGTGATGACGACGAGTAAGTTTGCTTTCGGTGCTAAAGCTGAGCTGAGTGAAGAGGAAAGATGATGGACGTAATAGTCATTAACCAGTTGCAGAAGCTCTTTCGTGGCAAACGTGGTGCCAAGGTTGAAGCTCTGCGTGGGATTTCGCTGACAGTAGGACAAGGTGAGGTCTTTGGTTTTCTTGGTCCGAATGGAGCGGGGAAGAGTACCACGATCAAATGCTTGATGGGTCTTATCGCTCCTTCTGGGGGCAACGGGACAATTGACGGCGAACCGATTGGCTCAAAGGCCGCACGCAGTAAGGTTGGCTTCCTCCCTGAGAACCCGGCTTTTTACGATTTTTTGACTGCGCAAGAGTATCTTGATTTTGTTGGCAAGGTCTGCGGTATGAGCCGCCAGCGACTTGCTGAACGGAGTGAACAGGTTCTGCATAAACTGGAGTTGTGGGAGGCCCGAAAAAGACCTATTCGTAGCTTCAGTAAAGGCATGGTTCAGCGCGTCGGTATAGCACAGGCATTGCTTCACGAACCGGATATCTACATCTTTGACGAGCCGATGAGTGGTTTGGATCCTTTGGGTCGCGCCTTGGTAAAAGATATTATTCTGGAGTTGAAAGAGGCAGGGAAAACAGTTTTCTTTAGCACCCACATCCTCGATGATGTCGAGAAGATTTGTGATCGTGTTGCTATTATCCTTAAAGGTGAAGTTCAGTATCTTGGGGAGGTCGAAGATATCTTGTTAGGCGGTATCTCCGGATACCAGATTCGATCTCGCAATCCTGAGAATGGCGCTATCAATGATGTAGTTATTGCAAAAGAAGAGCTGGATGTCGTTCTTAATCAGATGCGTGAATCGGGTGAAGAGGTTCTTTTGGTTGAACCCAACAGGCATAATTTGGAAGATTTCTTCCTGGAAATCGTCAAAAGAACGTAACCTCGGTGCATTGCGTCGAGTTAGAGATCTGTTATGACTAGTTCCTTTATTGATCTTCTGAAGTTGCTACGCCTTCATCAATGGTTGAAGAACTTAATGTTGTTCTTTCCTCCATTCTTGGGGGGAGTGCTCTTTGATGATGGCATGCTGCTGAAAGGGCTTTTGCCTTTTGCTTCCTTCTGTCTGGCTTCCAGTGCTACCTACGTGATCAACGATATTGTTGACCGGAAAAATGATGGCCTTCACCCGAAGAAGAGATTAAGGCCGATTGCCAGTGGCGCAGTCAGCCCTCAAAAGGCCAAAGTTCTAGCGATAGCTCTACTTCTGATCTCTTTACTCGTTTCATTGCAATTGCCTGTGCTGTTCCTTTACTGGCTTGTTGCATATCTTGGTCTCTCTTTTGCTTACTCAATCTACTTAAAGAACTTGCCGGTCTTCGATCTCTTCTGTATTGCTTCCGGATTTGTTTTTCGCTTATTTGCCGGCGGAGCTGCTTTTGAGGTTGAAGTTTCAGACTGGCTGTTTTTAAGTGTTCTTCTCTTGGCGATCTTCCTGAGTGCCGGTAAGCGTCTGGGTGAGAAGTTGCTCTTGGGAGAGTCTTCCGGTGAGCACCGTAAATCGCTTACCGCTTATCCTGATGGGATCCTAGATGGATTTATGTATATGTCTGGTGCCGCGGTTTTAGTCACCTATACGATGTACGCAATTACCATGCACAGGCTGGTGTTTACCGTGCCTCTTTGTTGTTTTGGACTCTTCCGGTATGCTTTGTTGGTTAAGGGTGGAGCTAGTGGTGATCCGACCGACTCTCTGGTCAAAGACCCGGTGATGTTTGTTGTTGGCCTGATTTGGGCCGCGATGGTAAGCTTTTCAACATATTTCAATTTGTAATAACCGTTAGTTATAAATAAGGATTAGTCTTTTGAGACAATTAATTGTGCCATGGCTTTATAAAATGTTTCCTTTTGATCTCAAAGGAGATTGCACGAAATTTGCGCCTCGCTCAGAACAGGTTAAGATTTCGTGCGTTGTCAACTTCTATGGTCGCCTTGATCTGCTCTCTGGAATATTGCACTCACTTGCGAGACAGGATTTTTCAAGGGAATCCTTTGAAGGTGTATTGGTCGAAGATCAGGGCGGGACAGAAGCCGGTCGAGAAATGTGTGAATCATTCTCAGGCCAACTCCAGGTTGTTTATCGTCCTCTG
>CBDUFN010000274.1:0-3891 GCA_965366475.1 uncultured bacterium | reverse complement strand
TGATCAAGGAGGGTTTCAAAGCCATCCACCCATGCAGAGTCAAGCACCTTGATCGTTTCACCATCGATGTCAACCGTCGTGTCCGCAGTCAACTCAACAAGAGCCTTGCGAAACTCTTCTGCCAGCTCTGCATCGACGTCTTTCGATGCACCGAAGGTGCAATACGGGATGGTGTCACTTTGAGCGAGAATTCGAAAGTCATCAGCCGAGATACGACCCTCACGTGTCATCAGTTCAAGATCAAGGGTCGGCGCAGCAGCAACATCATACTCGCCAAAATACACACCGTAGATAACCTTTTCGTGCTTATACGCACCGTGCGGGATAGCGTAATAATCGAGACCAACTTCAGGGTCAAACCCAGCTTGTAACATCAGATCGTACTGTGCAAGGTAACCTGTTGGAGCCAATTGCGGGCCAAAGAGCATGCGTTTGCCCTGCAGGTCCTTGATCGACTTGATCGGACTGTCCTTACGAACAATGATTGAACCTGCAGTGTGAGAACCGAACTGACCACGCTTCTCTGTTGCAAGAAGGCGCAAATCATGATTTTCGCGCATGATGATATAGAGCAAGCTGTTTCCGTGCGTAAAGTCAAAATCACCAGCAGCAAAGCGCGATTCAAAATCCTGAGTATCAACCGGAACAGCTTCAAAGGGTCGACCCAGTTTCTTAGACAGATAAGCGGTCAACGGCCTGAACCGTTGCATGGTTTCCGTTTCGCTGTTGCAATTCATATAACCGATACGTATCGGTGGGCCTTCCAACGGTTGCTCACAACCACTAATAGCAACAGAAAAGAAGAGAATAATCAGGATCAAACGTTTCATCGTATCTCCAACAAAAGATTAAAGGGCAAAGGTTTCATCAATGCATAACGGGCGTCGACCAAAGCTAACCCAGATCGTGAGCGTCCATCGCGTATTGCAGCAAGGACCTCTTCTGGATCACCTGAACCCCACCAGTTGTTACGGGCTTTCGCGACCGTGTGTCCATCATTGATGATTGCATAGACACCATTCTCTGCAATCAAGTTACGTGCGAGTCGCCCTTCACTATTCAACCAACGCACTCCGGCGCGACCATTGCCAACAAGACGGTTATCCGCAACCTCAAGTGTAGAGTCTTCAAGAAAAATGCCATGCTCGCTATTGGAAGAGAGATCATTGCCGATGACATCCCCTTGGCTTCTCTGCAGATAAAGTCCACGGCGGTTACCGGTGATCCTGTTCTTGTTGATTTTAAGTTTACCGTCGCGAATATTTACACCATTAACGAGATTGTTTTCTATCAAGCAAGAGGTCATCTCAAGCTCGCTATAGACACAGCGTAGCCCCCATTGGCTACCGGAAATAACCGAATCACGAAGAGTCACAATGCTATCTCGGAATTGAACGCCATTCACATTGTTCAAAAAACGACAACCTACGATAACTACCTGAGATTCCTGGAATTGTGCACCACGCATATTGTTGCGGAAGAGACTGTTTAAGAGCTTGGCTTTTGAAAAATGTGCATGAAATCCCCGGTAACCATACTCAACAATACAGTGTTCAAGAACGTTCGCCTCTTCACTCACCATCATGTTAACGGCACCCCAGTCACCGGGACGGGGATTCACCTCTGCAGACGTAAAGAGAACAGGTTGATCCTCTGTGCCGAGAATGCGAATCTTACCTTGTGAAAAAATTTCATGTTCACCGATACCATCGCCATTACTATCAAAACGTGTGAAACGAACTATGCTCCCCGGTCGGATTTCCAGCGTGACCCCTGCAGCAACAGTCAAGATTCCGTCTATTAAAACATCACCGTCCCAGACCGTATCTTCTAAGAGCGAATGATCACCTTGATAAACCTTCTCTTCACCAGCCAGAGACAACACAGGCAGGGAAAGAAGGAGTACAACAAGCAGAACTCTTAGACAGAGGTTCATTCTGTGCCACCCTGCCCTTGTTGGCCAAGATAACGAAGATTTTCAATGTTTTCCGTAACAGCGAGATTATCGAAAGGTAAGTCTTTTGCGTACAGGGCTAAACCGATGGCATTATTGCTGACGGTATTACGATCAAGCCAAGGTCGGCTACCAAGATCAACAAAGATCGCTTCTTCGTCATGCCCGACAATCTGGTTGCCGAGCAGATAGGGATTGGACCCATTCCAGCAGAAGATACCGGCTTCACCATCAGTCAAAACATTATCTAAAATTTTGGGATGACTTTGTTGTTGAGCAACGATGCCATAACGACTGGCTGAAATATGATTGCCCTCAATCAGCGGCGACGATTTAACGCATCTGATCGCGATGTCAGCTCGGTCAAGTTCTGCATTCATAAGACGACTCGGTTTGGCATGATCAAGTGTGATACCAGACCAAGCAATCTCTCCTGCGTCGGTTTCACCATGAACAACAAACCGGACTGGGGATTCCTTCGTACCCAGGATATCAAGCGTTCCTCGTACGAGAAGCTCGGTTTGCGAAGAAAGGTACTCTGGATCAATTTTAGTGCCTTCAGCCGGTATCACATTAACGACAGTTCCAGCATGAATAGTTAACGACCCTTCAGCTAAAATCAGGACGTCACCAACCATAGCGACCGTTCCGCTCCAGACCAGATCATCGGAATAGGCGCCATTGTATTCACTGACATCAGGTTTAGCTTGTAACAAACAGACCTGAGCCAAAACAAAAAAACAAGTAAACACAATAAATACATTTATTTTACGAGCACTTGTCATCATATCCATCGATTTTGCATGAGGAACTTTCTTGCCACAGAAAGGGCGCTTTCACCAGCTTTAACCTGATCGATTAGATTCTCAACGTCAGCGATGCTCAGCAATTGGTTCAGTTTCTTGATCGCCGGCAAGACAGTCGTAAATTGCAGATCTTCCAGTGGGCGAGGCCCGGTCATCATCAATGGGAGCCCGTCCAACCTGAAGATCACTTTTCCAGCCTCATCGTTCGTATTCACAAAGACAAGATCAACCTTTTCGTTGGTAAGCAAATCGAGAGGAGATTCTTTAGTCGAATCGACTCGAGTACTTTCCACACCGGTTTTTTCCTGCACATAGAGAGTAACCAAGGCAAAAAGAGTCTCTTCTTGAGAGTCTTGTCCAACTCCAACAAAAAGTTTCGGACCGAAACACGCTTGTGCCTGCGTAGAAATCAGCAGAAGCAGCAACACTATTCCGACAAAAATATTTAACGAACGAAAAGCCATTCCACCACCGTAGATCCGTAAAAACAGGACAGGATAATGAGCGAGACAACAGAGGCCAGAAATAATGGACGATCCATCTTACCTTGAGAGGTTTCCTCTATTGAAGCGAGTGTTCTGGCGGCAAACAAAGAAGAGAAAAAACCAAACACCAAAACAAGTGCCACCCCCCATTTCAATATGTCGAGAGGAACAAGAACCCCTGGAGAAGCAAGGGTCTGCATGACATTAATCGCTAAATAGCTTTTAACTCCAGAGTGATCCTGAAGCACCAGAGGCAAAAATCCGAGCTTGGCATTCAACTTAACAATAGCCAAGGCAAGGTGAGCGGAGAGAACCATTGGTAACAATGACAAGGCCAGCTTACCCAGCAGAGGCATCGTGCTCTTAAGAATTGATGGCAACTCTGTTGAGACTGAGGCAGACGGCTTCTCCTCATGCGTTGTAACGCTAATCTGACCGATCAGATAAACAATCACACCCGGCAAAAGCAACAAGACTGGGAACAACAATCCGATCCAGAGAACAGCCAGAGGATAAAAGCCTACAGCGTCCCAACCGAGCGACAATGCGAGGTTTTCAGGGAGCCAGAAAATTGCCTCGCGAAGATTGACATAGACCTTAGAAAAGTTTGCGGTTAACAATCCAAGCAGAACCAGAAAGAACAACG
>CBDUFN010000273.1:0-3894 GCA_965366475.1 uncultured bacterium | reverse complement strand
TTTCAGGACGGGACAAAAGTAATAAAAACGGCCAGGTCTTAAAAGACCTGGCCGATTTTTTACCTGAACCTTTGTTTGTCTCTCGGAGTGGACTAAATTTCCAGTTCCTTCAACTGTTCCAACACACCCTTCTGATCATCGCTCAACACCTCCGGCACAACAATGTCGATGATCGCGTAAAGATCGCCAGACTTTTTGCCGGAACGATCCGGAACGCCAAACCCTTTGAGTCTTATCTTGCTGCCGTTCTGAGTTCCGGGCTTAACTTTGAGGCGTTTGGCATCTTCAAGGGTTTCAACTGTTACAGTGGTGCCGAGGCATGCTCCTGTAAAAGGAATCTTGACCGTTGTGTAGAGGTCCTTGCCTTCCCTGCGAAAACGAGCGTCTTTGGTGATGCTGATTTCTAACATCAAGTCGCCGGTTGGACCACCATTTGGACTGGCACCACCTTTCCCCGAGATACGGAGTTTTTGGCCCGGTTCAACACCGGCGGGTATGCGGACTTGCAACTGCTCTTTCTGGCCGTTACGGTCAAGGTCGACGCGTCTTTCACCACCTAAAATGGCTTGGCGGAAGGGGACTGTGACCCGCATCAGGTAGTCCTGGCCTTTTCTGGGCCGGGGTTTATGATGACCACCGCAGCCTTGTTGACCTGCGCTGCCCCCAAAGAACTGGCTAAAAACATCATCACCGCCGCCGAAACCGAAATCTCTGAAGATGTCACCAAAGTCTGCGTTGCGGAAAATGTCTTCCTGAGAGAAACGTTGATGAAAGGCAGTATCACCGAACTGGTCATATTGCTGTTTTTTTTCAGAATCGGAGAGTACGGCGTAGGCTTCAGAAATTTCCTTGAAACGTTCTTCAGCTTTTTTGTCGTCAGGGTTCTTGTCGGGATGGAACTTCATCGCCAACTTACGGTAGGCTTTTTTTATCTGGTCAGCACTGGCCTTTTTTTCAAGACCGAGTGCGGCGTAGTAATCTGAGGCCATAATTTTTCCTTGTTAATGGGCTTTGGGTAGTCAATATAGTTACGGCTTGGCAGGACGTCAAGGGAGAAGAAAGGGGACTGCCCATGCGGACGGTCCCCGTGGTTCTCTGGAAAAATTTTACGAGAGCTATTGTTGATTGTTCTCTGCACGCCACTTGTCCAGGTGGCCTTGGATAAAGTCGACAATTCGGCTCTGTTCCTCTTGTCCTTTTCCGGCCACTTCCATCGGCTCTCCAAAGGCGAAATGAATCGTGCGAGATGGAATGATCGGCCCGAAATCCTTGACCATTTTACCTGCTGACCAGGCCCAGGTCAGCAACGCCACGGGAACGACAATGGCGCCTGTTCTCTTGGCGAGTTTGATGCCGATACTGTTAAACTGTTTCGGGTCGAAATCGACTGTGCGCGTGTGCTGTGGGAAGATAATCAGTGATCGTCCTTGCTCCAGGCGTTTGGCGCCTTCCTCCATAACGACCTTAAGATCCTCTCGAGGGTTAGTACGGTCAACGACAACCGGATCTCGAGCTTTCACAACATTTCCGAAAATCGGATATTCAACCAGACTACGCTTAATGACATAGGAAAGGTCTCGGCCCTGCGGCATGATCAGGGAAGGTAGCACAAACGTTTCCAGTGTGCTCATGTGGTTGCCGATGAAGATACATGGCCGGTCGATACCCTGAATATTTTCGATGCCAGTGATGTCGAAATGACAACCGGTTTTTTCCAGGGCCTCAACAACTGCTGCACTGCTGTTGTGCCAGTCAACAGAGTCGTAATTGCCTTTCTGGGCTGCGGAGCTTGCTTTTTGTACTATTGAAATAGCCCGGAGGTAAAAAGTGAAGGTTGGAAACAGTTTGGCCAGACAGCTTATCTTTCGCTGCTCTGTATGGTATTCGGTTCCTTCGTAAAATCCCTTGATGTCTATAGTGCCTTCTGTCGTCATAGTGAAGAACCTGCTCTGCGAAAACGAAAAATGAAGAGTGCTGCGACCATGCTCAGCCCTGCACAAACAAAAAGGACGTTGAGTCCAAACCAGTCGCCAATATAGCCCAATATCAATGAACCTGCAAAGATTCCTGTATCGATTCCACCGGTAAAAATTCCGGTTGCCTTGCCCCGTGTAGCCGAGGGCTCATCACGTACTGCCATGGTATTCAAAAGAGGAAAAAGCAGGCCGTGACCAAGACCTGAAAGAATCCCTGCGATCCAGAGCATGCTCTGACTGTAGGTGAAGGGAAGAAGGAAAATCCCTGACATATACAAAAGGATGCTGATGGGTAACACGCGTCTTTCTCCCAGGTTGTCAGCAATCCTGCCACCTAGAAAACGTATCGCGATCGCTCCTCCCGAGTAGCAAAAGAAGTAGGTCGAAATGAATCCGAGATTACGTTCTTCTGCAAGTGGGGCAACAAACCCGCCTGTTCCAGCCAGACCGAAGCCGAAAAGCAAAGCCAGAAGCCCGACCACAATGAATTTCTCACGTTTTAGCAGGTCAAAGAATGTGGACTGGTTCACAATGCCGTCGCTTGAGTGGCTCTCTTGAAGTGGTTGATGAACAATCAGGGCGATTATCGCCAAGAGACCAGCGGTTAAAAAGAGTCCGGTAAAGCCGTAGGCTTCCAAAGCTGTTTCCGCAGCCACGGGGCCGATAGCGATTCCTAGAAGTCCTGAGATACCGAACATTCCTATGCCTTCATTAAGTCGGTCTTTTGGCAGAATGTCTGCCATGAAGGTGAAAACAGCTGTAAAACAAATTGCCAGGCCGACGCCATGAAATGCTCTGAGAAGCAGAAAGGGGATATATGCTGAACCAAGGGGGTCGTTGATGCCGATATATAGGAAAGGTGCAGTGGCCATGATGACGCTGCCCAGAGTATAACTCCGCTTGCGACCAATGCGGTCGATCATCTCAGCGACCCAGGGGCGAGAAAGGGCGGATGCCAGTGCAAAGACGCCCATGGCCATGCCAATGTCACCCTGGTTGCCATTGTGATCAAGAATGTAGAGTGGCAACAGGAAGAATGCGCCAAAGCTGGCAGTATGGCAGAGGTTGGCCAGAGCCATGGCCCAGAATGCGGAAGTGTAAACCATCAGAGTTCATTCGTTTCGGGTTGGTGTGGAGAGTATTCTGACGTGGCACTAGCCGGGAGTCAAGAAACAACTCGTCGTCATTGATTGCTTGCTGCTGAAAACACGCTAGGATTATTGGTACTGAAATAAATCTTTAATCCTGAGCAGGAGTTGATTATGAAAGAGTCGTTACAAGAGGGCGTGACATTAACCCACAGCTATAAGGTTCCCACAGAAAAAACAGTCCCCTATGTATTTCAGGAGTCAGAGCTTTTCCAGGCGATGCCGCAGGTTTTTGCGACTGCGTTTATGGTTGGCCTTATGGAGTGGGCCTGTATGGAGGCGTTAAAGCCATACATGAATGATGGTGAGATCAGTCTTGGTACCAATATCTGTGTTACTCATTCTGCGGCAACGCCTCCTGGCATGGTTGTGGAGGTAGAGGTAACCTTGCTGGAGGTAGATGGCTCACGAACTAAATGGGCTATTGTTGCCAGAGATGAGCAAGGGCTTATTGGCGAGGGCACGCATGAGGGGGATTGTAGATAAGAAGGCTGCTACGATGGAGTGATGGTTTTCTGATCTGTCCTTATTGATATTAGCTGAGGAACAATTCTGGATTCGGCGGGGTTCGTCCCGCCAGACGACATTCTTTTGCCCGGCAGCAAAAGGATGCAAAAGTGCCTTCTCCTGCGGAGGGCACTTCTTTCTCCACTGGGCAGAGTTATTAATAGCTGGGGAATGAAACGATCTAAATGCTGCTGATTAGCAACAAGGACGGCACCCGTGAGTGGGGTCCCGTTCTCGTTAAGGTAGAGCGTTTTTCTGAAGTT
>CBDUFN010000272.1:0-3918 GCA_965366475.1 uncultured bacterium | reverse complement strand
ACAGCGCCCGTATTGAACGCAAAAAAACCAGAAAAAGAAAGAACACTCCGAAACAAGAAGCGAACAAAACGCTCTTCATATCATTTTGAATGGTCATTGCGTTCGCTTGCGTATAGGCGTGGCCGCTCACCATTTCAGCAGTAATCCCCGACGGCAGTTGCTCTCTAGACTCAGCAAAAGCGTCGAGCAACAATTGTCCCCTGGCACTGTCAGTAATCGGAATCGATGTATCAGCAAGAATTAAAGAGTTGCGGCCATCACGGCTTAAAAAGTGCCCTCTTTCCAAACGTACATCAGGAACCGGGTTGAGGTAACGAATCTTTTGAAGTGCGAAAGACTCTAAATCTAAAGGATCTCGGCGAATCTTTTCCTTGAGGGCGACGCCCTGTGGTTGAAGAAGCTGTGCCAGTGCGGTCTGTAATCGCCGATCGACCTCTTCAGCGGTCAATCGGTCATTGATCTGCTGAAGGTCTTCATCATCAGCCAAAAGCGGCAGCATGGGGCCTATCTGATTGAGAAGAGTTAGTCCAATTTCGTCGCCGGGGCCTGCAATGGCATTTTCAAAGAGTTCAGGAGGTAGAGAGTCACGCAAAAGATCGGTTGCGTCCAACAAGGCCTCAACGTCAACACCCTCAGAGGCTTGCAGGTTGATTACGAGCTTACGAGCAAAGGGAGCCTGTTGCAAAAGGTGAAAATCCTTAGCCACTTCTGAGCGGCCATCAGGAAGCAAGGCCGAGATATTCTCTTCAATCTGCAAACGGCTGAATTGCCAGAAGAAAAGAAACATCAGCAACAGCAAAAAAAGGATGAGCCATCCGCGCCGCCTTTCAAAAAGGTGATAACAGTCAGCAAAGAATTGCATTAAAGCTCCGGCGCCTGAAAGGTTTCAGAAGAGAGCACCTGGTTCATCGTAGTGTTCTGAAAACGCAGAAGAGTTTTATCACCACCCGTCTCATGCATTTCCACAAGTTCAACGTGGCTGTTATCGACAGCAAACAAGATCTGTAACTCTTCTATAAAGCCAGCCTCACCTTGATCGAGAGGAAAGAGTTGTAAGCGAACGGGTTGATCGCTGAGCAATTCGATCCGGTAACGACCCTTCAACCAATCAATATCAACTTTGGCCCAAGCCAGCAATTGTTCAGCGATAACGCCCATAATCGGATCTCGATCGGTTCGGAAAACGCTCACGTCCTTACTGAGACCATTCCATCGTTCACCTTGCTGTCCACGTAACACGAAGCCGGAATGAACAGGGGTCAACAATTCCCAACGCAGAGAATCCGGTTGCTGATAAGAAAAATGCCCCTGAGAGAGCAAGATTTCAGAAAAGATCGATAGATGCTTTTCCTGAACGAAGTCACTCGACAAACTACGGGTTTCAGCCGCAGCATTTTGCAGAAGGCTAAAGACCTCAGGCAACGAAGTTTCAACGACATCTTGATCAGCGCCGAAAACCAGGGGCGCGAAACAGAGGCTTAGGAATGTATAGACAAATAAGAGATAAGCCTTCATCAATGGACCCATACCTTGATTTCACCCTTGGCGAGCAACTTATCCGCACGCCATATTTCACCAGCAGCAACCGCAAAGTCACCCAGTTCGGCCAGAGTACTGATATTTATCATTAAACTGTCACCAGACTTTACAGACATAAATCTTTCAACATTCTTGATCCCGACCAGAAAACCTTGCTTAACCGGTTTTTCTTCGATGAGATCGCAGTAACCTTTAACGGCTGCATAAGCCTGTGCGAGAAGCTCTGACAAAGCAACGTCGTCAAGCCAACCATCAGTCGAAACCAGCGGACACTCAGCGGTAATCATGGTTTCGACGACACCATTTTTACCATTAATTTCCAACAGGCGATCAACCATACGCATTGGTCGACGGTGAGGGATTAACTCTTCAGCTTCAAGCGGCAGACTCAGCACATCAGTCCTCCATGTAGACTGTCAGATCATCAAAAATCTGGCTCGAGAAAAGGAGCTTACGGAATTTAACCAGATCATTATGAAAAATCCCCGTATTGTCATACTGAGAAAAGTCCTTATTGAGAATCTCATAAATCCGCCCGGTGGCCAGGCCCAAGCGGTCCGCATTGCGAAACGAGAGAGCTTGAAGGTCAGCAAGGATTTCCAGTGTGAGGATATGTTTGGCGTTACTGACTGACTTAAAAGCTTTACGCGCAGCAACTGTGCCCATGCTGACGACATCCTGATTTGATGCATTGCAGCTGATGGAATTGGTACTGACCGGGTTAGCCAACTGACGGTTTTCTGCTGTCGTTGACGTCGCAAGGTACTGAGCCCCCATGAAGCCCATCGTTAAACCAGGGGTGCCGGGAATCAGGAATTCCGGCAATCCTTCGTTGAGGTTCTTATCAAGATATTTATTGGTGCGTCGTTCCGATAGTGTGCAGAGAGTAGCAATCGCCATGCACAGCATATCCATTACAAAACCGATACTTTGGCCATGAAAGTTGCCACCATGGATGATCTTTTTCTTCTCTGGGATAATAATCGGATTATCGTTTGAAGAGTTTGCCTCCACTTCAACGACTCGAATAGCCTGATCCAGAGCTTCAGCAACAGGCGCAAGAACTTGAGGAGTGCAGCGAACCGAGTAAACATCCTGAACATTGATACTCGTCTCAAAAACCGGTCCATCAGTTTTCTGGTTACGTATCAATTCATGCATCTCAGAACGCAAGGTAATATTGCCGGAGCCTTGGTAAAGCTTACGAACAACGTCCGCGACATGCAGTTGACCAAGGTGTGGCTTAACCAGATGCAGATCTTCGTCAAAGGCGTCATCAATACCACCGAATATTTCAAGAGCAAAAGCCCCGGTAACACAACTGATGTTGAGCAACTTTTTGGCACCGAAGATCGCGAATGCAGCCAACGCCGTCATGGCACTGGTGCCATTCATCAGAGCTATGCCCTCTTTGAAGCGGAGCCTCATCGGCTTACGGTCGAGTTGCCGATAAAGATCAGCGGCATCACGCAATTCATTCTGGTAATAAACGTTTCCTTCACCAATAATCGCCAGGGAAAGATGAGCCAGATGAATCAGGTCACCAGACGCACCAACGCTTCCACATTCAGGGATATACGCGGCAATTCTTTGATTGATCATCCATTGCATGTGCTCAAGAAGTTCAACCCTCACCCCACTATAGCCCTTAGTAAGAGTATTCAGACGAACGACCATAACCGCTATCGAAATATAGTCCTTGAGCGGGTCACCGAGCCCAGCAGCATGGCTACGAATGAGATTTACTTGCAGAGCTTCAATCTGGTCATCATCAATGATCTTGTTACACATCGGACCAAAAGAGGTATTCACACCATAGATGATACGCTTGGCGGCCACCTCCTCCTCAAGGAAGCTTCGACTGGCTCGACAACGCTCTAAAGCAGCAGGATCGAGAGCGACCTGTTTATCACCAACACCTATGGCGACAATTTCTTCAATGGTTATATCGTTGCCATTAAGAACAACGGTTGGTTTAGTACTCATAAATCAATGAACCCCATGTTTAGTTTTTGTCTCTATAATCAAAAAAAGTAACCGGTTTACGACGCTCCGGAACAATTGTTTTACGAAGAATGTCCTCTGGTGTCACTATCAAGACCTCAGGTTTAACTCTGGTTTTTGCAGCAATCAGATCGGCCAGAGAATCAGCAGTCACGGAAGCATCTGAACAACCCACTGTGACTCGCAATCTGTCAGACAAATCAAACTCACGTTCAACTTCAAGGTAATGGCCCTGTACGTCAGCAACCCCGTGCAAAGCATTGCTGATCGCTGCAGGGAAAAGCGTTGTACCCTTAAATTTAAGCATTTGTGCCCGACGACCAAGAATCGGTCCGAGTCGAGGAGTTTGCCGACCACAGGCACATTCTTCAGGGT
>CBDUFN010000271.1:0-3919 GCA_965366475.1 uncultured bacterium | reverse complement strand
CCCTGCAGAAGCTCTGCGATTCGTGCACGATCTTCCTCGGCCGCTTCACGACCAACTTCCGGGTTCGCACCTGCACCGAGGCCCTTGGTCAATTTCGGTCCGATCTGAACACGCATTGATGAGAGGTTCGCGCGCAAGGCTTGCGCATCAGTGTTCGCCACCATGAACTCCACACCATCAATCTGTGCCGCAATCATCGTATTGACCGCGTTACTTCCGCCACCACCAACTCCGACGACCTTAATTTTCGCTACCTGATCTACACTTTCGTCAAATTCAAACATAATGACTCCCTCCGCCATTGTTGTGATCAGAACCTCTCCATGGCTCCGATACGTTTACGTTACAAGCTTAAACCTCTATCTATTTTTAGAAAAATTCTCCAAACCACTCTTTCATGCGACGAGCCACCCGGTCGAAAAGGTTTTCATCGCCTATTGAGAAGTTACGTGTTTGCATATTGCGGCTACCGTACTTAACCAGACCAACGCCGGTGGCGTAGATTGGTGAGTTAACAACATCTGTCAGACCACCGATTCCGGTAGGTTGGCCACGTCGCACAGGTAAATCAAAGATTTGCTCTGCGAGCTCTGGCATTCCCGGTAAAATCGCTGAACCACCTGTGATGACAACTCCGGAAGCAATCAAGTCCTCGTAACCGCTCTTTACAATCTCTCGGTTAACCAATGTAAAAATCTCTTCAACCCGTGGTTCGAGGATCTCTGCGAGCAACTGGCGTGAAAGAATCCGTGGCTCTCGTCCACCCACCGAAGGCACTTCGATAGTCTCATCTTTACCAACCATCGAAGAGAGGCAGCACCCAGAAGATTGCTTGATCTTCTCTGCTTCGGCTGTCGGAGTTCGCAGACCAACAGCGATGTCATTTGTGAGGTGATTGCCACCAAGAGATAGAACCGATGTGTGCTTGATTGCTCCGTCGATAAAGATCGCAATATCGGTAGTACCCCCACCAATGTCGACGAGTGCAACACCGAGATCTTTTTCATCTGGGGTCAAGACAGCTTCTGAAGAGGCCAACTGCTCAAGGACAATGTCACCGACATCAACACCAGCCTTATTACAGCTCTTGATGATATTCTGTGCGCTGGCAACGGCGCCGGTTACGATATGTACACGTGCTTCCAGTCGCACACCGCTCATTCCCAAAGGTTCTTTGATGCCGTCCTGGTCATCAATTATGAACTCTTGAGGCAAGATATGAATCACTTCTCGATCCATCGGTATCGCCAGAGCCTTGGCCGCATCGATAACACGTCGGACATCTTCGTTGGTGACTTCACGATTCTTGATTGCGATGACACCCTGAGAATTGATCCCCTTGATGTGTCCTCCGGCAATTCCGGCAAAGACCGCCTTTATTTCACAACCGGCCATCAATTCCGCTTCCTGAAGTGCCTTGCGGATTGCGTTGACGGTGCTTTCAATATTGATAACTACGCCCTTACGCAAACCACTCGAAGGGCTTGTACCAATACCAACGATATCAAGGCCCTCGTCTGTCATCGCACCGACAATGGCACAGATCTTCGTTGTGCCGATATCGAGCCCAACAACCAAATTTTCACGCTTACCGTTCATAATTTTCCCCTTCCACCCTTTTAAAGCTAACTGCTGCTGACCGTACGTTTTACGTCTACTTTCACGATAACGCGGTCAATCACGTTTAAATCAATATATTTAAGAGCCAGCAATCTCGGCTCAAGATCGTTATAAATAGCTTCGAGACGATTTAACTTAGTTTCAAAGCTTTGCTTACCCATACGAACAGGAACGCCACCAATACGCGTGTGAAGTATCAATCCTTCTTGCTCTTCGTAGTGAATTTCCGAGACATCTTCCAGGTTGAAAATAGATCGGCGATCCAATTCATCCATAAGTTTTAAAGCAAGATTCAGACATCCCTGTGTCTGGTCCGGGTTATCCAACAGGTATTGACGATCAATTCCTGTAATGACCGGATAATCAAGCTGATCACCTGAATCGAGCATCTTGAATACCTCTCCGTCCCGGTCAACGTAGTAGAGATAGCCCAGATCGATGATGGCCCTGGCATCTCTTTCCACAACACGAATCACAACGTGATCTGGAAATGAACGCTCCACATAAGCTTTTGCAATCCAGGGATGCTCTTCAATTTTGCGACCAATCATGTGTAATTCGAGATCAAAAAGGCTATCTCCAATTTCAATATCGGACGCATCAAGAATATCTCCTTCACTAACTCTCACCTGGTGTTCCACACGAATTTGCTTAACACCAAAGTATCCAGACTCGAGGAGCATCTGAGCTGTTAGCAAAGAACCACTCACAAGCAGAAAACCACTACCGGAAGCGATGCCGATTCGCAACATACGATGGAAAAGTTTCTTCCAGTCGCGTGGTTGCTTCTCCTGCTTGCGCCGGTTTGATTTACATTTTTTCTGTTTCTGAGTTTTCAGATCACGCATCACTAAATCCGTTTATTTGTTCAACGCTGCATCTTCAAGGATCTGCATGACCAACTCCTTGAAAGAAACACCTGCTTCTGCTGCCGCCTTCGGTAAAAGACTGGTTTCAGTCATACCGGGGATCGTATTCACCTCAAGACAGAAGAATTCTCGATCATGCACCATAAAATCAACTCTGGCAGCACCCCGACATGAAAGCGCCTTGCAGGCCGCCACGGAAACTTCTTGAAGCCGCGTGTAAAGAACAGCATCAAGGGGTGCCGGAAGAAGATACTCGGTATGCCCGGGCGTGTACTTTGATTCATAATCGTAGAAACCACTCTTGGGCACGATCTTGATGATGGGCAACGCCTCGCCATTCAAAATGCTGACGGTAATCTCATCACCTTGAATAAAATCTTCAATAACAACCAAGTCATCGTGAGTTAAAGCCTGCTCAAGGCCGGTTTCGAGTTGTTTTTTATCATGAACAATGCTGATACCTATCGTCGACCCTTCACGAGCCGGTTTGACCACCAAAGGGAAGTGACGACAACGTTTAAACAGTTCCGCCTTGTCTTCTCCCGCACGATAAGCAACAAATCCAGGAGTCGATATTTCATGGTAGAGCAGGATCTGCTTGGTGACCACTTTGTCCATCACCATGCTGGAGGACATCACACCACTACCGGTGTAGGGGATATGCATCATCTCCAAAAGACCCTGAACTGTCCCGTCTTCTCCATAACGCCCATGCAGGCAAATAAAGGCAATGTCAGCACCGGCCTCGCGCAGTTGCAACGGCAAATCTTGACCAACATCGATGGCGACAGCTGCACAGCCATTTTCAAGCAATGCATTTAAAACCGCCTGCCCCGTTTTCAGTGAGATCTCACGCTCAGCAGAGAGCCCTCCCATGAGGACTGCGATCTTTTTATTTTTAAGTTCCGTGCGATTCATCGTATTCAGATTTCTGCCCTTTACAGGAGTTTCAATAGCTCTTCACCAACTTGCCAAACATTCCCTGCGCCGAGTGTAATAACAATATCTCCTGGTTGCAGGATGGCCTGCAGATGCTCAACCGTTGCCTCAGTATTTCCGGTATAGCAGCAGGATTTATGTCCATGTTCACTGATACCTTCGGCCAACTTTTCAGCGGTCACTTCAGGGCGAACATCTTCACCGGCTGCGTAAACATCCATCACAGCAATATGATCCGCTTGATAGAATGCAGTCAGGAAGTCATCGAACAAGGCCTCAGTACGGCTGTAACGATGTGGCTGAAAAACGGCGACAACACGACGATTCCAGCCGCAGCTAGCGGCATCAAGGGTCGCCTTGATCTCAACCGGATGGTGACCGTAATCATCGACCACCATGATTCCCTGCTTTTCGCCCTTGATCTGAAACCTGCGGCCAACACCACCGAAGTCCTCAAAACCCTCGGCAATCGAATCAAAGGGCATATCGAG
>CBDUFN010000270.1:0-3927 GCA_965366475.1 uncultured bacterium | reverse complement strand
AGTGACTTTTGAGCTGAGAGGAATTTTGTCTTCGTAAGCAAGGGCACGGGTCAGCTGCGTGGGAGAGCCAAAGAACTCTTCCGCTTGTCCTGGTCGAACCTCGTGCAGGTATTCACGCATGAGTCGAGCCACTTCTGCCATAGGCAGGTCGGTCCGTTTTTTCATGAATGTGAACTCGAAGAAACCGATCAGCCCGGGCATTAACATCCAATAGGTCGTTTCTCCACAAGGTGTGTCTATCACTAACCCTTTATCTGCCATCCGTTCTAGTTTTGGCTGCAGCTCTTCAATCTTAAAACCGGTCCGAGAAACCAATTCTTCACTGGTCGTTTCTGAAAGAGGAAAGCACGATGCAATAAAGGCTTCTTCTTCACTGAAGAGCAGGGCGAGTATCTCTCGTAACTTTTCGTTGTCCACCAGGCCAATGGGGTAGCGATTGAGACGGTCGATTAAGGGGACGAGATGTGACTTTCCGGAAATTAAGTGACCCATGTAAGAACCCCGTGCTTATGAGAGTAAAATTTAGAGCATTCTAGCATACAGCAGAGGGTGATGAACCTCTTTAGCGCGTCCGTATAATGACACTCTTTTTCCTTGTTTTCCTTAGCGCTCTCTTTCTGAACACAAAACAGCGGACTCAAAATAGATATTAAGTCCGCTGTTTTTTCTTTCTATTCTTCTGCTTTTTTAGATTGGTTTTGGATTGCAGAGATTCTCTGCTTTGTTGACCTTGACGCCGCAGTTGCCACAAACAAAAGTAGGATTCTCGTACAGCTTGTTGATCTCTGCGTTGACTTCCGTTGCTTTCATTTGACACATATGTAATTCACAGTGTTCCTCTGGGTTTGAACAATCATTTTCAGACATAGAATTTTCTCCTTAAAATTTAAAATTGAAATCGCGAATTGTTGTAAATGCTACATTACCTTAAACGTACCGTAAGAAGGACAATCGTCAACCCTCTCATTTTATTTGCGTAAATAGGGAAAGAGGAACACGTAAACGAAGTGAAGTCGATATGACGTTCTGGCCAATGTTGATAAGCATAATTTACTTCGGTTGGCTCCGCAGAGAGTTCAGGAACTCGTTGATCAATGCAAAATACTTTGGTCCGTTCACGAACATGATGTCGTTGTGGTTGCCTTGCTCAAAGATCTCCAGATGGGTTTGGCCACCGCACCACTTTGCCAGTTGTTCGGCGTGACTCACGTCAATCAGGCCATCGTGGCGGGTGTGTAGAATGAGAGTGGGCTTCAAGAAAGCTTCCATGCCCTTCTGAATGTTGATTGCTGAGGTGATCGCTTCTTTTAGCCCGATTTCGGTCGTTCCCAGTTCTGCTGGATTGATTCTTAACAGAAGCCTCTCCAGTGGGTCGGCAATTGCACTTTCAAGGATCAACCCTGCAACCTCGGGGAAGAGTTCGACGGCTTTGATTGCAAAGAGTGACCCCACGGAACGGCCAAACAGGATAAGTTTGCTATGCGCTTGATCGATTGACTCAATGATTTGTTTGACATCATCCAGCATCATGCCGAGTTGTGGCGTTCCTGTAGAACCGCCATAGCCGCGAAATTCAGCAAGGAAACAATTACACCCCATGCGGCCAATTAACTCAGGAAAACCGTCAAGGTAGTCAGCGACGATTTCACCATTGCCATGAAAATGCACGATGGTGTGTGCTTCAGGGTCTACTTCATGATAAGAGCAGGCCAGTTTTGCTCCCTCACAATCAACCCAGAAGGTATGCTCTAAAGCAGAAATTCTTGGAAAGAAGTAGCGCTGGCTGATCAGAGGATGATCGAGTAACGAGTGATCGGTCATCAGTCTTCACTTTCCCACGTTTTTTTGAGGAACTGGTCTCTGCCAGAATTGTATCGGTAGAGCTTATAGTCGACTGTGCTCTTTTGATAATAGTCCTGATGATACTCCTCGGCCGGATAAAAAATATCTAAAGGGGTGATCTCTGTTGCAATGGGGCTCTGAAATAGTCCGGATGTTGACAGCTTGTCTCTAGATTCTTCAGCGCGTTGTTTCTGCTCTTCGTTATGATAGAAGATGGCTGGACGATACTGGGAGCCGCGATCAACAAACTGGCCGTCCGGGTCGACAGGGTTGATGTTCTTCCAGAAGACGTCGAGGAGTTGAGGGTATGTTGTTTTGTCTGGGTCATAAGTGACTTGTATGGCCTCGGTGTGTCCTGTCTCTCCTGTACATACTTCCTGATAGGTTGGGTCTTTTTTGTGTCCGCCGGTGTACCCTGAGACGGTTGAAATGACACCTTCAAGTTTGTCAAACGGCGGTGCCATGCACCAGAAACAACCGCCCGCGAAAGTTGCTTTCTCTAATACTTTATTCTCGCGAGTCATCTCACTACTCCTCACCTGTTTTTCTCAATGCTTTAAAGACGCAAAATCTAGAACGTTTATGAAAATAATATACTGAAAACTACTTTTTTGTGACAACCAACCACAGAGCGTGCACCATTCCAGGCAGGAGCCCGAGAAGGGTCAGGACGATATTTACCCAGAAATGTAGAGTGACTCCAACCTGCATGAAAGCTGCGACAGGAGGAAGAAAGATGGCGAGCACGATTTTTACAATATCCATGATGATACTCCTAAGGTTAAATTGATTTTGCCTAGTATATCAGGTTCTAACAGAGATCAAAGCCACTGTTATCTTTAATAAGATTCCTGAAACGCATTGCATGGGAAGGACATTAAAATTAGTTAAATAACGATAGTCACAGTTCCTTTGACTGATTCAAAATTACAGTACTTAATTTCTTCAGCAGAGACTTTCTTGTGGATGCATGACAGTTACGTTTCAGTATTTTTGTGGTTGAAAATTAAAAATTATGACAGTGAAATATATAGTTCAGCATTTTTACTCTGGTTTTAAGGTATAATTCTTTGAACTTAATCCAATAAGTCCCTCTTGAATATACGTGGTAAGACAATGTCGAATATCTGCAAAATTCCAGCTGTTTTTTTTCTTCTTAACTTATACCTGCTAAGTTCTTTTTCTTTCGCCGAATCGACAGAGAATGTTTTGGTTTCGCTACCCTCTGTAGATCCAGCCGAAGCCTCAACTCTCGGTAGCGACGACCTCCTGTATGTTCTGGTTGATTACAAGAGCGACATTCCCTTAAGGTTTCAAGCTATCGCCACGCGCAGTGATTCTGTGTTGGAAGTTGGCGCCATCAAAAATCCAGGGGCCCGTCCTGCCCCAGGTAATGGTGAGGCCTTGGTTTGGGTTGGCTACTCGAACCCAACCCATATTGATGCAGTTCGTGTGATGGTTATGGATCAGGCATGGCAAACGCTTTACACCATCGAGAAAAAAGCGGATATACGTTGGCAGGGAGTTGCAGCAGCCGAGCCAAGAAAACCTGCTGAATGGGTTGATAAATTGATTCGTGCCGAGCAGCGCAAGAGCGATTATTTTTATGATCCTTCCCCTAAGAAGTTTGGTCTTGTTTATGACATTGTGTTCTTTTTGACGATGGTTTCAGTTCCTGCTTATATCCTGTTACAGCTACATATGCTGTGGAGATATCGCTACCGTTGGCGTGAACTTGCGATGATACCGATTTTCCCCTATCTGATCCTTGCTTTCTACGTGGCTGTCGGGCTCGATATCGAAGAGTCTCTAACTGTCACATTCCTTTTCCGCTACACTCCTATGGCTCTCCTCTATCTGGTGGCTCTGTGGTTAGCGAAACGTTTCTGGCAAAACAAACTTCCTCCTCCTAAATTGTATAAGCCTCCAAACGTTTGATGTGCAAAGGGGCCGGACCTGTATTGGGTGCGGCCCCAGTTCGTTAATCGTTTGTTTTTTGTTGAATTTAACAACTTTGATAAAAGAACAAGACCGTCGGGGTTGCCCGACAGCAACGTCATTTTCTTTGTAGCGACAAAGCAAACG
>CBDUFN010000269.1:0-3949 GCA_965366475.1 uncultured bacterium | reverse complement strand
CGGTCATGCCTCTCTTTCCACGACACAGAAGTATACCCAAGTCAGCGTCGACCAGCTAATGTCTGTCTACGATAAAGCCCATCCCCGAAGTAAAAAGAAGTAAGCCTGTTAAGGCGGGACATGTATTTGTAAGGTCTCCCAAGTGAAGGGACGGCTTTGGGGGTCGCTCGAGGATATAAGTGACCAAAATGGTCATAAATGTCTTGACACTTTTTTTAGATTCAGTAAACTGTTGCCCACATTGATTCATGTCAATAATTTCAATAACTAAAGGAGATTTAAATGAGTGTACTGGTAGGAAAACAAGCCCCTGGATTTACTGCTGCAGCCGTAATGGCTGATGGGTCCATAAACGCTGAGTTGTCTCTGTCTGATTATGCTGGGAAATATGTCGTTCTGTTCTTTTATCCTCTCGATTTCACCTTTGTCTGTCCGACGGAACTGATTGCCTTCTCCAAGCGCATCGCAGAGTTTGAGTCACGTGATGTCCAGGTTATCGGTTGCTCTATCGATTCTCAGTTTACCCACGCGGCATGGCGTAACACGCCGGTAGATGAAGGTGGTATTGGGGCTGTTACTTATCCTTTGGTTGCTGACGTTAAACATGAGATATGCCGAGCTTATGATGTTGAATTTGAAGCTGCTGGCGTTGCCTTCCGTGGGTCTTTCCTGATTGGCAAGGATGGAAAAGTTCATCACCAGGTTGTTAATGATCTGCCTCTTGGCCGCAATGTTGACGAAATGTTGCGTATGATCGATGCCCTTCAGTTTACTGAAAAGTTTGGTGAAGTCTGTCCTGCTGGATGGAATAAAGGCGACGACGGCATGAAGGCTGATAAGGAAGGTGTTGCTTCTTATTTGAAGGATAAGGCTGCTTCGCTTTAAAAACTGGAACGTGTGACGCGGTACGCGGAACGCGAAAATCAAAATAAGGAAGGCCGAACGCGAATGCATTCGGCCTTCCTTTTATTGTTCAAGAGTTGTTTTGTGGTGGCAAGGTGATGCTAACTTGTTGAGTCGCGTAAGTGATACACAGTTCTGGCTTCCGCGTCCCACGTCCCACGTCCCACGTCCCGTCTTACCTGTTAAGCCACTTTGCTGCATCCTTAACAGACTGCTGGTCAAACTTAGCCCGGATTCTCATGTAAGCCCCTTCAGCAGTGTAATTTGCTGCTGAAAAATCGTCGTCTTTAAATCCAGTGACATTGTATCCGGCGCTGATCCAGGCATTGGTCATTAACAGGTAGCCTAAGTCGGCACCAAGGCTGTAATTGAGTTGGTTGCTATTCCACGAGTGCAACACTGCACCGTGCACTCCGATATCCCATCTTGTGTTGATGTTGTATCGGCTCTCTATGGCCAGCATGTCAGTGTAGCCTGAGTAACTTGTACCACTAAAGCTTTCACGAACATATTTGAGACCATAATAGAAAGATGTCTGCCATTGGCGGTTGGCACGGAAGTTCGCATGCAGGTGGTTGACGATACGCATACCATCGTTGTCGTTCCCTCCCGATTCGTTGAACAGAGAGACATCGAGGCGTTCGAGAAGAATCCACTTGCTTTGGTTCGGGCGGTAAGCCATCCCCAGAGTAATCTCCTGTTCATCACGTTTTGCTCCGCCCGAGGAGTTGCTGATAAAGGCGAGGAGCTTCGCGGAGATCGCTGTGCCTTCCCGGACCTCACCAACCAGACCACTGCTGACTCCGATCTTCTTTTCAGTTTCACCCTGACGTGTTTCCAAACGGTTCCACCATGACCACTTTTCAACTTTGTATGCTGCGCCTACTGATACGGATGTGAAGTCTTCATCACTACCACTCGCGGTTGCGGCCTTGTCATTGACACGCTCACCGACGGGTTTGTCATGGAGGGTCTGACTGCGGTCAACGGTCAAGTCGATGCTCCAACGATCGGATAGCTGCCAGTTTTGGCCAAGGCCAAACAATGCAAATACGCGTTCACTGTTTTCAGTCATCTGACGTTCAACCGTGGTGCGGACCTCTCCACCTTTCCATGGTGTGGTCGTGATTCCTACACGCGTGCCGTTGGTATCTTCCTCATCGCCCCATGTCAGCTCTTGTTCTGCAAAGAGGTTGATACGTTGGCTAAGTTGATAATCGGCACCGATCATAGTCCGGGTCGGGAAGTCACTGTTCTCGTTTGTGTCGAGAGACTGCTCGTGGGTACTGCGTAAGGCCAACTTGTTTCCAGGAGTTCGCCATTCCCCGCCTACCAGGAGTTGCCGGCTGGTTTTGACATCACCACCATCAAACTCGTCACGAGCCTCTCTGATCCCGGCGTTAAGCCCATATCGCTCTGCTCTATAAAGTGCCTGAAGAGTGCCGACATCTCTCTTGGCATCTGTTTCGAGGTTGTCTTCGTGCCAAGCTTCGCCAGCCAGACTCCACTGTTGAGAGAGTCGATAATCGGCTTCTGCACCATAAGTTCGCATGCCGCTTTGACCCTCATTCTGCTGGCCGAGGCCGAAGCCAGTCTCTTGCTGGCGTAACCATGCACGGCCGTCGAACGTTTCACTATTATGTGAAAGCTCAGCAAGATAGGCTTCTCCATCACGCTTTTTGTCGAGATTGTCGACCTCTGTCAGGGCTATTTCTGCTCGTAGCTCGGTGTCTTCGGCAATTTGAACCGTGATGTCGGCACCGTAAAGGTCTCCCTTTGTAGCGCCACTTTCTTCGTGAACCAAGCTGGCACCTATCTCGACCTTTTGATCTGCCAGTTTAATCGCGCCGCGGCCACCATAGGTGAGGTTGTCGTTGTCAGGCGCCACTGTTTCGTAACGGATCACAATAAACACAGGGTTGAAATCCTGGTCTTTACTCATGACCGGTCGTTTGAAGAAAATCGTTCCGCCATCGTAATCAATGTCGTAATCACTATGTCGTGAAAGAGTTTCCTCTTCCACAATGAGCTCATTGTGGAAGCGATCGCGAGTCTCGATAACAACCTCTTCCGAATTGATGACAAGGTCTTTTTGCGAAAGGCTGTAACGACCTGAGGTTCCATCTCCACGCAACTCATCCTTGATGAAGGATTGGTCCGTTTCGGCAGCAAAGACCGTGTAGCTGAAACGCTCGCTCTTTTGCTCGGCTTTGAACCCATTCAGATTTCTGCTGTATTGAGAAAGAACTGTCTGGCCCAGGTCGGTTTGCATATCTCCAAAGAGAGCATAGAACTGTTCACGCTCAAGTTTGACAAATAACTTGCTGGCGCTCGCGGCCTCATAGCCCTGCTGAGTGCCATCACCATAGAGCGGGTAGTAGGTGTCAGGATCAATGATTTGATGCAGGCTGTCACCATCGAGATCAGGTTTCTCGGAGTCGTAGGCCATGGTCAGTAACCATGTTCCCTTGATCGCGCCCTTGGCGAAGAACTTGACCTGGCCATCTGTGTAGTCGTGGTCATCTATACCTGCTTCGCTGGCGCTGACTTTATTGTCCTCGATGCTATTGTAACCGACCGTGCCCTGAGCAAAGCCGACCAGTATCCACTCTCTTGGTGCTGGCTCTAGCCAGACTTTTAGTTCTTGCGGACCGTCTGGAAGTAGAACCATGATCTTGACTTCACCCGCATTGGTCGTCGGTTGAAGTTGAAGGTAAGCGATTCCGTTTGCGCCAATTTCACCGCTGCCCTCGGCTGCGTTCTTAGCCAAGGTGATTTCTTCAGAATCTCGAAGCGCGCTGTAAGGTGAGGAGACTTTGTACTGCAACTTCTGACCGGGATGCAACGCATGCCCCTCATTGTCAGTTAAACGTACGGCAACCCTTGGTGCTTGCATGCCATCGGCGATCAGAAGTGAATCTTCTGGAAGATACTCCAATTCCTATTTACCTGGACATCTCATAAACACTCCAGGTTAAACCCATGTCCATACATACAAGTTCGGAGCTGTTTTCCATAAGACGGGCGAACTTCATCAACCTCGCTA
>CBDUFN010000268.1:0-4036 GCA_965366475.1 uncultured bacterium | reverse complement strand
CGATCATGAAGACATTGAGGAAGGCCGTAATGTAAGATTCACAGATGCAGGTCGCCTCTTCAAAACTGACATTATCAGGAATACGCATCAGGTGGCTTGCGTATGCGACTGCATATTCTGCATAACCGCCACCACCAACCAGGCTGATGACACGATCTCCAACGTTCCAGCCTGTTACTCCCGTGCCGACTTCAGAGATGGTACCGGAGACTTCAAGACCAAGGATTTCTGAGTCGCCTGGAGGAGGAGGGTAGTTGCCTGCTCGTTGTACCAGATCGGGGCGGTTGATCGATGTGGCAACCACTTTGACCAGAACTTCGCCTTCTTTCGGTGATGGCTTCTCTGTTTCGCCAACTTTGAGAACATCCAGTCCGCCGAATTCATCTATCAAGACAGCTTTCATTCTTTTCCTCCTGAGTATGTGAACTTGAGTGAGTCATTTTTGTAAGGGATTTTTGAAAAACAAGAATACAGAATATTGTAAACAGAATACAGGGTAAATGTGTTCAAAGAGGGTTTTGTGCGCAGAGGGTAAACTTTTGTTAGGCGTGTGGCTGTTTCTGACTTACTTGTCGGGGGTTTTTATAAAGCGATAGCCACGGCCACGAACGGTTAAAAAATGTTTCGGAGTCGATGGGTTTTCTTCAAAGTGTTTGCGTAGGCGAACAATGAAATTGTCCAATGTCCGAGTTTCGGTATCTTCGACCATTCCCCATACAGATTTCAGGAGGGTGGAGCGGGTTAGCGTTTCACCGTTGTTTGCGAAGAAAAGCTTCAACATTTTCCCTTCCAGCTCCGTAATACGAATTTCACCATTCGAAGTTGTTGCCACCAGATTGTTCAGGTCAACGTGATTATCGCCGAATTGATAGTCATCAATGTCGTCAGGGGTCAGTTGGTACCACGCTGAGCGTTTCAGCATACCGCGCACTCTGAGTAGAAACTCGTCGAGGCTGAATGGTTTTGTGAGGTAGTCGTCTGCTCCTGCTTTTAGCCCATTAATACGGTCCTGCTCTTCGCCCAGAGCCGTCAGCATGAGTATCGGCATTTTGGGCTGGGTTTTGCGCATCTGACCACAGAGGTCGATGCCGTTACTATCAGGCAGCATCAAATCAAGAACCACAAGGTCGAAAGAGTTGCTGCTAAAGGTCTCCATCGCCTTGGCTCCTGTTTCTACGTGAGTAATCAGAAAGCCTTCAATCTGCAGGTTGAAAATTATGCCCTGGGCAATATGTGTTTCATCTTCGATGAGGAGAATTCGTGGCTGCTTCATGATTCGTCTACGCTGTTTATTGGTTTCGTAAGGGGCAAAGTGATTCTGAATGTCGTGCCTTGATCCTTACCCTTGCTGCTTACGTTGACCTGACCATTATGTCTGAGAATGTTGGCGTGGACGATGAAAAGGCCGAGACCGGTGCCACGAATGTTCTCGTCCTTGCGGCGCACTCGATAGAAAATGTTGAAGATTTTTTTCTGCTCATCGATAGCGATGCCGCGACCATGGTCTGCAAAATCGAGGTAACACTTGTCGGTATCGCTCGTTAGCGTGACCTTGATTTCGGGGGCATTGTCGGAATAAAGGACGGCGTTTTCAAGCAGGTTACGCAGAACCGTTTCCATTGCATCTTGGTCTATGGCGACATGGATATTCGGTTTGATATCTGTTGCCAGCTTGCCCGCCTTGGGCAGGGTGAACTGGCGATCGCGGAAATATTTTTCTATAAATAGACTGAAATTGACTTTTTGAAGTTCCAGTCGCCAATGTTTCTGACCGACCCGGTTTGCGGAGAGTAAATTGTCGATCAGTCCGTTGAGGCGGTTCGCATCGCTCAACATGGTCTCTACGAAAGGCGCCATCTGTTCGGGAGACGGCTGGTGGCGACGAATTGTTTCGAGGTGAAGTTGTAACGACGCCAAAGGTGATTTCAACTCATGCGTGACCTGTGAGATGAACTGACGTTGCTCCCGAACTAGCGAAGACTGCCTTTTCCAATAAAGAAAGATGACATAGACACCGACCAGGATAGAAACCAGCAACAAAAGGCCCTCTGTCAGGATCAGCCAATCTGGTCCACCGACGAGTAACTCTGGACTGTACTTCTCTGCCAGCGCTCTCAATTTACGGTGGTTGCCGAGAAACCAGTTGAGCCAGACAATGACGGCCAATACCCAGGCAACCTGGATGCCGATGAAAGCCATAAGAGGGTTAAAGATACGTTTCAGCCAGTTCATAAACACATCTTTACCATTACCGTCAGATGCCGACAAGTGGAAACACAGTGTTCCCCTGCTCGCCGTGACTATGAGAGGAAGAAGCTGCAATGACGAGGTATTGTCGTTCCGGGATGATTATCTTTTACAGAAATATTACAAAGCGAGAAACTCCTTTTTGTTAAATTAGTCGGCGATCATTTTGATGCTACGGGAACTTTTAAGGAGAAAATATGCGCATCGGTAAACATGAAATTACTTATCCGCTGATTCAGGGTGGCATGGCCGTTCGTGTCTCAGGACACAGTCTGGCCGGTCATGTTGCACGCTGTGGTGGTGTTGGCCTTGTGGCTTCTGCAGGTATCGCCTTGAACGCACCACAGTTTACTGGAGACAACTACTTTTCCGTGGAGCCTCAGGCTCTTAAGGACGAACTCGCCAAGGCATACGAAATTGCTCCTGATGGTGTTATAGGGACCAACTGCATGGTCGCGGTGACCGATTATGCGGCTCTGGTTAAAGCTTCTTGTGAAGGTGGAGCTAAACTGATTGTCAGTGGCGCCGGTCTGCCGATGAATTTACCCGAATTGACTGCTGATTGGCCCGATGTCGCATTGGTGCCGATCGTGTCTTCGATAAAGGCCGCTGAATTGATCGCTCGTAAGTGGCATAAAGCTTATAAACGATTGCCTGATGCCGTGGTGGTTGAAGATCCTGATACAGCTGGCGGACATCTGGGAGAAAAGCTCGAAAAGATTGGCATCGGCGAGTACGATCAATATGCAACCGTGCGGGGAGTTAAAGATTATTTCCGTGAAAAATGGGACCTTGATATCCCCATTATTGCCGCCGGTGGTGTCTGGGGGCATGACGACTTTCAGTATGCGATGGAGCATGGTGCTGATGGAGTGCAGATGGGTACAAGATTTGTCTGTACCGAAGAGTGTGACGCTGATGATGCGTTCAAACAAGCCTACCTGGATTGTAAGAAGGAAGATATCGGTTTGCTCATGAGTCCAGCCGGTTTGCCGGGGAGAGCCTTGATCGCAAATGTTGAAGCGATTCGCGAGCGTGATCTGGAGATGACACCGACCTGTCCGACCGGATGTTTGCGTAAATGTGCTTATAAATCATCTGGAGAGCGTTTCTGCATTGTGCATGCTCTTGATCGTGCTCAGCGAGGTGATACGGAAACCGGGCTGGTCTTTTGTGGTACCAACGCTTGGAAAGCCACGCGTATTGAAACTGTTGCAGAAATTTTTAAAGAACTTTTTCAGGAGACTGCATAGAGCGTTTTGAGCTAATGTTTGTTAGATCAACTTATTCGTTTTTTTGAGCGCAACAGGTCTTTAATCTGTTGCGTTTTTTTGTTGAATTTTACTGCTTTAAGAAAAGGACAAAACCGTCGGGGTTGCCCGACAGCAACATCATTTTCTTTGTAGCGACAAAGCAAACGATGCAAAAGAAAACTTACGCTGCGCTTGGCATTTCTTGCTCGAGAAGTTTTGCTGTTTTGTGCCAAAGGTAGAACCCTTTCATGGTCTACGCTTCCCTTGTCAACTCCGAGGCCCTTGAGGTCCTCTTCTTCTCTGTAAGGGTGAGACGGCGGTGCCGTAATCCTTGATTGACAACTCAGTCAGATGAAACAGTCAAAACAGTAAAAAGACAACACAACAGAAAGGGCCTCAAAAGAGGCCCGAGTTCTGAAAAACAGATGGTCATTTCATAGTGCATTTCAGGGTGATAAATGATTCGGCCTCTCGGCAAAGGAATTGCCCTCCGCAAGGAGAAGGCATTTTTGCATACTTTTGCTGCCGGGCACTAA
>CBDUFN010000267.1:0-4039 GCA_965366475.1 uncultured bacterium | reverse complement strand
CCACAAACCCAGCTTTAATAAGCTGGCGTCTATTGATTTTTGGAAGAGAGTCAATGAGTGTTTTTTCTTGTGACATAATACTTACTAAGCCCTGTTATAAGTTATTGTTGTTGTTCTCGTATTGATACATAGCAAGGGCCGTTCCAAGTATTAAATGACAAACTTGCGCCTAGAAGGTATCGACTGCAAAGGAAAGCTTGCAGCTTACAAAGGTAACAAATACAGTGATTTATCTTTAACGACAAGGCCGAAGGAAGTGATAAGAGGCGTATAAAAATGCAGGCTGGTTACGTTAAAACACACTGCCGTATGACACATAAGTGTCACCCGGCAGTGTGATAACATGAAGGGGAGTATTATTGCAAGTTATTGTTTGTTAACGATAAAGTGAGAATCAAGAGAGTTCAAAAGCAATTTTCAGAACGACCTGATACTCAGAGACCTTACCATCATCGTCGATATGTCCTCTGACGTCCTGCACTTCAAACCAAGACAACTTCTCAAGGGACTCTCTGGCGCGATCCACTGCTCTTTGAATCGCATCATCAACGCCAACGGACGAAGTGCCAATAACTTCTACTTTTTTGTAGATCCGTGATTCACCGTAGCTCATAAAGCCTCCTGAGGTTCTTAAGATAATAACGATTTGTCGTTTTGATTAATCTTATCAGAGTGTTCAGGAATGGCGAGCGAGCTGAGAACCGGTCGTATAAATGTAGACGGTTTTATCCTTATGGAAGGAACATGAAACAAAGGGAGAAAAAACATAGAAGTTATTTCTCCCTAACGATTGAATGGATTTGAGCTTATCTTAAGAACAGTATCTTCAGATTTACATTTTACGATAATGCTCTTGATGAACCTGACCGAAAGGCAAAGAGTCTTTGGTGTGGCCTACTTTTCCCTCTGCCGGGTAACCGAATGCAATGATGCACTCTACCTCATGCGAGGCTGGCAAGCCGAGAAGGTTTTTGACGTAGTCACCGGCACTTATATTCTCATTGTGTGGACGCAAACGAATCTGTGCCCAGCAGCTACCTAGACCAAGCTCTTCGGCAACAAGTTGCACTGTTATTGCAGATATCGAACAATCTTCAGTCCAGACATCACTTTTAGTCGTATCAGCAGCGAAAACAATAGCAATCTGCGCTCCATCGATAAACGCTGAGCCGTGAGCTTTAGCCTTTGCAAGCTGACCAAGCATTTCAGAGTTTGAGACAACGATAAACTCCCAGGGGTTTATGCCACGTGAAGTTGGTGCACGAACAGCAGCTTCAGTTAAGGCGTCAACTTTGTCGGATTCTATCCTCTGAGAAGTAAATTGACGAATACTGCGACGCTGGCGAAGAACTTTAAGTAGTTGAGTTTCCATAATTAATTCTTTTCAAGGTAAGCTTTAAGAACGTCTACCGAGCTCATTTCAATTGAATGAAATTCAATGCCGAAACCTTGAGCCAAGCCCATATTCTGGCGTGGGAACCCTTGGTTTACCCAAGCGATACGACCAGAGACTTCAAGAACTTTAGGGCTTATTGTAGGAAGAAGAAAAGAGGCTTTCACACGAGAGTTAGGAGGGATTTCTTCACGAAACTCAACATAAAGACCATGCATACTGATATCAACACCTCTTCCTTGAAATTTGGCTCCATTGATCTCAAAATCAACGGTCATCTGACAAGGGACGCGTCTTTCACGACGCTCTATATTAAAAAGGTGGCGATGACCTAGATTAAGGAACTCTTCACGGCCAAAGGGTTTTGCCAAGTAACCGTCACACCCTGAAGCTTCGACTTCCTTTGTGGTCGCGTCTCGGTCAGGGGTGAAGATCAGCAGAACAGGTATCTTCTTGAGCGTCGGATGGCTCTTTATTTTCTTACAAGCCTCCACACCACCAATTCCTGGCATGGAAACGTCCATGTAAATCAGGTCAGGCCATTCACGCATTGCAACCGTGATGGCTTCTTCTCCGCTGGCGGCAGTAATTATTTTTGCTGGGGTGCGTTTAAAATAATCGCACATGACATCTCGGAAGAAATCGACATCATCAACCAGAAGAATCTTCAGGTTGTTTTGGTTCATCCTAAAAACCTCCAAAAAGAAACAAATAGAAACAAAATGAATATAACAATATCAGATGGATAATGATCAACAATATACATAAGTAGGACTGCCATTTGTTTAAAAATAATGTCTAAAGAGGGACTTTTCTCTTAAGAGTCTTCAGTGAAAGGCTTACTCATCAGCCTCTAGGAGAAGCTGTAATTTAGATATTTTTTTCTCAACGGCTTCTTGCAACTCTTTCTCACCGAACATATAAGTGAGTTGACCTACCATGAGAAAAACATCCGCTAGCTCATCAACAACGTCTTCAGAAGAAACTTTTCCTCTAGCGAAATGCTGTAATGTAGCAATCAACTCAGCACTTTCTTCAATCATCTGATCGTATTGAGCCTTTTCGCCCCATTTGTCGATTGTTTTAGCATACAAGTCACGATAGCGCATCATGGTATGGGCACCCTTCAGTTAATGGCGGAGATAACAATGGATCTATACAAACAAACAGGCTCATCACAACGCAAATTTTGCATTGCAATAAAGCCGTGAATTGTTTTTCTGAGAAGTGAGAATAACAGGAAAAGAGCAATACACGAAACCTTAATCAATGAAGACGAGAACCAATCTACATGAAAAAAAGAAATAGCTTCATTCAATAAGAAAACTTAAATCAAGGTCTAGCGTTGAACGGTTAAGAGACTGTTTAATCGACACTTTCTTGCATGGCAACACATTCTTCCATAGTTTCCAAGCAAACCCCTTTTAGCATGTCGTAGGAGAGACAAAAGCCTTCAACGACCTCTTTCTCAACACGTTCACATTTTGAAGTATCAATTGTTTCTAGATTCATATTGGCCTCCATATTTAGGTTGTAGCCGTGAATCATCGAGCAACAATATTTATATAGAGCAAGCGGTATGCCATTTTCAGAAGAACGAGAGCGTGTTAGAATCGAATCACTAGAAACTCAACAAGAAGGGAAACATGATGCGAAACCTTTTATCACTATTCAGCCTCATTTTATTATGTAGTTGCATTTCTACTACGCAATATAGCTGGCAAAGTCTTCACGACCCACTTCGTGATGATTCGACGCCCGATTTAGAAGAGTGTCGTAATTATGCCGCAAAGCAATACAGCCCAGGGATTCCGACCGGAGAACCATACCTTAAAGAACAACCCAGTCCTTCAGAAGGAATCGACGAATACACTCAAGGAGAATGGCGACCAGATCGTAACCCCTCCCCGGTCGTCAATCTCAACACCACTTCGGTCCACAATGTACCAACAGAATACACTGGCTATCCTGGTGAGCTTGACTATCACCCTAACTATCTCGATGACATTCTGGAAAAATGCATGCTTGATCGTGGGTGGGAATATAAACCCGTAGGGAATAAAGAACCTTAAGAAACCATCTCAAAACAGAGAAGACAAATAGCAGACAACAAAAAGCCCACACCAAAAACGGTGTAGGCAGGTACACATATAATTGTTCGGTAAAATAGTGCTTAGTGAGCTATCGTCCGACGGTCCGGACCAGTGAATTGGCCGTTGAGATCAGTCGTTTTTTTCATTCTAACCGGATCAACTCCAATCGTTGCCCATCCACCCGACCTTTTGAACTTAAGCACACGATGGCTTTCAAGAAGAACGTTAAGTACGCGTGGTGTAAAATGGTGGTAGGTGCCATCATTTAAGATGACATCAATGTACGACCGTTCTGTTCTGCTGAGAAAGGCATGCTCAGGCATAATACACCTCCAAAAAAATCCTCTGCTACTTAATTTCTATCATCTTTCAAAGCTTGTGCAAGGAAAAAGTAACCATTAATCAGTAACTTCCCGAGATTCTTGAGTATTTTACTGTGAGCAAAAATGCTTCAAAAGAAACTGAGACAGGCCATAACCTCAATAGTGATTAAACCAAACAAAAAGGCCCACAATTCATTTGGAATCAAAATTTATTTACGTGTGAGACTGTG
>CBDUFN010000266.1:0-4055 GCA_965366475.1 uncultured bacterium | reverse complement strand
TGCCGCCACACTCGGTTCGCTCGTTATGATCATGACCAGATGTCTCACAGTCAAGGAAGCCTACGATAGTATTGACTGGCCAATACTCATGTTAATTGCAGGAACTTTACCCTTGGGGCACGCCATGCAAAATAGTGGCGCAGCAAGTTTGCTTGCGGGAATGATTATCGAAGGAGTTGGCGAATATGGACCTTGGGTGGTTCTCGGGGCTGTCTTTCTGATCACCTTCTGCCTGACCGAAGTCATGAGTCACGCTGCAGCGGCAGTTCTGGTCGCACCAATTGCATATAACACGGCGATGGAATTAGCTGTCTCGCCTCGGCCCTTCTTCATGGCCGTCGCGGTTGCTGCGTCAATGTGCTTTATGACTCCAATCAGCCACCAATCAAACGCACTGGTCATGGGACCTGGCGGATACAAGTTCCTTGATTACACGAAAGTTGGTGCACCGCTCAACCTGATGGTCTGGATTATAGCGACGGTTGTCATTCCTCTGTTGTTTCCGTTTTAGGGTCTAGAGGAAAGTGGCGAGTGGCGAGTGGCGAGTGGCGAGTGGCGAGAAGGTCTGTCAAAGAGAGATGTGCAGTCAAACTTTATTATCTCACCTGTTGTAATCGGAACTCACCGCAAAGACATTGCTTTTTTATTTACCCTTCACAACCTAATTTTCCTTAGGTAAAGTATGAACGGATTGCAACTGGATTAAAAGTAAACCTATGGGCAAAACAATCGATCTTCTTTCATAATAAGAAATGGCTACCCAGAATTAATTCTTCTTCTTTTTACCCTGGATGTCAGATCAGCTTTAGCCAGTACATTTCATACTTGTTCTTTCACGCCACTCGTACCGCGCAACGCGTCCCATCAAAAGTTCTCTTCCGAATATTCCGGAACTTCATTAAACCAAGTTGGATGCTGCTTGGACTGAAGTAACGCTTGCTCTGCAATCGCGATAATTTTCTCCCTGTCCTTGGGATAAGAACCGGCTAGATTCAAGATATTGGAGACATGGTTGGAGCGCAGAATGGTTTTTTGTGGTGCGAGATGACGAACAATTTCCAGAGCTTCTTCAATAACTCCGCCATTCGTCTGTAAAGTGATTGAACGGAGAAAATCATCATTATGGCGGTGAAACATTGTCAGCAGAGAGAAGAACTCCGGTGACAGCTCTGTAATCCATTGTGCCGTAGCTCGCGCATGCTCAAGACTTCTTTCCTGCCCGGCCAACCCGAGAATCGCTGTAACCGACAGCTTCAAACCTGCATCTTGCGCCTTGCGGCAAAAGACAAGCATCTCAGCAGGTGAATAGCCTTTATTAACCGCAGCAAGAGTTTCTTCGTCGCCACTCTCCAGTCCGAAATAAAGAATCCGTAGTTTCTTCTCGCGTAGGCTTGCCAGATCTTCAACGCTTTTGTTTTTCAGACTGTTCGGCGAAGCATAAATTCCCACACGATTCAAATTTGGAAAATAGTCCGATAGAAGATCAAGAATTTCAATCAACCCCGCCTGCGGATAGATCAGTGCGTCACCATCGGCTAAAAACACGCGTTTCACATAAGCTTTATGAGCAACGGGAATGGCATCCATTTCAGATTTAATCTCTGCAACAGAACGCACTTTGAAATGTTTTGTTTTATACATTCCGCAGAAAGAGCAATTGTTCTGAGAACATCCCAAGGTGACTTGAAAAATCTGGCTGTGGGCTTCACTCGGTGGTCGGTAGAGTGGGTAATCGTAGTTAAAATATTCGTACATATCAAACCAATATGTCCGCAAGGACAAGTTAAAGGGTTGGCAAACAAACGGTCATGGATTGACCGTGGATGTTGAACGTTCTAACGCTTATCGTTATTCTCTTCGATTACCTTCAGATAGCTTCGAGCCTCATCGGTAATTTCTGGTGACTGGGCAAGGTCTATCGCTGCCATAAAGTAATGCCACGCAGAAGTCTCAGAACGAGGTTTTTTCATGAGAGCACGCCCCGCCCCAAGATATGCACGATCGAGGCTTTTATCGCCAGGACGCTCTGAAATCAAACGCCTGAACACCGAGAGCGAGCTATCGATCTCTCCCTGTTCCAAGAGGTGCTCAGCAACGGCAAGGATATTGGAACTCGATAACTGACCTCTCTGCTTGCGGCTTTCCAGTTGTAGAAACTGACTTGAGGCATGTGAAAGATCACTTCTATCAATGGAACGGACGATATCAGTCACGGTATCAACCAGGTTCGATCGTTTACGGCCAACCTTAGGAGTGGTGCCTTTCATTTTCAACATTGCTGGCAAACGATCAACCATCAGGGCAAGACCAAGGCCGGCAAGGAAACCACCAATATGCGCACCGTAAGCAACGCCGCCACCCTCTGCAGACCCTGTCAGGAAAGGCAGGACATTATCAATTAACAGGTATACGCCCAGAACAATCCTTGAGGGAATCAATACTGTGGTCATGATCAAGGGGAAGAGGAAGACAAACACCTTGATCCGGTTACGCGGAAACCACAAAAAGTAAAAGCCAAGGACACCGGAAATCGCTCCAGAAGCGCCCAACATTGGTATTTGCGAATCCGGTACGAACAACCCAAAAAAGAGGGTCGCCGAGATGCCGGCGGCGAGATAGCCGAGAAGATAACCGAAGTGGCCAAGTCGATGCTCAACGTTATCGCCGTAAATCCACAAAAAAAGCATATTCCCGGCCAGGTGCATCCAGCCAGCATGCATAAACATCGCCGAGAACATACTTAATGGAGAGAATACGGCAGGCCTGAAACCATATCTGAACACAGTCAAGTCGTAAGCAGAGATATGGCTGTACACCATCTCAGGTGTCCAATCACCACGCGCCCCAAGGACACTCAGATATTCCAAAAGAGCCGGGTCATTGAGATCGGGTCGCTGCATGCTCAAAGGCAGAGTCACGAGTACAAAAACAGCAACGTTAATCCCGATCAACAGCCAGTTGACATAGGGAGTTGTTTTTGGATTAGGAACATCTCCGACAGGAAGAAGCATTAGGAGTCTCGCAAAACAATTAAATTACCCAGTAAAATCAGTCCATTTTAACACATTGAGCACGTAAAGCTCACTCAACATTAAATACTCTGTATTCTAAGGGTTGTCTTGTGTATTCTCTAAGATAAATGACTGTACTAAATTTCTCATGGAGACCAATATGCACACAATCAAACTCAACGAAAAAGAGATCACAGTCGGCAAAATCGTCTGCATCGGAAGAAACTATGCGGAGCACATCAAAGAACTCGGCAACCAAACCCCAGACAAGCCTGTCATCTTTATTAAACCTGCCAGCGCCATTATTCCATCTGGTGGCACAGTTGTGATCCCTGGCTATTCTGATGACTGTCACCATGAAATTGAACTCGCGGTGTTAATCAACAAGAAAGCAAAAGGTATTACAGCAGAACAGGCCCTTGAGCATGTAAGCGGATATGCCGTGGCACTCGACCTCACATTGAGAGATGTACAGAACGTACAGAAATCAAAAGGATTGCCCTGGGAAATTGCCAAAGCATTCGACACCTCTTGTCCTCTTTCAGATTTCATCTCTGCAGAACAGGTACACGACCCGCAAAATTTGCAGCTCAAGCTCACTGTAAGTGGTGAAGTTCGTCAAGATGGCAATACACGCGACATGATGCGTAGCGTTGCCGAGCTCATCGCTGAGACATCCTCTTATTTCACTTTGGAACCGGGTGATATCCTGTTAACAGGAACGCCGTCTGGCGTTGGCAGAATCTGTAGTGGTGATCAACTCAACGCCTCGATTGAGCAAGTCGGAACGTTGAAAGTGTCTGTTGCTTAAAAAGAAAGCGGACACTTAAATATTGTGCTCCTAGATTATTGACACAGCACACCTGAATATCATGTAGAGTTTTTCTTTAGGACAAATCAAGTCTCATTGAATGTTTTTTCATTTAAGCGCAACGGAGTGCTAATCTGTTGCGCTTTTCTTTGAATTTTCAGTCAGATAAAAGAACAACACCGTCGGGGTTGCCCGACAGCAACATCATTTTCTTTGTAGCGACAAAGCAAACG
>CBDUFN010000265.1:0-4085 GCA_965366475.1 uncultured bacterium | reverse complement strand
AGTTGATAGGGCGTTTCTTCGGTGATCGGCAGTCCCGCGTCATCAAAGACTTTTTGCTCGCGAATACGTTGTTCCCAGATTGCCAGACCGACTTTGGGAAATCTCTGCACCAGAAAATTCAGAATCGTGGGGTAGGGCTTGTCAACGATGGGCAGGCTGACGCATGAAGGCTGCTTGGCGATCGCCATGAGGGTCAAATCCTTATCTTTTTCGTTTGGCGAGGCTTCTTACAATATCCACTTCACCTTCACGCCCGAGCGCGCGCATCGCTTCAACGGTGCTCTCGGCGTGCTCGTCGACCTCTCCGGTGAGGAAGGCGAAGACAAAAGACGCCATCTCGGCCTGAGCCGAAGCGCGTCTTTCTGCAGGCGTTCTTTTTTTACCCGCTTGCAGCCACAGTTCTCCGGCGCGAGTCTGGTGGAATGCGATGGCGGAGCTGGTTATGGCCAGTTGCTTCTCCAGGACTTCTTCTTCATCTTTTTTAAACTTAAAAACCTCCACGATCTCTTCGGGGAAGCCTTCCTGGATGAATTCTGCCAGCCGTCTCAGTTTGTTTCTCACTATCACCTCAAATCAGATATTGTTGAGTCTAAATAACGCCAGATTTTAGCACAGAAAGTCAACGGCAAGTACCCCAATTGATCGCGGACAGATCTTCTCTGGTGGATCAAGGTCGCTTCTGTGGAAATGAGTTGTCAGGGGAGGGTCTGGATACGACTGGTGGTGACAGTTGCTCCTTTCAGTGGGTTGACCTCATAATGAAAACACAGGCGCCGCATTTGTCTTTTTTGTTCGATTTTGCTTTGCAAGAAGGGCCTATCTGGTTATAGATGTTGATAGTAGGGTCCAAGACGCCTAGAATGATTGACAAATACCGATTACTCAAGTTGGGACTATTATATGAATTATCGTCAAATCCTTAAAAGCAGCCCTTTTTTTGCTGGTCTCTCCGATGTTGATATGGACGCTCTCATGGATATAGCACGTGTTCGTGAGCACCCTCGCGGTGAACTTCTCTTTTCTGACGGTGAAGAGGCGACCGGTTTCTTTGTCGTCCTCGATGGTAAGGTCAAAGTTTACAAGCTTTCACCAGAAGGCAAAGAGCGGATCCTTCATATTATCCACCCCGGCAACACGTTTGCCGAAGCAGCTATCTTTGGCGAGGGCTTGTATCCGGCTTATGCGGAACCTCTGCAAGTATCCAAACTGCTCTTTCTGCCTAAAGAGGGATTTCTGAATCTACTGATGAACAATGGTAGAATTTCTATTAATATGATTGCCGGTCTCTCCAAGTTCCTCCGCCAATTTGCAAATCAAATTGAAGACCTCACCTTTAAAGATGTCCCCTCACGTTTGGCGCGTTACCTGATGGAGCTTTCCGGCGGTACGAAAACGACGGTAGAGCTCCCTATATCGAAAAGCCAGTTGGCCTCGAATCTGGGAACTGTCAGTGAAACACTTTCCCGAACTTTAAGAAAACTCTCCGAAGATGATTTAATCAATGTCGCTGGAAAGAAAGTTGAAATATTTGATTTTGAACGTCTCGAAGAGCTTTCCGAAAAGTGTAAGGAAGGGTGAGTGTTAACCTTATTTTGATTGTTTGAAGTTGAAGGGTGAAATAGTTAAACTCTTTGACTCTCGTCAACGTTTTTACCTTGAGTTCTGGTATCCTGTGCATATGAAACTTCTTTTGCTTCTCCCGTTTATATCTCTGCTTTTTTCTCTCGGATGTGTTGCTGTACCACCTCAGCCGGTTGGGGAAAACCCTCTGGTCCAAATTGCCACCCTTGGCAGCGACAACCTTTTTTCTGCGAATCAAGATGGCAGCACGGTTGCTGTTGTTAAGGGTGGGTTGTCTTTTGTTGATCTTAGCTCGAGGTCTCATCAGAAACTCTCTTCTGAAGTACCCATTGCCCTCTCGTGGAACCACGACGGATCAATCTTGGCCTCTACCTTTAAGGTCGCAGCTTATGAAACTCGGTTGGTTCTCTATTCTCAGTCAGGTGTGACGCTAAATGAGTTCTCTTTGCCTGTTGCTCTCTCTCAAATCACATGGAGTGCTCGAGGCGATCTGCTCGTCACCGGCTTCCTATTAAAAACCTTCACTTTTGGTGGAAACCTTCGCCAACTTCTCTATCAGATAGATTCGGGTAAAGTTCAAGAAATCGTTCTTTCAGATTCAACCTTGCGACCCTCGATAGTCAGACAACTTGAGCCTGTCCTTAAGAGTTTTCTTCCCGTTGTGTTTTCTCCTTATGGTGATGAACTGGTTTTTCTCAACTTGCACGACCCTCCTGAATTTCCACCCTATCTGGAATTAACATACAAGAACTGGCAAGTTGCCGATGCTGTTCCGTTGCAGAGACTGTCTGCCCAACCTTTTGAACTTGCATGGACTTCCTCTGTGGATTCCGTCGAACTTCGTTCCGGCCCCATGGTTGATCTTGTTAGACTATGGCCAGAGGCAACACGTTCAGTCGACTTGTTGCCAACGCAGAGCTCTCGGTTTGAAGCTGGTCGACTCTATATTGGAGAAGATATGCTTGCAGATTGGGGAGAAACGGCTCAATTCCAAGCTCTTGCTGATGGGACCTTCCTGCTCGGTTTAAAGGGTACCCTTTACTTGGGTGATGGACTCCCATCTGTTCCCCACAATACATACAATGAAAAACAGTGGAATTTACGTCGCTGGCGATATGAAGGTTTGATTACGCCGGATGAGTACTTGAATCTTCTGCAAGAGGAAAAGCAATGATTGGTTTGTTAAGATTGGTTCTTTTGGCCTGTATCGGTTTGTCCTTTAGCTCTCTATGCCTCGCTGATGAATGCCTGGAGTGTCACAAAAAGGAAACGCCAGCAGCTGTTAAGCAATGGCAGGCGAGTGATCATGCCTCGAAGGTCAGTTGTAGTGGCTGTCACGGAACGGACCATGAACAGATACTTAAGGGCGAGTCTCCAGTTGACGCTAAAGTCTGTGGCCGTTGTCACGAAAAGGCGTTTCTTGAGCATACTGCCAGCAAGCATGGTATGGGCTTGCACTCAGGGTGGGGTTGTACGAGAAACCTGCCAAACCGTGATAAACGTGAATGCCGTTTCTGCCATGAAGAGGGTAGTACGCAACCTAAAACAGTCATCCAATGCGCCCGATTTTTGACGCAGACATCAGAGATGGCTTCTCTCGGCTGTAATCGTTGTCATCAAGTTGAAAACTCCTGCGCGTCTTGTCACACCAACCACATTACCGACCTGGCCTCTGTTCGTGCCCCGGGATCCTGCGCGACATGTCATATGGGCCCTGATCATCCACAGTGGGAAATGTGGCAAACGTCACGACATGGGGTCCTTTACGAGGCTCTCGGTGAGGAAGCCGGTCCAACGTGTCAGCGCTGTCATATGCCGGAAGGATCACACGACGTCTCTTTTGGTATTACCATGTCCCCGGCCATGGTTCAGCCGACTGGTGATGCTATGGTTACGCGTAGGCAGGAAATGATCAGCATCTGTACTGAATGTCATGCGAAGTCTTTTGCTGAACGCGAATTAAATAGTGGGGACATTATTCTTTCGCAAAGTAAAGCACTGGTTCTTGAGGCGGCCGATATTATACGCGACCTTGCTGATCGTGATCTTCTTGTACCCTCGTTGCAGGAGCGTCCAGAGCATCCCCTGCGTGGCCGCGAGTTGGTTATCGATGGGCAGATGCTGTACGAAGACATTTCTCATATTGAACGACTCTTCTTTAAAATGAAGAAGTATGATCTCGCAAAAACCGTGAAGGGAGCTTTTCACCAGAACCCTGCTTATACGCACTGGTATGGCAACGCAGAGTTAAAAATGACTCTAGCTGATATCAAGGCTGAAGCGGCACGCTTACTTGCTCCTGTCTCTAAAGAGAGTCCTCGGGTACAAGAAAGCAATGTGGTGAGTCCTTTCGCTTCAACAGAAGCAGAGTTGCAGATCCTGAAACGCAAATATGATCGTGGCGCAATGAGCGCTGAAGAGTACCGTCAGGGCAAGCAAGAGCTACTGGATAAGCTTTAACCTATAGTTGCTATCGTCATATAAAGTAACAGCGCCAATGAAAA
>CBDUFN010000264.1:0-4089 GCA_965366475.1 uncultured bacterium | reverse complement strand
CCAACCGCGACTGGTTCACCCTTTCAGAAGAAACTGCCCACGTTATTGAAATTTCACAACAGATCAGCGCTCTTAGCGAAGGGGCTTTTGATATCAGCGTCGGCCCCTTGGTAGACCTTTGGGGATTCGGTGCGACAGTCCGAAGAGAAAAGGTTCCGAGCAAAGAGCAAATCAGTGAACGACTGGATCAGGTCGGCTACGAAAAAATTCAATTGAAAGAAAACCCTACCGCTATTCGTAAATTAAGCACAGGATTGCAACTTGATCTATCAGCCATCGCCAAGGGCTACGCAGTCGACGCCCTGGCAGACATTCTCAGACAGAAAGACATTAACAACTATCTTTTGGAAGTTGGCGGTGAGTTACGAATTGCAGGGCATAGAGAGGATGGCACGCCCTGGCAGATCGCAATCGAAAAACCTTTAGAGGGTGTGCGCGAGGTTTCAGCGATTTTCCCCCTCACCGATACGGGTCTGGCAACGTCCGGGAATTATCGAAATTTTTATATAGAAGACGGCCAGAGATATTCACACACGATAAATCCATTGAGTGGCAGACCCATCCGTCATAAATTGGCGTCTGTCACCGTGCTTGCTGAAACGTGCGCGCGTGCCGATGCCCTGGCAACAACTCTGATGGTTCTGGGAGAGGAAAAAGGGCGCCTTTTCTGTGAGAAAAACCAAATTGCCGCGTATTTTCTTATTCACGACACAACATCGACAATTGTTTACACCAGCCCGGCATTCTCACAATTTCTTAACGAGGTTAAGTAATGAACATTTTTTTTATCGTTTTATTTTTTTTCATGCTCGCATTTAGTGGCCTGGCTGCCGGTCTTATCTTGAAACGAAAGGGATTGCGCGGCGGTTGAACTCCTGCACCTGACAGTGGCCGTGATTGCCGTTGTAAATCAGACTCAGAGAGCCGTGCACAACCTAACGGCAAAGACCACCTTGAGATAGAAAAAGAGGATTTACCTGACTAATTCTTGGCTGGAGTTGTTTCGCTCAGGCTTCAACTTTTGAGAGCACTCACCAGCAGGGAAAGCCAAAACTCAGCCGAGGGCGGGCTTTATTGGTCACTGCTCTTCTCATCACTCTCCAACATATATTGACCAAGCCAGTAGCGCGAAAACTGTAAGGCCGTACGACCACAGCGTTTACTCTTATCATGCGACCATTTGATTGCTGACTTGGCAATAGCTTCATCCCATTGCGGCTCAACCTGGTTTTCAATACAGAGACGAGAAATGGTTTTTTGCACAATCTCCAGATAAAGCTCCTGCTTGAACACATAAAAAGAAATCCAAAGGCCAAAACGATCAGAAAGAGAAATTTTTTCCTCAACAGCCTCACCATGATGAATCTCATTATGCACCATCTTGGCGCCGAGGTTATCGGTATGGAACTCGGGAAGTAAATGTCGTCGATTGGAGGTTACGTAAATAAGCACATTCTTCGGTGAAGCGTAGACAGAACCATCGAGAACGCTTTTAAGAACCTTGTAACCAGGATCATCCGGCTCGAAGGAGAGGTCATCACAGAGGAGAATGAAGCGAAACGGTTGCTTACCAATCTGTGCAAAGATATCGGGCAGGTAATCAAGATCATGTTTATCAACCTGGACAATCCGTAATCCATCAGCGGCATACTTGTTGAGCAGAGCTCTGACCACCGATGATTTTCCTGTCCCTCGCGACCCCCAAAGCAGCACGTTGTTGGCAGGATATCCTTTCAGAAATTGTCGTGTGTTCTTCTCAAGAATCTGTTTCTGTCGATCAATGCCAACCAACGCATCAAGTTGAGTTTCTTCTATATAGTCAATAGCTTCTAGATATCCGGCAAAGGAATGACGCCGCCAGTTGGCCGCGGTTATTTCAGTCCAGTCGACCGGCTCAATGGCTTTCGGCAGCAATTGTTCAACAGAGGAAAGAACTCTCTCAAGCTGTTCGACAACTTCCGGTTTCAGATTCATGTTTTCCCGCCCTCCACTGATCTAAATTCACGTTTGCGGTGTTTCTCCAGAGCCGCTACTCCGTCCCGGGGTGAGCAATCTGCGTAACTTGGTCAGATGCCCTTGTTCATCCTCATCCTCACGCAACAGACTTCGAACCCGCGAAGAAGCGACAATCTCTTTGCTGGTCGCATAAGCTTCTATATTTTTCTCAATATCTTTCAATTGGTAGAGATAATTAACCATCAGTCCACACGACTCCTGCATCCCTTTGGCAGAGATATCACCAAGCCAGTTGACTCGTTCTATACGAGCACCATTACCAAGGTGAAATCGAGCCACTGGATCGAGAGGTGCATCATCTTTCTCACGGGGTTCGTGCAGGTAGCGAGTACAAAGGGAAAGTAAGGGCTCTTTCAATATCTCGACGACCGTTTGATTTTCCCACCAATCTTTACTGTCGAAAATCGCCGCAGGTTTTGCAACCACATTGAGTAACTGAGAGGCATCAATCAGCGCCTGCCCTGCTGGACCAGGCTCTTCGTCACCCATCGCGGCCTCAAAATAGGAAAAGAGCCAATCACGGAAACCAGGAATAGGCGAAAGCGTTGAAAAGTGCTTGAGGTTTGGTAACTGCTGCCGAAGACTTGTGACCACCTGTTTAATCAGGAAGGGGCCAAAGCTGATCCCCTGCAAACCTTGCTGGGTGTTTGAGATTGAGTAGAAAATCGCCGTGTCAGCATCTTCTGCAGCCGTCTCCGGAGCACTTTCATCGAGGAGATCCTGCACGCTGGTTGCCAATCCTTCAACCAAAGCAACCTCGATAAAGATCAACGGTTCCTCAGACATACCCGGGTGGAAAAAAGCATAGCAGCGACGATCTGACTCCAACCGGTTGTGTAAATCACTCCAAGAACTGATGGCATGAACTGCTTCGTAGGCCATTAACTTTTCCAGAAGCGCTGCCGGACTTTGCCAGGAGATTCGCTCGACAGTGAGAAAGCCAACATCAAACCAGGAGGCCAAAAGATCTTTCAAATCGTGATCCAGAGCAGCAAGGTTTGGCTGAGAGGCACGAAAAGCCAACAGGTCGGCTCGCAGGTCAACCAGGAACTTGATGCCCTCAGGGAGGGCGTTAAACTGTCGGAGCAGTTGCTGGTGGGGTGAGACAAGGGCTTTGCGCATATCGTTAGTTGCGCGTTGAAAGCTTTTGTCATCGGCAGCGTCTAACAGTTTTCTTGCCGTAACTTTTACGTCTTCGCGATTAACAGAGAAATTAGCCACCAAGGTTTCGAGAAAATTTCTGCGGCCTGTTTCACTTAACGTCAGGTAAAGTTCACCAAGAACCGCAGCACGCTGACGAGCCGAGACTTCGCCACCGCGGGCGACCAAGCACTCTTCCATAAGCTGCTTGACCCGGTCGCTATCAGCAGACGGCAGATCACGATTAACCTTGGGCAGGCTGTTGAGATCGTCGGTGCCAAGGATACCGCTCCACGCACGACGCAAATGTTCCCAACTGAAAGAAAAACGTGAATTCACTTAAACTCTCCTCTTCCTGAAACCGTCAAAAACTCACAAATTCAAAGGTCATGCCATCCACAAGACAGCCAGGTTCAGCAAACCAATCATGAAACCCAGAATAGCGCCAAAGAGATTGATATATTTGAACTGCTCCTTCATAACCCCCATTAACAGACCTTCCACCTGAAGAATGTCCAGTTGATTGACCTTCTCTTCCACCATGCGTGTCACGTTGAGGGTTTCGATCAAAGGCGGAACCTCTTTTTGCAGGACCTCACCAACCTGACGATAGAGTCCTTCTTCAAGTTCCTCGAGAATATCAACGGGTAGACGTTCTGCCAAGCGACCCAAAGGTAGCTGAAAAACCCAAACTTCGAGTTTCTCTTTAACGACAGCATCAATCGCATCCGAGGCTTCGACAGACCTCGCCAACTTGATTAAACGCTCGACCAGATCATTCTGAACCTGCACGACGCTGTTGGCGGGGAGGTTTTCCTCGAGCAGGCTGCGAAACGAGCGATCCTTAACGCGTTGCAAACCTTTATCGACAAAGCCAAGGAGCAGGTCTGTTGTTCGTCGGCTTTGTAGCGCTTCGACCGAGCATTCGCTGAG
>CBDUFN010000263.1:0-4123 GCA_965366475.1 uncultured bacterium | reverse complement strand
AGTTCCTGTGCGATCAGGTTCATTTGCGATCCTCGCGATCATAGGGTTGGCCAAGACTCTCAGGTTGTTGTGATGCGCCTTTTTGCAGTCGAATCGTGGAGATGACAAGAACCAAGATGGTAAAAAAGTAAGGAAGCATCTGCAAAAAATGAACGCTGACAGTGGTGCCCATGGCTTGAAAACGCAGCTGCATGGCGGTGATGCCACCGAACAGATAGGCCCCGGCCAGAGCACGATAGCTGGACCAAGAGGCAAAAATGACCAGAGCGACGGCTATCCAGCCTCTGCCCGCAGACATGTTCTCAATCCACATCGGTGTGGTGGCAAGGCTTAAGTAGGCGCCGCCGATACCGACAATCCCGGAGCCGATTGTGACTGCAAGGAAGCGCGCCAGCAGAACCGGGACACCACAGGTGTCAGCCGCCGCAGGATTTTCACCAACGCTGCGCAAAGCCAGCCCCCAACGGGTGCGATAGAAAAAGAAGCCAATCGCGATAACGAGCAGGATGCTGAAGTAGATCAACATGTCCTGATTGAAAAATGGTTTGCCAATGATCGGCAGCTTGCTCAAACCGGGTATCGCAACGCGCTCAAAGCCCTTGATCGTGAGGCCAACCATGCCTCGTCCGAAGAGAGCAGTGATACCGATACCGAACATGGTGAGCGCAAGGCCACTGACGATCTGGTTGCCACGAAGTTGTACGGTGATGAATGCGTGGATACTCCCGGCAACCATCGCTGCAGAAAATGCGGCCAGCACGCCAACCAGGAGCGAGCCACTGGCCTGGGTCCCTGCGAATCCAGCCAGAGCTCCAATCAGCATCAAACCTTCGATGCCAAGGTTGATGATCCCCGCCCGCTCGTTGATGATCGCGCCAAGGGTCGCAAAGAGAATCGGGGTTCCGGCCCTGACCGTCGCATCAAGGAGTATCTCAAGCATGATGATCTCCTCTAACCAGTTTCAAGCGGTTATGGATGAAAAAGTCTGAAGCAAGCAGGAAAAAGAGAATCAAGCCCTGGAAGGCGTACACGAAAGCCACCGGAAGCTGCCAGGTTAGCTGCAGGCTGTCACCGCCAACCAATAGAACACCCATCATAAAAGAAACGATAACAACACCTATTGCACTGCGCTTGGCCAGCCAGGCGATAATAATTGCCGTGTAACCATATCCGGGCGAAATCCCATGCTGCAAGCGATGCTGTAGTCCCGCAACCTCACCGAAGCCGGCGATTCCGGCGATGGCACCACTTAAAAAGAGCACAACAAAAATCGCCAGACCGGTACGCATCCCGGCGTATTGGGCTGCTCTTGGGTTGCTGCCAATAACCTTGATCTCATAACCCCAGACGGTACGTTCCATGAAGAGATAAAGCATCAGGGCACAGAAAAGCGCTAAGAAGAAACCACTGTGAAAGCGGGTGTCGAAATATTCTGTCAGGCGTGCAGCATCACTGAATTGTGCCGTCAACGGGAAGTTGAATCCTTTAGGGTCTTTCCATGGGCCGTAAATCAGGTAATCGACACCGAGGATAGCGATGTAGTTCATGAGCAGGGTGACAATGACCTCATTGACTTGCCAACGGGCTCGCAAGACACCAGCGACACCAGCCCACAGCCCGCCACAGAGGAATGCAGCCAGAAACATGGTTGTGATCATCACCGGATGGCTTTCAATGCCAGAGAAGAGAGCTACGGCTGTTGCGCCACACGCTCCCATGTAGATCTGGCCCTCGGCACCGATGTTCCATATTTGCATACGAAAGGCGAGTGAAACGCCGAGGCTGGCAAAGATCAGTGGGGTGGTTTTGACCAGCGTTTCTGATATTCCGTAGGTGGAACCTAAGGCTTCCTGGAGGATTTCAAGATAGGCCTGCGCCGGGTTAACACCAGCGGCCAGAAGGAGAAACCCAGCAACGAACAGAGCAACCAGGACCGAGATAAACGGGGCCGCAAATCTGAAAAGTTTCGTGGAGAGTTCGCGCTTTTCCGAAACGATTTTCATATCTGCACCTCGCCACTCATCAGCAAACCGATTTCTTCTCGAGTCGTTTGCTGAGGATCGACACAGCCCACCAGGCGACCGCGAAACATAACGACGATTTCGTCAGAGAGTTTGAGCAGTTCATCAAGGTCTTCAGAAATAAGAATTGTACTCATGCCTTGGTTGGCTCCATCGATAATGACTTTGTGCACGTACTCGGCACTGCCGATATCGAGGCCGCGGGTTGGATAAAGAGCGACCAGCACTGCAGGTTTTTCTGACAGCTCCCGCGCTATTATAACTTTTTGAATGTTGCCACCGGAGAGGTAGCGTACCGGGTTGCCATCAGGACCGGCCTTGATGGCAAATTGATCGATTTTAGCTGTTGCGTTTTTACGAATCGCGGCACGATCCTGAAAAATCCAACGACGAAAGGCCTGCGAGTTAAAATTTTTCATAATCAGGTTGTCATCAACCGTCATGTCGGGGGCAATACCGATACTTTTTCGGTCTTCAGGAATGTGTGCAATCCCTGCGATATAGGAACTTCTTGCGGTACTGTCAGTGATATCTCGATCATCGGCAAGGATTCGCCCACTGGACGCTTTCTTCAGCCCTGTGAGCACTTCCGCCAGAGCTTTCTGGCCGTTCCCTGCGACACCAGCGATACCGAGGATCTGGCCTTGGTGCAGTTTCATGTTGAAATTATCAAGATCGGCCAGACCACGATCATTTCTTACTGATAAACCCTTGATTTCCAGCGCCAGCTTTTCTTTCTTGATTGCAGGTTTGATCCACATGGGGATCTGGTCCTCACCGATCATCAGCGATGCCAGACGGTTCTCATCGTACTCGCCACGTGCCAAGGTGATCAGGCTGCATCCTTTCTTCAGAACCGTGACGCGATCAGAAATCTCCATGACCTCACGCATTTTGTGTGAGATGAAGAGAATGCTCTTGCCCTGATCCCTGAGTTGGGTCAAAACCTGAAAAAGACGCGCGCTTTCCTGGGGTGTCAAGACAGCCGTAGGCTCATCCAGAATTAACAAACGGCAATCACGAACCAGAAGCTTAATGAGCTCAATCCACTGCTGGGCTCCGATCGATAACATCCAGACCGGATCGTCCAGATTGAGATCAAGTTCGAATTCGTCGAGAATCTTTTGAACCTTTTGTTTGTATTTACGGCGGGAAAAAAAGTTGGGAACGTTATCGAGTGCCAGCAGTATGTTTTCAAAAACCGTGTGGGCAGGAACCAGCATGAAATGCTGGTGAACCATTCCTATGCCCATCGCCAGAGAATCGCGGGGGCTGTTGAAATGAACCGAAGTCCCGTTAAACACGAGTTCACCGCGGTCTGGTCGGTAAAGCCCCGTCAAAACATTCATCAGGGTGCTTTTACCCGCACCATTTTCGCCGAGCAGTGTGTGGATTTCCCCCGGCGCAATAGACAAAGAGATATCGTCCAGTGCGACAACACCAGGAAAGGTTTTACGGATATTCTGAATTTGCAGGAGATCAGTCATAGACAGCAAAAAAGAGGCACGCACCGTATTCCCCGGTGCGTGCCTTTTCGTGTTCAGAAAGAGTTGTTATTGAGGGATGGTACCTTGAACACCTTCAACAAAGTAGCTCATGCCAAGGAGGTCACCGTCACTTGGAACACTCCCTGCTGCAACTTTAATCTCACCATTTTGCCCTTTTAGTGGGCCGGCAAAGGGGTGCAGTGTGCCTGCTTTGATCGCTGCAGTTTTTTCAGCGACCAGTGCTTTGACGTCTGCAGGAACCTTATCGCTGAGTGGCGCAAGTTGCACCAACTCTTGTTTCATTCCCCACCAGATCGATTCAGACTTCCAGGTGCCGTCATTAACTTCCTGGGCTACCTTTGAATAGAGAGGCCCCCAGTTCCAGACTGGTGCAGTCAAAAAGGCTGTCGGCGCGAATTCACGCATGTCTGAGTTGTAACCGATAACATAGGCGCCGCGTGCTTCTGCCGCCTGCAGAGTTGCCGGAGCGTCCTGATGCATGGTTAGAACATCTGCACCAACATCAAGCAGGCTGTCGGCAGCAGCGCCTTCCATACCCGGGTCAAACCAGGTCTGAGTCCAGACCACTCGAACTTGTGCTTCAGGGTTGACGCT
>CBDUFN010000262.1:0-4189 GCA_965366475.1 uncultured bacterium | reverse complement strand
CAATGACCATCACCATGTTGCTTTACAATACTGTTGAAGGCGCCAAGCGCCGCGCAAATAAGTAAGACCCTTTTACGGCCCGTGACGACTTGTTCGTCCCGGGCCGTTTTACCTTGTCTCCCTTAACCTTAATCTTTCAGATGGTCTGATACGCCAGAGCAAAGGCCTGCATGATTATCAGTGAACTAAAACCTTTTGAAGAACTCGAAAAGGCTCTGTCTGAATTTGACAAACTTTTTCTGGTTGGTTGTGCTGCTTGTGCGACAGCGTGCAAGTCGGGTGGCGAAGAGGAGGTTTTCAAGCTTCAGGAGTGGCTGCACGAGCAAGGCAAAGATGTCACCGGGAGTGTCGTTATTGACGAAGCTTGCCATATTATGCGGGCTGCCCGTGATTTGCGTCATCACAAAAATTCAGTACAAGATGCTGATGCGTTGGTGGTGCTTGCCTGTGGTTCCGGGATTCAGTCTATTTCGTCAAACACCGAGAAGCGTGTGGTTGGTGGCTTGAACTCCATGTTCCTGGGCAATGTCCGGCGCTTTGGTCACTACGAGGAAATGTGTTCACTCTGTGGCGATTGTATCCTCAATGAGACTGCAGGGATTTGTCCGGTGACGACCTGTGCCAAAGGTTTGTTGAATGGTCCCTGTGGTGGTATGGAAGATGGCCATTGTGAAGTAGACGCTGAAATTGATTGTGCTTGGCGCCTGATTTATGAGCGTCTACAGAAGCAGCAGCGACAAGGGGTTTTTGCTCGTCGTGTACCACCTAAAAACTGGAGTCGTCGACGCCAACCGGGACGTTATATTCTGAAAGATGGTGGGTGTTGATGTCACATTTGTCTCGACAGCTGGTCGAGGGCCACTTTGTGGTGACTGCAGAGGTTGCACCACCAAAAGGAACCAACCTTGCGCCAGCATTGGACGAAGTAAAAAAGTTTGCAGGAATCACGGCCGTCAATGTTACTGATAACCAGGGCGCTAACATGCGTTTGTCGTCATTGGTTTTGGCAGCGCACCTGCAGCAAGCTGGGACAGAAACGATCCTGCAGTTAACCTGCCGCGATCGGAATCGCTTGGCCTTGCAGTCAGATTTACTTGGTGCCGCAGCTTTTGGTATAGAAAATCTCTTGCTGCTCTCTGGCGATCACAGTAAGTTTGGTGATCATCCTGATGCCAGACCAGTGTTTGATCTGGACTCGGTACAGCTCCTTGACATGACTGCCGCTCTCATGGCGGGAACTGACATGGTGGGTAAGCAACTTAATGGAGTTCCAAATTTTTTCCCTGGTGCGGCAGTAAATCCAGCGGCAGAACCTTTTGAGCTGATGTTTCAGAAGGTTTCTAAAAAAGTTGATAGTGGCGCACGTTTTTTCCAGACGCAGTCGATTTTTAGTCGAGAGACTCTTGAACGATTTATGGAGGCTATGGTGCCACTGCAGACCCCTGTCATCGCCGGTGTCTTGCTGATTCGTAATGCCAAAATGGCTCGATTTCTCAATGCTAATATTCCTGGGGTACAGGTACCGGAGCTTTTGATTGAACGTCTGGATGCTGCCACTGACCCGATGGCGGAAGGTGTTGAGATCGCTCGTGAGGCTGTTGCCTGGGCGAGAGAACTTTGTCAGGGCGTTCACTTAATGACACTTGGGTTCGAGGATAAAATACCTGAAATCCTCGCTTGAGTTTTTAGCTCAAAGCGTTTGGCTGTATTCGTCTTTTTTTAAGGAGAGAGCCTGTGAATAAAACCCCTTTAAATCAAATTCATCGTGACCTTGGTGCACGGATGGTCGATTTTGGCGGCTGGGATATGCCGGTACAGTATTCTGGTGTGATCGATGAACATCAAGCTGTTCGCGAAGCCGCTGGTCTCTTTGACGTCTCTCACATGGGAGAAGTTGAAGTGAAAGGTGCCAATGCCCTGGCTTTTATTCAGTATTTGACGATCAATGATGCTGAGAAACTGGTCGATGGACAGGTTCAGTACTCTGCAATGTGTTATGCCGAAGGTGGCGTTGTTGATGATGTGACCCTTTATCGATTCAATGCTTCTCATTATCTTTTCTGTGTTAACGCCTCGAATACCGATAAAGATTTTGCCTGGATGGAACGAGTGTTGGCTGAATCAGCCATAACCGATGTCACCTTAACTAATCGCAGCGCCGAATTCGCCCAAATAGCCTTACAGGGGCCAAAATCTGAGGCGATCCTCTCGGAATTGACGGATGTTGCGCTTGCAGATTTGGTTTACTACCATTTTTGTGAAGGGGCTGTCGCCGATGTTGAAATGATCATTTCCCGGACAGGATATACCGGAGAAGATGGCTTTGAATTGTATTTGCCCGCTGAATCTGCTGTTGATGTTTGGCAAGCTTTGATGGCGGCAGGTTCTCCAAAAGGATTGCTGCCGATTGGCCTGGGCGCACGGGATACTTTGCGTCTTGAGAAAGGTTATGCTCTCTACGGGCACGAACTCTCTAAGGACATCTCACCATTGGAAGCCGGGCTTGCCTGGATTACCAAGCTCGATAAAGAGGACTTTGTCGGCAAGGCTTCACTCGTCGATCAGAAAGCCGGTGGAGTGCCACGCCGTAGAGTTGGATTGGTGATGCAGGAGCGTGGTGTGCCACGCGATGGCTACCCTGTTTTCGCCGGTGAACGTGAAGTTGGCGTCGTCACAAGCGGAACCATGTCTCCAACTCTTAAGGTTGGAGTTGCCTTGGCTTTGGTTGACCCTGACTCGGCGAAGGCTGATACTGAGTTAGAGGTTGCTATCCGACATCGCAGAATGGCAGCCAAGGTGACTCGGCCACCCTTTGTAAAATAACGTCAAGAATCAATTCAGTTAACATATTTTTTTACCCCCTGCTATCAAGGGGACTACAGACAGAAGGAGATTGACATGGAATTCCCAGAAGAACTCAAGTACACAGAAGAGCATGAGTGGGTCATGGTTGAGGAAGAGTTGGCTGTGATTGGTATCTCTGATTTTGCCCAGGATTCTTTGGGTGATGTGGTCTTTGCCGAACTCCCAGAGGTGGGCGCTGTTCTCGAGGCCGGCAAGGCTTTTGGTGTTGTGGAATCGGTTAAGGCTGTCTCCGATATTTACGCTCCGATTTCTGGCACTGTGGAAGAAATCAACGAAGATCTTCTTGATGCTCCTGAGATTATCAATACTTCTCCTTATGAAGATGGCTGGATGATCAAGATCCGTATGGACAATGCGTCTGATGCTGACGCTTTGATGACCGCTGAAGCTTACCAGGCCCTGATCGCAGAGGAGAGCTAAGGATCATGCGTTATATCCCGCATACAGTCGGGGACGTGACCCAGATGCTCGAAAAGATTGGGGTTGCTTCCCTGGAAGATCTCTTTGAAGAGGTCCCGAAATCTGTTCGACTCAAACGGCCTCTCGATCTTGATGAACCAGCGAGCGAGACAGAGCTTCTACGCGAATTAAAAACGCTCGCTCAGGGCAATGCGACCCCGGAAACTCATAAGAGTTTTCTTGGCGGCGGAGCTTATCATCACTTTGTTCCGACAGTGATAGATCTTTTGATCTCGCGGAGCGAGTTCTATACAGCTTATACACCCTATCAACCAGAAATAAGCCAAGGAACTTTGCAGGCAGTTTTTGAGTTTCAGACTCTTATTTGCCAGTTGACGGGTATGGACGCGGCTAATGCCTCAATGTACGACGGGGCTTCTGCTTGCGCAGAGGCTGTGTTGATGGCCATGCGTTTGACGCGTCGTAAGCGAATACTTTTGTCAAAGGCACTCAATCCTCGATATCGCGGAGTCGTAGCCACCTATTGTCGTTACCTGAATATGGAGTTGGTGGAGATTGCTGTTGCTGCCGACGGTCGTACAGATCTTCAGGACCTAGCAGAAAAACTCGATGATTCAACAGCCGCTGTGGTCGCCGGATACCCGAACTACTTTGGCATGATCGAAGATGTTTCTGCGCTGGCCGAGCAGGCCCATGGCGTTGGCGCTAAACTGGTTACCGCCGTTGCCGAACCGGTGGCTCTTGGCTTGCTCAAGTCGCCAGGTGAACTTGGTGCTGATATCGTTGCCGGCGATGGGCAAAGTTTTGGTTTGCCGCTTGCATTTGGAGGTCCTTACGTCGGTTTCTTTGCTGTCCGTCAGAAGGATGTTCGTGGTATGCCGGGTCGTGTTGTTGGTGAAACGAC
>CBDUFN010000261.1:0-4193 GCA_965366475.1 uncultured bacterium | reverse complement strand
CAACATCGGCCTGTCACGCCGGAGGTCGCGGGTTCGAGTCCCGTCAGCCCCGCCAGATTCAATTGAGGCGATTCCTGTTGTGGGAGTCGCCTCTTTTGTTTTGGCTTCGATTGACACTGAATGTACTTTTCATATAAATTGTTAAATGATCTAAGTTGTTGCAGGTTCAATCTTTTTGAAACTTTTAGGAGAACTCTTGATGCGTTTTTTGACCAGTTTTTTTGTTGTTTCCTTTATGATATTTTCGTTATCAACCTCGGTGTTCGCTTCTGAGTCGCAGGCTCAGGGCTCAGCTAAAGTGGCAAAGGTTGGTAACCTTTTGATCACGAGTGCCGACGTGAGTCGTGAGGCGCAAAAGCTTATGCCGATGCAGGTCAGTTTTCATGGTAAGATCAGCCCTGAAAAAGTTGCCGAGATTAATCAAGAGGCATTAGAGTTATTAGTTGATCGTGCATATAAGGTTCAGTACGCAATCAATGAAGAACTTTCTATTGATGGTGCTAACTTTGAGAGTGATTGGCAGGAAAAGCTGGATAAGAATCCCCAAGCTGTCAGCGGTGCCAGTAAGGTACTGTTGAGTAAATACAAGTCTGATATGTATCTTGAACAGCTCGCTCGTAAGGCGGAAAAGGTTGCTGTTAATGACAAAATAACAGTAACTGACGAAGCTGTGCAAGCGTACTATTCTGAGAATAAACAGAGATACTTCAGGCCGAAGTTGTATTCAGCTAGTCACGTGTTTGTGAAAGTCGATCCGGCTGAAACTCTAGAGGAAAAGAAGGTTAAGGCAGGGCGTGCTGAAGAGTTGCTGGAAAGGGCTAAAGCTGGAGAGGACTTCTATAACCTTGCTTATTACGAGTCCGATGATCGCAGTAAATATGTTGGCGGCAGTCTAGGTGCCTTCCATGCCGGCCAGACTGTTCCCGAGTTTGACGCTGCGATCCAAAAGATGCAGCCTGGAGAAATTGTTGGCCCAATTCGTACTATCTATGGCCTTCACATTATCAAACTCGATTCGGTTGATGATGAAAGACAAATGGAGTTTGACGAAGTCGCTGCAAAGATTCGTGCCACAATGGAAGAAGAACAGCGGTCACAACTCTATGATGAGTGGTTGTCTAATCTTAAAGAAAAATACCTTTTAGAACGTTTTGATCAGTAGAATAGGTTGTCCTATGGTCAAGGCTTTATCTCTTTGTCTCTTCTTTTTGATGCTGACCCTGCTCTCCGGTTGTGCAGGGTCAGTCTCACCCCTTGAATGGCAGGACAAGTCGTTCGATCTTCTCTGGCCAAGTCCTCCAGATAAGCCACGTGTCAGTTATCTTCGTAGCTTCTACGGTCCTCGGGATTTTAAGGAAAAGAGTCAGACTTCAGGAATGTTTGTCTGGTTGCTTGGAGAGACTCAGGAAGATCTTCCGCTCCTTAGTCCTTTTTCTGTTGCTTCCAGTCAGTCCAAATCTTTGTGGGTAGCCGACAGTGGTGTGCGTACACTTTATCGTTTCAACCTAGGGAAAAAGAAGGTTGAATATTTTAAGGAATTTGCCGGAATCAGGCTTGAATCTCCAAGTGGTGTCGCTGTTGATGACGAGCGTCAGCGTGTTTATCTCGCTGATGCGGCACTCAGGAGAGTTTTTGTTCTTAATTCTGAAGGAGAATATCTTGATACCTGGGCTCCTGAAGGTGGGTTCAAGCGCCCGACGGGTTTGGCTATAGATACTGACGGCCGATTGCTTGTTGCCGACGCTATGGGAGGAGTTGTCTACAGGTTCGATGTCGATGGTAATGTCTCTTCTCAGATAAAGAGTCGTGTTCATCCCGATGGTCGTTTTGTTCGCCCTTTGAATGTTGCCGTTGGCCCCGCGGGTGAAATTCTTGTCCTTGATGCCTTGTCTTTCCGGGTTGAAGTTCAGAGCGCTTCCGGTGTATTGCTTGGCACTATCGGGAAACATGGTGATGCGGCTGGGTCTCTAGCGCGACCAAAGGGGCTTGCTGTTGATCGAGATGGACATGTTTTTATCTCGGACTCGGCATTTGACAATATTCAAGTCTTTGATATGGCGGGGAATCTACTCATGTTCTGGGGAAGCGCAGGTGGGCAGCCCGGTGATTTTAACCTTCCTGCTGGATTGTTTATTGATAATGAGAAGCGACTTTTTGTTGCGGATTCCTACAATCACAGGGTTCAGGCTTTTCAGTTGCTACCATGACGATGTTTTGAATGTTTATATGCATATCTGTGGCGTGTTTTTTGCAAGTTTTTACTGCTTTAGTTTGTCACTTGAATAATGGGTTACTGATACGTTATGAAAAGAAATCTTCAGTTCATTTTAGCTCTTTCTCTAAGTCTGGTCATGCTTACCTCTTCGCTTTCTTTTGCGGCGAGGAAGCTTTCGGAGGCATTGAACCCTCACAATCTATCCAGTAGTGCCTCTCACACGGGTCCACATTCAGATACGGAAGACCAAATTTGTGTTTTCTGTCATACCCCACACTCGGCAGCACCGGATACTCCTCTCTGGAATCGCCCAGACCCCAATACCATGGGTAGCTTTCCTCTCTATAATTCAGCGCTTCTGATAAAAGGTGACACTGCTCGTACGGGCTATATAGCTGATGCGAATTACCCCAGTGGCGCATCTCGCATGTGCCTGTCTTGTCATGACGGTGCAACCGCGATTGGTATTCTGCTTGGCAGTGATACAATCTCTATGCCTGGTGGAAGTGAGTTTATAACCAAAACTTCTGCGGTTATTCAATTGGATAAAGCCCATCCCATTTCGTTCAATTATAATAATGATGTCATTGTCAACGTACTGAATGCGTCTTACCAACTGCCTGCTGATCCTTCTATTGATACACCTTTAGATAATAATGGCCAGATGCAGTGTACGACTTGTCATGATCCTCATTTGGATACACGTGCAGATGCCTCTTACGATAATTTACCGTTCTGGCGACACTTGGGTGCTGCGGCTTCATACGATGATGTTTGTCAGTCGTGTCATGTTGGAGCTACTCCGGCGACTGCACCGCACCTTCCTTAGAGGTCATTCCGCTGCTAATGGCAGCGACTTATACGGATATGAGAATTATGAAGACCTGCTTTTTGCCGAGAATAATACTGCTCGCTCTGGCTGTAACCAGTTTGATGCTTTCTCCGACGGCTTTTGCAAAACAGCAAGGGAAACTACAGGGAAGCCACGGAGATCGTTCTGTTATGTCGAAGAGTTGTCGTGCCTGTCATTCGGGGATGACCATGGCTGTGAGTGGCGAGGAAGGACGGTGTTTGAAGTGTCACGGTGATGCCGCTGCGCGAGCTCAGATGGTTAACTCTGGTTTTTTGAAAGATACCGGGACGCTGGTTTTGTCGAATATTGCTACTGAGCTTAACAAGCCCTACAGTCATCCAGTGTTAACGATTCAGGGCGTTCATAAAAAATATGAAACACTGCCTGAAAATGTTGTTAATGCAGCACGCCACTCAGAGTGTGTCGATTGTCATGAGCCTCATGTCACAGAAAAAGGGAACCCGTATCGTGGTTTAAAAGGCCGAAGGGTGGGTAATCTTGTTGCTTACATTGAGCAAGAATATGAACTTTGCTATCGTTGTCATTCAGAGAGTGCCAATCTTCCTGGAAGCTCCTCGAATAAGCACGAGGAGTTTAAAACTACGAATCCCTCTTTTCATCCGGTGGAAGGTGAGGGCAAAAATACTTACGTTATTAGTTTGAAAGAGCCATATGTTGCGAGGAAGCAGAAGCCGAGTGATATCTCTAAAATTAGTTGCAGTGATTGTCATGGGAGCGATAATGCAGGGGCTCCTAAGGGGCCACATGGTTCAAATTACCCAGGATTACTAGTGCTGAATTATCAGATGGATGATGAACGCGTTGAGAGTGAACAGGCTTATTCACTTTGTTACAAGTGCCATTCTCGCTCCAGTATCTTGGCTAACGAAAGTTTTCCGTATCATTCTTTGCACGTGCAGGGCCCAACGGGGTCTCAGGGGACTTCTTGTTTCTCCTGTCATGATGCTCATGGTAGTTCACAATATCAGCATTTAATTAAGTTCAACAGAGATATAGTTTTTGAAAATGCTGAGGGCCTTTTGAAGTATGAAGCTCAAGGTTATTCAGCTCGACAGGGCTCCTGTTCTCTGAGCTGTCACGGCGTAGAACACAATCCAAAAGAAT
>CBDUFN010000260.1:0-4245 GCA_965366475.1 uncultured bacterium | reverse complement strand
GGGTTAATTTGCCGACAACCCTTTCGGTGTCATGACTCCGTTTTTCCAGCAGTCGCAAGAGGGGTCGGCTATACGACCACATCAAGCACAAAACAAGCAGACAGCTAACGACAAGAAGCCAGAGGACTGGCAAGAACATAAGTTCGGCAAAAAGAGACCTGCCTAGACACATGGAGAAGAGAGCCCAGAGGAACAGCACAAGGACGCCGCTTAACCTTTCAACGAGAATACTGGCCCCGATTAAACTACGTTCTGCCGATTTTGCTACGAGAGCAAAACGCGCAAAATCCCCTCCGACGTTCGTCGGCAGAAAATTATTGGCAAAAAATCCAATATAGTAGAGAGAGAGAAGTTGCCTCAGTGATGCATTGGAGGCAAAAGGTCGAATAAGAACTTGCCACTTCCATGCCGAGAGCAGCAACCCCAGGGGGAAGAGCAGGAAGGCCATAAAAAGATAGACGGGATTGGCAGTTACTGCCAAGTGCCATGTTTTTGGCCAGTCAACCGAAAGAACGAGGAGCGTCAGAAGGGCACAACCGACCATCAGTTTCAGTACAAATCGCATGCGTTGGCTGTGTAGAGAAGCACTGTCAGATGTGGCCATCGATCCACCCAAGGGTCACCCCCTGGTCTCCTTACGCCCGACGTACACAAGATGGAATAACTTGTCGAGAGTGAACCTATTAACAAACGATCCGGTCCGTCCTGGATCAACACTCGCCGCACACTCCGGGCACGACAGGCTCTTTCCGGCAGAACTGATGCGCATGGACTGCCAATAAACCTTCCAGTCTGGCCACAGTAAAACCGGACGGCAAACCACAGTGGTCAAACCGGCCTCATTCATCAGACGACTAAACCCCACAGGGTCAAAAGAAGCAACGTGCTGAACCCGGTGGAAACGACAGCCACAATCGCTGCAAACCACCTTATTACGCAACAGGTCCTCTCTATAAGGCACGGTCGCGATCAAGCTCCCGTCAACAGCCAACGTGCTGACAATTCTGGACAAATATTGTTCGCGGGCTCCCGGGAGAAGGTGTTCGACCGTCTCCAGCAAAAAGAGAGTATCAACCGACTCCCTCTCAAAAGGGACTTCGGATACAGAGGGACAGAGTTGTGCGCCGACAAATTCTGTGCATTTTTTCAACCGTTGATTAACAGATTCGACGGAATCCTTTGAGAGGTCGGCTCCGGCACAAGAGATCCCAGCGGTTAAAAGATGATCGATGAAATAGCCCGGACCACAGCCAAGGTCGACCACACGGCCATGCACTTTCGAGAAACGCCGAACAAAACGAAGCAGGCTACGTCCCTTTTGTTTACTAAAATACAAGTTCGCATTTTCCGGTCCGGTCACCAAACCATCCCAGAAGCTCTGGATTTTGGCTTCATTCCACTCGATGTCATGAAGTTTTTTCACGTCAATCATCCTTATGAGCGTTCTGAAGCTCTGGCTTCTGCATTAGACAGAGATAATTCAATGCGAAGAGTTCGCCCCGCTCCAGTTTTTTGTCCAGCCAGAGGATCAAGCGAACCCAGAGACGGTTTATCACCCGAGCAACTTCTTGCAAGACAGGAACACCGAAGGTCAGATTGACCCAGAAGGTTGAAAAAACATGGCCAAGAAGACATAACAAGCCACCGGAGTGACTGGTCTGAGCAACGTCCAAACCGTTATCTTCAGCCAATTGGGCAAGGCCATAACGTGTAAAGCGGAAATAATCGTGTGGCTCGTTGTGAAGCCAGGAGATATGAGGAACGGTCAAACTCAGACAGCCACCCGGTTTCAACACTCTATGCAATTCTGCCAAGGCCTTGGAGGGGTGAGATACATGCTCCAGGACCTGAGAGCAGAAGACGGTATCGAAGGCCCCCGTAGCAAATGGCAGTTCCAGCAAATCGCCGACGGCATTCAGCTCAGGCCGCACGCCGATATCAACAGAAACATATTCGCGACAGTATTTCTTAATGGCGTGACGATAAGCACTGCGCCCTGCTCCGGCATCAAGCAGCAAGCCTTTGGCATGTTGCTCCAAAACGGGGCCGATAGCTTCCCAGAGAGAGGCACCTGCTGGCGTCAAGTAGAAATAATCCGGCGATCCAGCATAATAATCCGAGACCTGCTGTCCCTTGTCTTTTATGGCCTTCAGCATTAATTATCCCGCGTTTTTTCGAAAAATGAATTCATTACAACCCGTCGGCACTTTCGCAGGAGTCTCTTTGATCAGACGAAACCCTTTTCTCGCCAGGATATCCTCCATTTCTTCAATCGAGGCATATTCATAGGGATAGCCACCAACCCAGTCGACGATATTGTAATAAAAATCCATTCCTCGACTCATGCGAAAGGGGTTCTTCCCGGTCACCATGAACTTCGCCAGCAAAATAACCGGATAAAACAAGCCAATCATAATTTTCTGGAAGACTTCCGGAACATGGCAATAAAGCCATTTTATACAGAGCCATGGCAGAGAGCTCCAATGTCGGTTGTAGATTGCTACGACAAGAAGGCCTTCCGGCTTGACGAACCGGCAGGCGTTATCGATGGCCTTATCCATATCACCGGTATGATGAAGAACGCCCCAGGAATGGACGATATCGAACGTCCTGTCCTGTAACTTTTGCAAATCATCCTGGCTCAGAACTGAGCCAACAACTGTCTCTATGTGAGCTTCGACACCGAGGGCAGGCTTGTTCTTCTCAACAACCTGGGCACACTTCGGATTAATATCCATGCCGGTCACCTGAGCACCTTCCTGATGTGCAATCAACAAGCTCAAGCCCTGGCCGAAACCGATATCCAAAAAGGTTTTCCCTTTAAGCTCAACGCCAGCCATAAGCTCGCGAAAGTGCAGGCGGGCTTGTTCAATGTGGATATCATCAAGACGATTCGCAGAGAAATCCTGCCAATTCTGACCAAAATCAAACTGTTTCAAAGCTGTTCCACCTTCACTGCTCTCCCGATAACGCCGGAGGTTGATAAATCTTCCCAAGCCAACCACACCTTTTTAATTTCACCCTGAGGGCACGACCGCGCTTGAGAGAGGTCAGGACAATGTCTCCTGAGATCTCGCTTAGCCCATCCGAAAAAGAGCGAATTGGATGACCGAACAACTCCCGACGCTCAGTGTCATCGTCGATGACTGCAGACAAACTCATGCCGGCTTCCTGTAAAGACAGGTATGCGATCTCTGCCACCTCATCCACCCCACAGAACACCACGCTTAAGACACCCTCCGACTTCAGTTGACGGAACAAAACCAGATATTCCTGGCGTGTGGAGGTATAAAGGCTGGTAAAATAGCTGAGGTGCTGAAGTGCAAGTCGACCTTTTTCGGCAAAACCTTTTGGTGTCAGCAGATAGGCGTAGCGATTGCTCGGGTAATTCTTTACTCGTACATACCCTTTGGCAACGAAATTTTTCAGGTAGGAATTTACCAGACCAACGGCAACCCCAAGACGACTGGCCAGTTCCCTCTGGGAAATGGTGGCGCCATCTTCGAGTTCATTCATCAATTGCAGGGTGCGGTAAGATTCCTGATCGGCTGTCCTATTGTTCATATTATGAACACTATCCTGAAATCCCATGTAGAATCAACAGGATTCTCATTTTTCGTTCACATAATGAACGGACCTAAGACCTCAGGTCATAGGTCCATTGTGATTTCTAAAAACGCCCTAAGTGACATCGAAACGTTTTTGCCACAAGCCAAGTGTAGCAACACACCAAAACTGGCGTCGATAATAAGGATCATTTAAAGGCTTGTCTGCCAAAGCCTTTATGTAACCTGGGTGGAACAAGCCCTGAGCTGCGACATAACCGGGATCGTAAAACTCCTTGATCTGCTCCCCCATAGCTCCTTTCATCCATTGAGCCAGAGGAACAGTAAACCCGGTTTTTTTACGTTTGCATATTTGTTCGGGAAGCCGACCCTGCATAACTTTTCGCAACAGAAGCTTTTCCTGATTCCACTTCAACTTATATCGCGAGGGGATTGTTGCACACAATTCCACGAGGTGGTGATCAAGGAAAGGCACCCTCGCTTCGACACCATGTGCCATGGTCATCTTGTCATTCTTCAAAAGCAGGTCATCCGGCAGCCAGGTATGAAAATCAAGGTTCAGCAATTGACTCAACCCATCAAGCCCCGGAGTAAAGTAGTTATTAACCAGTTGTTCTGCGTTTCCGCGCTCTCCACCTGTAGAGTCTTTCAACAACAATGGCAGCTCTTCGTTTGAAAA
>CBDUFN010000259.1:0-4256 GCA_965366475.1 uncultured bacterium | reverse complement strand
TGTTGAAACTATTCCATAAGTTCCTGATTCAGACGGGTTGTATTCCTGTCGGAAGTCGTGTGCTTGTGGCCGTTTCTGGCGGTGCTGATTCAGTTGCCTTGCTCTCCTTGTTACATTCTTTGTCAGAGTCCATGTCCTTGCATCTGGAAGTGGCTCATCTAGACCACTCATTGCGTGAATCAAGCCTGGACGATGCACTCTTTGTCGAAAAGATGTGTCTTGACCTTGGCCTCCCTTTTGTTGTGAAGCGCATGGATGTCGCTGAGATAGCAAAACAGCGAAGGGGGAATCTCGAGGAAGTCGCCCGGGAGGTCCGTCGTGACTTTCTGGAGGCGACTGCGCGGGCTCGCGGTTGTTCTGTTGTTGCTTATGGACATCATGCCGATGATCAGGCAGAAACCTTTTTGCTTCGGCTTCTGCGTGGGAGCCGATTGACGGGTCTGTCGGGCATGAAAGTTATTAATGGTTCCATTGTGAGGCCTTTGTTGTCTTTCACTCGATCAGACCTTGTCGCTTATTTGCAGGAGGAAGGATTGTCGTGGCGCGAAGATGAGAGTAACCGAGATCAGGCGTTTACTCGCAATCGTATTCGTTACTCTCTTTTGCCTGCTTTGGAAGAATTCAATCCCAGGATCCGTCGCCATCTTGCAGGGCTATGCGTACAGATGCGGGCAGATGAAGATTATTGGGCTGACCTTGTTGCCCGTGAAATTGACTGTTGTGGTCGCTGGAGCGAAGGCAGTTTCATTCTTGATCGTCTGCGACTCCTTGAGTTGCCTTCGGCTGTGACCGCACGTTTAGTGCGAGCTTCTTTGCAGTTGGTTCGTGGTGACTTACGTGGAATCTCAGCGACACATACGGCAGATGTTTTGACCTTGGTTGACGATGGTCCCCCCCAGGGGGAGTTGAATCTTCCCGGTGTTTTGGTGGCCCGTCGGTATGATGATGTTGTTTTTAGAACCTCTATGCCTGAAGCTCCTCTTCCGTTTTCTGCTGAATTGACTTCTCTTGGGTCTTATCCTTTACCTGGAGGACGGGTTTTGCAACTGTCTCTTGAAGAAAGGTCCCTTGGTGAAAGTCCTTGTGCTGTTGAGTTTGCTGCCGGCGAGTTGCTTTTGCCTTTGCATGTAAGACTTTGCTTGCCTGGAGATCGTTTTCGTCCGTCCGGAATGAACGGAACTAAAAAACTGCAAGATTTCTTTGTAGACCTTAAAATGCCTAAAGAAAGAAGAAAAGGCGCCTTAGTTTTGCTCAAAGAGAATGAGATCTTGTGGCTTGTTGGCCGTCGTCGAGCTGAAGGGCGACGTCCTGTTGAAGGTGAGCCGGTTGTGCGTATCGTCATTGAGTCATAAATAGAGCTATAATCGACTTGTGATAGGGGAACCGTTATGGTAAAGTTTCCTCTGTTTTGATAACGCCAAGCACCGTATTTTTCAGGTGTTTTTAGCCTTAGGGGGTATATGTGAATCAGTTTTATAAAAATTTAGCTCTTTGGCTGGTCATCTCTTTAGTGATGATCATGCTGTTCAATATGATGACCCAACAGGGCCGTGACCTGAAACCCGTTCCATATACGACCTTTTTGGCGGCTCTGGAAGAAGGTGAAGTTGCGGATGTAACCATTCAAGGGTCAAACCTTGAAGGGACTTACGCTGATGGTTCAGCATTTAAAACCTATGCTCCTGATGATCCTGATTTGATCAGTATGTTGCGTGCTCAAGGTGTTGCCATTGAAGCCGAGCCAGATGAAACAAATAGTTTCTGGATGTCTTTGATGGTCTCGTGGGGACCGATTCTACTTCTGATTGCAGTTTGGATTTTCTTTATGCGCCAGATGCAATCCGGTGGCGGTAAAGCCATGAGCTTTGGTAAAAGTCGTGCCAAGCTGCTCAGTGAATCTTCTGCGAAAATCACTTTTAACGATGTTGCTGGAATTGATGAAGCCAAGGATGAACTCGAAGAGGTTGTCGCATTTCTTAAAGATCCGAAAAAGTTTTCGCGGCTTGGTGGTCGAATCCCGAAGGGCGTGCTGCTGGTCGGTGCCCCTGGTACGGGTAAGACTCTTCTAGGGCGAGCGATCGCTGGTGAAGCTGGTGTACCCTTCTTCTCGATTTCTGGCTCTGACTTTGTTGAGATGTTCGTTGGTGTTGGTGCCAGTCGTGTTCGAGACCTCTTTGTCCAAGGCAAGAAAAACGCGCCATGTATTATCTTTATCGATGAGATTGATGCTGTCGGTCGTCATCGTGGTGCCGGTATGGGTGGTGGTCATGATGAGCGTGAGCAGACTTTGAACCAACTCTTGGTTGAGATGGATGGCTTTGAGTCGAATGAAGGCGTTATCCTGATTGCCGCAACCAACCGTCCTGATGTCCTGGACCCGGCTTTGTTACGCCCAGGACGTTTCGACCGCCAAGTTGTTGTGCCACGTCCAGATGTTCGTGGCCGAATCAAGATTCTTCAGGTTCATGCTCGTAAAGTTCCTCTTGGTGATGATGTTGATCTTGAAGTCGTTGCTAAAGGCACCCCTGGTTTTTCTGGCGCTGATTTGGAGAACCTGGTCAACGAAGCTGCTCTGCTGGCTGCTCGTGCCAATAAAAATGAGGTAAGTCGTCTTGACCTTGAGAGTGCTAAAGACAAGGTAATGATGGGCGCTGAGCGCCGCTCGATGGTTATTACCGAAGAAGAAAAGAAGGTGACGGCATACCACGAAGCTGGGCATGCTCTTGTTGCTATGTATATCCCTGAGGCTGACCCCGTTCACAAGGTCTCGATTATTCCTCGTGGCCGCGCTATGGGTGTCACGATGTATCTTCCAACGGAAGAGAAATATAACGAAACTGCAATGGGTCTGAATATCAAGATATGTACTTTACTTGGTGGCCGCATTGCAGAGGAGTTGGTTTTCGAGAGTGTTACAAGTGGTGCTTCAAATGATCTGGAGCGCGCCACTGCAATTGCCCGCAAGATGGTCTGCGAGTGGGGTATGAGTGAAAAGCTCGGCCCTTTGGCATACGGTGAAAAAGAGGGCGAAGTTTTCCTTGGTCGTGACTATGGCCATGTTAAGAATTACAGCGAGGCGACAGCTTTTGCCATCGATGAAGAAATACGTCGCATTGTCGAAGAGAACTACGTCCGTACGCGTGAAATTCTTTCAAAAAACAAAGAGGCTTTGATTGAAGTTTCTGAAGCTCTTCTTGAGCGAGAGAATATGGATGGCAGTGAGATCAGAAAAATGATCTTTGGTGAAGAAGCGGTTAATGTCGAGGACGAAAGTCCTGCTGAGACTGTCGCTCCTGTTGAAGAGAGCCCAGTATCTGAAACCTCTGCTGTTGAGGAATGATCAAAGGTCTTTCTGTTCATTCGGGTCCGTCGCAGGAAAGTCTCTACGGCCGGACCGTTCGATTGGATTTACGGCTTCCTTGTATCGTTGGAATCCTTAACGTAACGCCCGACTCATTCTCGGATGGTGGTTGTTTCACCTCAGTAGAGGCGGCTCTCGCAAAAGCTCGAAGTATGGCTGCGGAAGGGGCCGCCTTGATTGATATTGGCGGCGAAAGTACCAGGCCTGGTGCTCCTTCAATCTCTGCAGAAAAAGAACTCAGTCGGGTGATGCCGATAGTAGAGGCTTTGCATCGAGATGGGGCGTTGCCTCTGTCTATAGACACGACGAAAAGTGTTGTTGCAGCCGCCGCTGTTGCTGCAGGCGTAGAATTTGTAAATGATGTCAGCGGTTTGTCCTGCGATCCCGAAATGGCTGAAGTCGTTGCTTCGTCAGGTGCAGGTTTAATTGTTATGCATAGTCGGGGCAGGCCCGATGTTATGCAGCAAGACACCCAGTACAGTGATGTTGTTGAAGACGTTGCCTCCGTTTTAAGTCGCAGTATTTGTTGCGCCGAAATGGCGGGAATCTCTCCTGACAAAATAGCTATTGATCCTGGTATCGGTTTTGCCAAGGATCTTGCCGGTAACCTCGAGTTATTAAGACAAATGGCGACCCTTGCAAAACTTGGTCGTCCGATTATGTTGGGGACCTCCCGTAAGAGTTTTATCGGTCAGGTCTTAGGGCAGAAACTGCCTTCCGATAGATTGGTTGGAACTTTGGCAACCCTTGCTCTTGGTTACGCAGGGGGAGCCCGAATCTTTCGTGTTCATGATGTTGCCGCTGCGTACCAGACGGTGAAGATGGCACAGGCTGTTTGCAGTGGCGCAGAATGGTCAAATCGTTGACAGGACCTTTTAACTGAAGGGCTTTGGGA
>CBDUFN010000258.1:0-4282 GCA_965366475.1 uncultured bacterium | reverse complement strand
CTTTGTCTTGTAGAGAGTTTATTGACAGAACGAACTCTTCGTATAGAATAATCAGCATTCCATTTATTGTATTGAAATGATAACTCAAAGGAGGGGAAGACATGGCACGTATAGCGCGCGTCGTTGTCCCGGGCTACCCACATCATGTCACTCAGCGTGGCAATCGCAGACAAACAACTTTTTTCTCAGAAAAAGACTATAAAACATATCTCGGACTGCTGTCACAGCAATGCCGCAAACATCAGGTCTCTATCTGGGCTTATTGTTTGATGCCCAACCATGTTCACCTTGTTGCTGTTCCGTCAGATGAAGATGGTCTTGCTCTGGCTATCGGCGAGGCTCACAGGCGCTACGCTATGCACATAAATAAGCGTGAAGGATGGCGTGGCCACTTGTGGCAGGAGAGATTTGCATCGTTTTTAATGGACGAAAGATATCTGTTGGCTGCGGTCAGGTATGTTGAATTGAACCCGGTTCGTGCCGGTTTGGTTGATAACGCTGGTGATTATCAATGGAGTAGCGCTATGGCGCATTTGAGGGGAGTCAACGATCCGCTTGTTTTGGTTGATCCGTTACTGGATCTAGTAGACTCCTGGCGAGACTTCCTGAGGGTCGAAGAAAATAAATCTTTCGACCTTTTGAGGAAGCATGAAAAGACAGGGCGGCCATTAGGTGGAGACACATTCATCCAGCACCTGGAGAAGTTGACAGGTCGCACACTTAAACCTCTGCGGCGGCGGTAGCTTTCTTTAAGCTGTTTAAGGTGACAGTATACTTAAGATGCTTAAGTATACTGTCACCTTAAACTCGGAGGTGTCCCTGATTATGTAAAACTTGCCGTTGGCGGCTTAATAATAATGTCCCCGGTTGTGGATTAATCGACGGTGATGGAAAGTTTTTCAAGCTCGGTTCGTAGGGCTTTTTGCGCTTCAGGTTCGCCGTGGATCAGGCGAACGTGCGTTGGCCTCTTACGCATACGTTTAATGAAGTTGATCAGATTTCTCTGGTCGGCATGGGCGGAGTAGCCTGAGATGGTGTGAATGCGTGCCTTGATGTCGTATCTCTTGTTATCAAGGACGACGTAACCACCTTGTGGGCCATACTGCTGAATGGCTCGTCCTGGCGTGCCTTTGGCCTGGTAACCGCTAAAGAGAATGTCTGTGCGTGAATCACCAAGGGTGGCTTTCAGGTAGTTCACGATACGGCCGCCACTGCACATGCCGGAGGCGGCTATAACGATGCAGGGTCGGGCCTTGCGTTTCAGGTAGTCAACTGTGTGCAGGTGGTCCTGATGGTTGTCTATCGTCGTTAACTGCTCAAAGGCAAGTGGCTTGCGTCCTCGTTTCAGTTTTCGTTTGGCTTCGGTGTCCCAGAAAGGTTGAAGTTGACGGTAAAGGTCTGTGAAGCGACTGGCGAGTGGTGAGTCGAGGATGATTTCCAGCTCTCCCCAAGGGAGGTTCTTTGCCGCAAAGCCGTGTCTGTTGCGATAAATTAATTCTTCAATCTCGTAGAGTAGTTCCTGAGTACGTCCGATGCTGAAGGCGGGAATAAGGATGATGCCGCGATCCTGAAGTGCCCGTTCGATAACTTTCTGGAGTTTTTGTTTGCGATATTTGCGATCTTCGTGCTGACGGTCACCATAGGTACTCTCAAGGACAACTAGATCAGCACCATAGGGAGACTTTGGTGCTGGTAACAATGGTGCGTAAGGTGCGCCGAGATCCCCTGAGAAAAGGATCTTCTCTGACTTGTTGTTGTCATTTTTAATGCGACATTCAAGGTACGCCGAACCAAGGATGTGTCCCGCAGGTTGAATGCGGATGTCTAACGTGTCCTTGCTGTGAGTGTTAATGGCTTGCCACTCGTGGTAGGGGAGAGGATGAAGGCGCTTTTTGACTGTTTCAATAAAGCGTTTAATTTGTATTCGGTCGCGGGTGAAGCTGATTTTTAAAGCATCTTCCATGACCGTTGGCAAGAGCACTGCTGTTGCCTGACTGCAGAAGATTGGCCCTTTGAAGCCTGCGGCGAGCAAGTAGGGTAAACGGCCGACATGGTCAATGTGGACATGGGTGAGAACCAACCCGCAAAGGTGTTTGACGGGAAAGTCGATTTCAAGAGACTCTCTTTCTTCTTGTCCTTGGAAAATGCCGCAATCAACAAGCAATCCGCTTCCGCTACCAAGCTTGAGTTCGTGACATGATCCAGTGACACTGTGGCGGGCTCCGTGGTGGTAGAGATTAAAGCTCGAGTTCTTCATGCACTGTTCCTGAATAGAAAGTTAAAAGTTATTTATTAACAAAGAAGATGTTATCGTAAAGAAGTCAAATATTCTATTGCGATTTGATAAATAGAGGGTCGTTTATGAAGGCTCTTTTTTCGAAGGAAGTCGTAACATATTCGTTACTTAATCTTTTGGGCGCGTGTTTTGCAGGTGTTTTAATACGCGAGAAGTGTGGTGCTGTTGACGGTGACTCTGTAGAGTTGACTGCGCATGACCCTTCAAGTTGATTTATTTTTATATTTCGCTATATTAGAAGAGATTTTCAGAATAGTTATCTCGCGTGAAATGCACGTGAAACTGCTACTGAATTATGATTTACAATCGCAATGTCGGTGAAAAGGAGAAAGCCATGAGTAAAAAGGCAGGTATTTGGCTGACAAGCGTCGCACTGCTTGTCCTGGCTGCTGGTCCAGCCCTAGGTCAGGAATTTGTTGACGTTTCCAAGCAGGCAGGAGTCGCTGATGACGGTCTCGGTAAGGGTGTTGCCTTTGCTGATGTCAACAACGACAGCTTTGTTGACCTGTATGTGTCAAACAAAGGTGGTAGCAACAAGCTCTACCTTAATAACGGTGATGGTAGCTTCAAAGATGTTACAGCTACTGCCGGTGCTGGTATCGATTCTCCCGGTTTTACCATGGGAAGCGTTTTCGGTGATTACGACAATGATGGCGATGTAGACCTCTACCTTGCTACCGGCGGTCAGTATGAAATCGAAGCCAACCGTCTCTTTGCCAATAATGGCGATGGCACTTTCACGGATGTGACGGCTGCTGCCGGTGTTGGCCTCAAGGAATTTACTTATTCCGCGAGCTTCGCTGATTACGATAACGATGGAGATCTTGATCTCTACTGCGCTAACTACGGTGTTGGCGCCAAAAACGTTCTCTATGCCAATAATGGCGATGGCACATTCACTGATGTAACTGATGCTGCCGGTGTTGGCGATAAGTCCTGGAGCTGGATGGGCGTATGGTCTGATATCGATAACGATGGCGATGTTGATCTTTATGTTGTCAATGGCCGTTACCCTGCCGGTGAGCCAAACAAACTCTTTGTTAATAATGGCAACGGTACTTTTGCAGAATCTGCTTCTGCCGCGGGCATCAACGATGCGAACTGGGGCCTCGGTGCCAGTTTTGCTGATGTTGACAACGATGGCGATCAAGACCTGTTTGTTTCCAACTACATTGGTGGTAACAACCTGTATCTGAACGACGGTGCAGGCACCTTTATCAAGGCCAGCCACAAAATTGCCGGTGAAGAGGGCTGGGGCAAAGGACCAACCTTTGGTGATGTTGATAACGATGGTGACGTCGATCTGTATGAAGGCGACTGTAAATTGGCGAACCAGATGTACATGAATGATGGTGACGGGAACTTTGTTAACGTTGCTGCTGATCAACCTCAACTGCAGTGTGCTACCGTTCGTACTAAGGGTACTGCCTTTGCTGATGTCGACAACGATGGCGACCTTGACCTTTACGTTATCAACTGGGGTGCAGAGAACAAGCTTTACAAGAACAATCAGAATGACGGTAACTTTGTAAAGATCGCCGGACTCGGTTTTGGCTCCAAAGTTGCTCTCTATGATGGCGATAAATTGGTTGGTACTCGCGAAATCAAATCAGCAACAGGATTCTGCGCTCAAGAACCTGCTGTCGCTCATTTTGGTGCTAAGGCCGGAAAAACTTACACTGCTAAGATTTCTGTCCCTGGTAGTGAAACGACAAGCCTGACGGTTGAGGCTGGTCAATTCGTAACTGTTAAGTAAGGTCTTTGGAAACGATAACCATAAAGCCAGGGATTGTTCTATAAAGATGATCCCTCACAGAGGAGGATGTTATGAAGAAGTACATGAAGCCTAGAGTTGTAGGGAGCAGCAACGTTCATCCCTGCTAAAAAGAAAAAAAGAGCCGGCGAAAGCCGGCTCTTTTTTGTTCCACATCCCACATCCCACATCCCACATCCCACATCCCACATCCCACATCCCACATCCCACAT
>CBDUFN010000257.1:0-4285 GCA_965366475.1 uncultured bacterium | reverse complement strand
AAGCTCATCTTGCAGGTTGTGAGCTGGCACAAAAAATGTACACTGCACCCTTGGAACAAACCGCAGACCTGGCAATCGTCTCTTGCGGGGGCCAACCTAAGGACATTAACTTCATCCAGGCACACAAAGCACTCGACTATGCGGTTCAGGCGGTTCGCCCTGGTGGTGCCGTCATCTTGCTGGCCGCATGTCCGGATGGTTTTGGCAACGACACCTTTTTTGATTGGTTTAATTATGAAGAACTCGACGTATTCGAAAAGGCCCTGCGTAACCGTTACGAGATTAACGGTCAGACGGCCTGGTCTACGCTGAGCAAGGCACGCACCTGGCGTATTATCTTACTCAGTGAATTCACTCGTGAGCAAACCGAGAAGATGGGCATGGAAAAAGCCAACAGTCTTGACGAAGCCATACAGATGGCTTACAAACAGCTTTCAAAAAATCCTGAAATCATCGTTATTCAGGACGGTGGCACTATTTTGCCGGTCGCAAAAAGAGCATCCTAACCACAGCAAGAGTTCACTTCTGAAATAAAAGATTTTATTTAAAAGGCAAGTTGATGATTGAGACAAAGACAATCGATGAATTAACCCAGATCCTTGGTAAAGACAACGTCCTTACCAGCAAGGCGGAACGGATCTGTTATTCCTATGATGCCACCCAGCAAAGCTACCTCCCGGAAGTCATCCTGCAACCCGGAACCACCGATGAGATAAGCCAGATAATGAAGCTGGCCAACCGGGAAAAAATCCCGGTCTTTCCACGTGGTGCTGGCAGCGGGTTTACCGGTGGTTCTCTGCCGACCAAGGGCGGGATCGTCTTGTGTACGGAGCGTATGAACCAAATTCTGGACATTGACGAAGAGAATCTGGTTGCGACTGTAGAGCCCGGCGTTGTCACAGAAAAGTTTCAGAAAGCCGTAGAGAAAGTTGGCCTCTTTTACCCTCCGGACCCTGCTTCACTAAAGTTTTCAACGCTTGGTGGAAATGTTGCCGAATGCGCTGGCGGACCTCGATGCGTCAAATACGGTGTCACCAAGGACTTCATTATCGGTCTTGAGATCGTGACTCCAATCGGTGACGTCATCACAACAGGCGGGCCAACAATGAAGGGCGTTGTCGGTTACGACCTGACCAAGTTGCTCTGTGGTTCAGAAGGCACACTCGGTATCATCACCCGTATTGTCATAAAACTTCTGCCCTTACCAGAAGCAAAGAAAACCATGCTGGTGCTCTTCGATTCAATCGACGGAGCAGCACAAGCCGTTTCAGCAATCACCCGCAACAAGATCATCCCGACCACACTTGAATTCATGGACGGGCGGACTATTGACTGCGTGCGCCAGGCAACGGATCTTGACTTGCCCACAACTGCAAACGCGGTACTGATTATTGAAGTCGATGGAGACAGAGAATTCCTCGATAAGCAGGTATCTAAAATCGCTGAGATCATTAAACCGCTTGGTGTTATAGAGACACGTATCGCTGCCACACCCGAAGAGAGCGAAGCCCTCTGGCAGATTCGACGGTCAGTGTCAGCCTCCTTGCGTAAGGTCAACCCGGACAAGTTCAACGAAGACATCTGCGTACCACGGAGCAAGGTTCCAGAGATGATCCGCAAGGTTGATGCTATCGCGGAGAAGTACGACATTCCAATCGTTAACTTTGGCCACGCCGGTGACGGCAATATTCACGTCAATATAATGATTGATAAAAAAATCTCAGGCGAAACGGAAAAAGCAGAAAAGGCCATTGAAGAGGTTTTTAAGGGCGCCTTGTCTCTGGGCGGAACAATGAGTGGCGAACACGGCGTAGGCATCGCCAAGGCGCCATATATTCCCTTAGAGATCACCCCGCTGGCCGCTGACTACATGAAAGCTATCAAGAAAGCCCTCGATCCAAACAACATTCTCAATCCAGGAAAAATCTTTTTAGACTGATGGAATGTGAGAACTCGTCCATCAACTGCGTAATACAGACCGGATATTATGGCAAAACTTAAGAAACTCGAAGATTACCGTGAAGAGATCGAACGTTGCGTCAAGTGTGGAGCTTGCCGCGCTCACTGTCCTGCCTTCAGTGCAGAAAGGCGTGAAGGGCGAGTCGCACGGGGCAAGATAGCCCTCGCCAGCTCAGTGCTGGAAGGAGAGATCGCTCTCGAAGACAAGGTCCTGGAAGACTTGAGCCAATGCCTGCTCTGCGGAAGCTGCTGTGCCGGGTGTCCCAACAAGGTTCATACGGAAGACATTGTCGCCGCCGCCAGACGTCAGATTGCTGAAGAAAAGGGACTCTCCACTTTCGGCAAAGGCGTCGCAGCAGTCCTGGGGCGACCGAAGCTACAAAACCTGCTGGCCAAGTCAGGCGGAGCTTTCTCTTCACTGCTCTTTAAGAAGCTTCCCGACAACAGTGGTCTCCGTTTGCGTTTCCCCGCGCCATATCTCGAAGCCGACCGCACTCTTCCACCGATCACAGCCAAACCTTTTCGGGAACGCGTTCCAGAGATTATTCATGGAGACCCGGACCAGCCAACGGTGCTCTTCTTCACCGGTTGCGGCATCAACTATATGTACCCAGCCGTTGGTGAGGCATTCCTTAAAGCGCTAAAATTTCTTGGCGTCACAGTGATCATCCCTAAGGATCAGGCTTGCTGCGGCTTGCCGGCAATCAGTGCTGGAGCCACGCAAACCATTGAAAAGCTTGCGGACCAGAATCTTGCCGCCCTCAGCCGTCACAAGGTGGACCATATTGTCACGGCCTGCGCCTCGTGTAATTCTGGGCTCGGCAAGATCTATGCGGAGATGGGTGATGACTTTAATGATATGTCTGCAAAAGTCATGGATATTTTTGTCTTTTTGGCAAACCATGGCCTCCCGGAAAAGTTAGCGTCTCTGCCCAAGACAAAGGAACGCATCAAGGTGACCTATCATGACCCTTGTCATTTGCGCACCCAAGGGATCACCAAAGAACCTCGTCAGATTCTCATGGCGCTACCTCAGGTGGACTTCATTGAAATGGATGAAGCAGGAACCTGTTGCGGCCTAGGCGGGACTTATTCAGTTTATCACTATGAGCACAGCAAAATAATTGCAGGACAGAAAGCGGAGAAGATCCTCTCCAGCGGGGCGGAACTGGTGGCAACAGATTGCCCCGGTTGCATCATGCAACTTCAGGATGGCATTAATCACACAGAAGGTCGACAACGTGCCGTTCATATCCTGGAACTTCTTGCTGAAGCCTTACCCGACCAATGTTAAACAAACAAAGTGTTCCAAAGCGTTGCAGAGTAGTGACAAGCTGTTAAAATATGCCCGTCTACACCAAAAACCTTCACTAACAATTTATTTCCAGGAGGAAACCGATGCAAAAAGTGATCTGTCTCATTGTAGTCGCCCTTTTTTTGAGTGCTGGATCGGCTCTGGCGGTCTCTGCTAAAAAAACCATTGAATTCAATAAAAGCCCAATGGGCACCGTGACTTTTGATGGCACCATTCATAAAGAGCAAGGACTCAAGTGCAAGGATTGCCACAATAAAGGCATGTTCCCTAAGATGAAGCAGGGTACTGTTGAGATCACCATGGACGATATATACGCGGGTAACCTTTGCGGTGTTTGTCACAATGGTGATCGAGCCTTTGACGCTCAGAGTAACTGTGCTCGCTGTCACGTTAAAAACTAGACTGTAGATAGAACAAAAAAAAGCGCCCGCGGTAGTCACCGCGGGCGCTTTTTTATCTCAAAGTCTCAGCTCTATCCACCGATACCGTGCATCCGCCGGTTTGGCGTTGTAAAACCTTTTCCATTGATCAGATGTTTTTCTGGCTTAGCACAAGCGGCCTCCATAAGCAGCTCTTCCAGAGCATGATCATCACTTCCATTACGCAAAACCCTCTTCAAATCGGTCTCTTTGTTGTCAAAGAGGCAGCCACGCACCCTGCCATCAGCCATTACCCGCAGTCGATTACAATCACCACAGAAATGCCCTGATACAGAAGGAATCAAACCAATACGCCCCTTGGCTCCTGACAAGCGATACATTTGTGCTGGTCCGGAACCGGGCTGATGAAGGACAGATTCCAACGCCCCCAGAGTCCGCAAACGACTCTCAACTTCTTCCATTGGCAGACCATCTTTAGAGGCATAGTCGAGATCAGAACTGATTGGCATGAATTCTATAAAACGAACATCCCATGGGTGTTCGAGGGTTAGCTTTGCAAAATCAATAATCTCATCAGCGTTAAAATCAGCGAAGGGAATCACGTTAATTTTGATAGGTAGCATACCCACTT
>CBDUFN010000256.1:0-4311 GCA_965366475.1 uncultured bacterium | reverse complement strand
TGTGGTTTTGGTCAGTGATGATGGCTCTGATTTGACAACGGCTCTTTGCCAAAAGCTGCAGGAACAACAGTTGAAGGCTGAGACAATCGATCTTGCCAAGCTGGATGGTTTTGTTCTGCCTGAGCCTCTGGCCGGACTGCTTCTGATTGCTCCGCAAGCTGGGGCCGACGATCTCTTTGTTCAGAATGCTTTCCGATTGATGCAGCTGGCGGAACCTGCTCTCAACGCAAGTGCCGATAAGGCCGGAGCTGTTTTGGCCACGGTGTCGCGCTTGAACGGTTATTTCGGTATGCCTGAAGGTGGTGCGGTTGCAGATGCCCTTTCGGGTGGTCTGGCCGGGTTGTCTAAGACGGCTGGTCACGAATGGCCTGAGGTTGTCTGCAAGGCTTTTGATCTTGCCTCAGATCTGAGCGATGCCGATGCTCTGGCTGCTATGATTGTCGCCGAGCTTCTTGTTGAGGGTGCCCAGGAAGTTGGTTTTTGCCGAGAGGGGTTACAGACTCTCAGCCTGGTTGAAGAATCTCTCTCCGGTGAGGCTCTTGAGTCACCGGTCAGTTACGGGGATGTGGTTGTGATCAGTGGTGGCGCACGTGGCGTGACTGCCGAGGTGGCCATTGCTTTGGCTGCATCAAGTCAGGCAACCTTGCTGTTGCTTGGTCGCAGCGAAGCACCGAAGTCAGAACCAACATGGCTGGATGGCATGAGCAGTGAAGCCGAGATCAAGAAAGCCATCATCGCAAATGCTGACAGTCCCCTCAAACCAAAAGAGGTGGGACAGAGATGTCAGGAGATTCTTGGCAACCGAGAGATTCAGGATAGTCTGCGTCGAATCAAGGCAGCGGGAGGGCAAGCGCTTTACCGTTCGGTTGATCTGCGTGATGGTGATGCTGTTGCCTCTGTTATCAATGATGTCCGTGAAGAATACGGTCCCGTCAAAGGGTTGATCCACGGTGCCGGTGTTTTGGCTGACCGTCTGATCAAGGATAAAACCGCAGAGCAGTTTGAACAGGTTTATGCCACAAAGATTGTTGGCCTGCGTAACCTGCTGGCGGCGGTTCACCAAGACAGCTTGAGCTTCATGGTGATGTTCTCTTCATCGACCGGTCGTTACGGTCGTACCGGTCAGGTTGATTATGCCGTCGCCAATGAAATTCTTAACAAAATGGCCCAACAAGAGTCAGCGCAACGTTCCGATTGCCGCGTTCTCTCTTTAAACTGGGGGCCGTGGGATGGTGGCATGGTGACCCCGGCTCTGAAGAAAGTTTTTGCCGCAGAAGGCGTTGCTGTCATCGATCTCAAGGCAGGGGCCGATTACCTGATCGAAGAAATTGCAACAGCTGTTGGTGGGCCTGTCGAGCTGGTTATTCTCGGTGGTCGGGAAGAAGCTGCCAGTGAGGCCTCAGGCCATACACATGACAATATCTACGTTTCCAAAGCTTTTGATCTGGAAGTCTCTATCGAGCAGTATCCGTTCCTTAAATCCCATGTCATTGATGGTAAAGCCGTTTTGCCAATGGCCGTAATGATTGAATGGATGGCGCATGGTGCAATCCATAATAATCCTGGTTTACGTTTCCATGGCTTCAATGATTTGCGCGTGCTCAAGGGAGTGACTCTGGAGCAAGGCCAAACACATACCTTGCAGGTGATGACTGGAAAATCCTTCAAGAGTGGCGGAGTCCATGTCGTGCCCGTTGAGTTGTCCGGGATGACGGCAAAGGGTCAACAGTTTGTTCACTCCCGTGCCAGAGTTGTTCTTGCGGCCAAGTTGCCAGAGAGCAAACTGGCCATGGAGCGTACAGAGTTGCAGGCGTACAGTCGACCGATTGAAGAGGTATACAAGCCTGATAGACTCTTCCATGGCCCCGCTTTCCACGGTATCCGTGAAGTGATCGGCTACTCGCCGGAAGGCATCGCCTCGTTGGTTCGGCCGGCGCCACTGCCAACTGAGTGGATTAAACAGCCGTTGCGAAACTCCTGGCTTTCTGACCCTCTTGCTCTCGACAGCAGCTTTCAGCTGATGATCCTCTGGAGTTTTGAACGTTACCAATCCGGATCTCTACCGGTCTTTGCCGGCCGCTATCGTCAGTATCAGGACAAGTTTCCTGAGACCGGTGCGGAAATCCGCATACGCATTACCAGCCAAAGCTCCAGCAAGGCAGCCGCAGAGATCGATTTTGTCGATCCAGTGAGTGGTGCCTTGATCGCCCGGATCGAAGATTATCAATGCGTTATTAATGCTTCTCTGAATGCAAGTTTCCAACGCAATAAACTGCAGGGAGTTGCCTGAGAATGAAGCACGGTAAATCTGTTGCAATCGTCGGGGTCGGCGGCATTTTTCCAATGTCACCGACCCTGGACCGTTTCTGGGAAACAATTCTCGGCAATGTCGATACGTCTCGGCAGCCGCCGCAAGGTCGTTGGCTGCTTGATCCAGATGATGCTTTCGATCCTAAGGTTGGCGCTCCGGATAAGATCTACTCGAAAAAAGCCTGTTTTATTGATGATGAAAAAGATACCTCATCAATCGCTGGACTCGATATCAGTGCTGATTTTCTGCGCGGACTTGACCCGATGTATCGCTTGCTCTTGCGTACTGGTCATCAGGCGTTCAGTGATGGCCGCATCGATCAAGTCGATCGCGACCGGGTCGGCGTTATTATTGGCAATCTGGCACTGCCCAGCGAATACTCCTCGTCCATGGCTCGGGATTATCTCGGCCGCACTTTCACAGAAAAACTCCTCGGTGAAGAAGAACCACAGGCTGAGCCGAATATTGATCCCTTAAACCGATGCGTTGCGGGCTTGCCTGCCGGTCTGCTCGCCAAGGCGCTCGGTCTTGGTGGCACATGTTATACCCTTGATGCGGCTTGTGCCTCGTCACTTTATGCGATCAAGCTTGCGGTTGATGAGCTGATGGCAGGTCGTGCTGATGCCATGTTAACGGGTGGTCTGGCGCGTCCCGATTCACTCTATACCCAAATGGGTTTCTCTCAACTTCACGCTTTGTCACCGTCTGGGACCTGTTCACCTTTTGATGCCAATGGCGATGGTCTGGTGGTCGGTGAAGGCAGCGGTATGTTCCTGCTCAAACGCACCGAAGATGCCGTGCGCGCCGGTGATCATATCTATGCCGTGATTCGGGGCATTGGTCTCTCCAATGATATCGGCGGCAGTCTTTTGGCTCCGGCTTCAGAGGGACAGTTGCGAGCCATGCGTTCCGCTTATCAGCAAGCCGGTTGGTCGCCAACCGATGTGGATATGATCGAATGTCATGCCACAGGGACACCGGTAGGTGATGTCGTAGAATTTTCCAGTCTGAAGACCCTTTGGGGTCAAGAAGGCTGGCAATCAGGACAGTGCGTGATCGGTTCGGTAAAGTCGAATATCGGTCACTTGCTTACTGCTGCCGGCTCGGCGGCCCTGATGAAAACTTTGCTGGCGATGAAAGAACGTACCTTGCCGCCGACCGCTAATTTTAAGAAGTCGGCCAAAGGTGTTGAGCTGGAGTCCAGTCCGTTTCGTGTCTTGCAGCAATCCAAACCTTGGAAATCCAGAAAACAAGGCCAACCGCGTCGCGCCGCTATAAGTGCTTTCGGCTTTGGTGGCATCAACGCCCACCTTTTGGTTGAAGAATGGATTCCTAAAAAACCGACGAAAAGTTCTGTCACTTATCATCCCTCATTTAAAAAGAAAAGTGAGCCGATTGCGATTGTTGGGATGGGCGCTCATCTTGGCCCCTGGGATTCACTCTCTGCTCTGCGCAGCCGTTTTCTGGGTGGTGAACAGGACGCACACCCTGCAGAACCGTCTCGATGGTGGGGTGCTGAGGAAAGCCGTTGGTTTGCAAAACAGGGGCTCGATAAATCAGATTTTAAAGGTTTTTACGTTTCTGACGCACAGGTTTCTCCCGGATCCTTTCGCATTCCACCGAAAGAAGTGGAGGAAATGCTGCCGCGGCAACTGCTGATGCTTAAAGTGGCTGATGAAGCGTTGCAGGATGCGGGTCTCAAGAAAGAGGATCTCCTCTTTACCGGCGTTTTTATCGGTGCCGGACTTGACCTGAATGCCACCAACTTCAGCTTTCGATGGGGCTTGCAAAAGCTTGCTCGGACCTGGGCAAAAAAGCTGGGCAAAGATCTTACCGAAACAGAACTTGACGAGTGGATTGCGGCTCTGCGCGAATCGGCCGGGCCGGCTTTGAGTGCCAACCGGGTCATGGGGGCGCTCGGTAGTATTGTTGCCAGTCGAGTGGCCAAAGAGTTCAAGGTCGGAGGTCCCGGCTTTACCCTGTCCAGTGAGGACAACTCC
>CBDUFN010000255.1:0-4398 GCA_965366475.1 uncultured bacterium | reverse complement strand
ATTCCCACCGATCGACTTGTTTAGATCAAGCAGCAAGTTTGTTTACCTTCTGAAAGGTTGCGAATATCACTTTTTATTGTTCCCATCCATCCTTCAATCCGGTTCGTATCTTTTCCCAAACACCGCGCCGGTGGCAGCACCAAGCACCGCAGCCGCCAACTGCAGTGGAGGTGGCACAAACAGGAATGCGAGTGCCCCTACTGCCCCGCCAGTCCAGGCATTCTTGTTCTTTTTGGCCTCAGACAGCGGTGCCCGCCGATAACCATTTTGTGCACGAGCAGATGCAGTAGTAGCTTTGCCTTTGCTTCGGTTACAGCGAATACATGCCGCGTAAAGGTTGTTCCTATGGTCCGTTCCACCTTTTGAACGTGGGCGGGAGTGCTCGATTTCCCACGCGCCTCTTTTGCCCATGGCTCCGTAATTCCTTAGGCAGAGTTGCTTCCGGCAGATATGACACTGTCCATCGGTACGCCGAAAAATACTCGTTAGTCTTTCGTCATCTGCTCTCATTTATTTCTCCTTGGCCATCTCAATTGGCAACCCATTCACGAGTGCTACCATACCGTTATCATGGTTAACCCCTCCATTGCCATTAAATCATCATCTTTTTGATGATGTCAAGCGATCATATTGACACTTATATGACTTATTAACTATCATGGGACACCATGATGACTTCAAAACCACAGTATCTGGGTGATGAAACGCTCCCGAGGCTTGCGGATATCAGCCAAGCCCAGCAGGAACGTCTCTCACACATCGATTTCAGGCTCCGTTTCCTCGGCACCATTGGGCGAACCGACTTGGTAAGCCGATTTGGCATCAAGGCTGCGGCGGCTACCCGCGACATCACTGTATACAAGGGGTTGGCCCCTCAGAACCTGGAATACGACACCAAGGCCAAGATCTATACCCGGTCAGAGCCCTTCACTCCCCTGTTCGATTACTCCCGGCATCAGGCATTGACTGCTCTGGCTCACGGATTTGGCGATGACTTTGTCGCAGCTCACAGGGCGCATATTGCCTGCGAGACGCCAGCCCAGCTCAACAAACCCCAACTGGACACCCTGTCCGTGCTAACCCGAGCCATCCACCAGAAACGGCCCGTCGTGATTACCTACCGCTCACTGAGCAGCGGTCTAACGACACGTGAGATTGCTCCTTTCGTGTTGGTCGATAACGGCCTGCGCTGGCACGTCCGGGGTTTCGACCGCAAGCGCTCCCGGTTCACCGATTTCGTCATCAACCGGATTTCCGACCCCAAACTCATTCCGAACAGCAAGATCGAAGAGCACGAAACAAAAGACAACGACATCCAGTGGAACCGCATTGTCGAGCTGGAAATCGTCCCCCATCCACGGCTTCGATTTCCCGAAACCATTGAGCATGAATATGACATGACCGACGGCACACTACATGTCAATGTTCGAGCGGCAGTGGCTGGATATGTCCTTAGGCGTTGGAATGTGGACTGCTCAGACGACCATAGGCTAGAAGGGGCCGAATATCATCTCTGGCTAAAAAACAAGCAAGCATTGTACGGGGTTGATAATCTTGTAATTGCACCAGGTCACGCAAGCTCATAATTACAAAGAAGACTGCATAGAATATGCTGCCGTGAATAAGAAAGAGATACTTTCAGAAGCAAATAGACTGGTTAGCAATGGTTTGCGCAAGGCAGCTATTGATCTGCTGCTGGAATATCTTGAGGCCGATCCTAACTCATCGACCGTGCTCAGCACATTAGGACGCGCATATCTTCTTGATCACCAGCCCGAAAAGGCAGTTGTCTATCTAAAAAAGTCATTAGAGTTAGATCAAACTGTCAACCCAGCTGTTAACGATTCCTCAGAATACCAAGCGAATAATTTTGGTGATGAAGACATGGCCTATATTGATTCACAAGCCCGCCAATTGTCTGAGGAAGAATACAGATTGGAAGGTGAAGGCACTACCCCGCCTGCTGAAGGAACCACGATAAACGAGACTTTAAACGGATCGATTCTTTTTGGCATTGACCAAGATAAACCAAAGACACTAACAGCTCCTGAGGATGCGCAGGAGAAAACTTTTCAGTCAGCATCCAACGATGTTGATGAAGCATCTAGTCATGAAAACAACATAGTCGAAAAAACGCCTTTATCTGTCTCGCAACAAAATCCGCTTCCGTCGTGTGATACTGACTCAGCCCAAACAGATGTCACCGATTCATGCCCAACTGCAAAGACTACAAAGCATCCGATCATTAAGATTGCAGACGATAACAATTGGGTAGACGAAGAAGAAATAGAACTGGTACATGGTGAGCAGAAGATTTCTGATGATCTGTTCTCCGATGAGGAAGATGAAGAATATGAAGGGTTAGCTGATGAGTCTTTAACTCTTACTTCCCATTCATCCCCTGAAGAAGATTGTGATGAGTTAAGCTGCGATGGATTTGAGGATCTCGACGGCTTTGATGAGCTCATCTGCAGACAAGCCAGTGAAGAAGTTCAGGATGAGGGGAGCATTGACCGAGAGCACAGGGCTCAACAAATCGCTATTGAGGTACTGGCAAAGTCAGACTGGGATCCAATTCACCTCCCGCTGCTCCAACAAGTCTTTATCGAAAATGGATGGTCTGCCGCTCGAGTTGCAATTGAGAGAGAGATAGAGAACGATCTATCCCCGGATGAGTTAGCACTTGCCCGTGAAATAAGGCTGTACTGGTCAGAAAACGAAAGATACTGGATCACATTCCACCGAATACAGCGAAACACGAGTTATGAGCAAACTGATGCCATCTATCGGAACATGAGTTGGCCAGAGGCGTTAAGAATAATCCACTGTTTCCCTTCCTTGCCAGATATCGAAGAAATCTATAACTTCATTGATGATGAATTTGATCGCTGGTATGAGAGCGACAGGTTACGTGGCAGCTTCAGAGCATTCTTCAAGTTTATTAAGTTCCGCATCAATTCAATGCGTAGAACATTCCCTTGTTCTTGCGAATTTCTCATTAGCGATGAACCTGACCTCGAATTCGAGGTTGATTCACCTGGATCATATAATGTAATCGAGCCGACAAGACAAAGATTACAGGACCTGGGTATCCAGTTGGATCAATGGCCGAGACCTCCAGAGAACAAAATGACTGTCATATTGGAGTTTAGCAAATGACCCCGAAACGCAAACATCTCTTGCCGGTAAAACACTCCTGGGTTAAGCAAACATTGTCTGGCGGACAGGATCGCTTCGGTCGCGTCGAGGCTGCCATTGACAGGGGGGATGCTGTACAGGTCACGGTGAAGTGGCAAGCCACTGAGGGAACCAGCACGGTTTCATTATCGGAGCTGCGCGGCGGCTTTAAGCCACTAATGGAGGTTCAAGACATTCCCAATTCACGAACCCGAAAACCTTTAGGTGAAGGGGTAATACTTAAGGCGCGCACCCTTGGGGATAGAGACCAAGTGTTGGTTGACTTCCCCCAGTCCGGGAAACAAGTTTGGCTACCCTACGAAAACATGCGACAAATCAAAGGGCCAAAACACAGGTTCATTTTAGGTGACAAGGGGCCTGAAGACAGTGCCGAGCGATTTAGGCTCAAATCGCTGGCACATGCACTGGAAATGTGGAATGAGAATACCGGTTCGCTATCTCACCTCGAAATAGATCCTCTACCCCACCAAATCCACTTGGTTCACCATATATTGGCATCAGGTAACCTGAATTGGCTGATTGCGGATGACGTTGGCCTCGGGAAAACGATTGAAACTGGCATGTTGCTTGCTGCGCTCAAACAGCGCGGAAATTTGCAACGAGTATTATTGGTTACGCCAGCTGGCCTTACCAAGCAGTGGCAGGAAGAACTTAACAACAAGTTCAAAATGGGCGAGTTTCAGATATACGGCGAGGATTTTCATATCAACGAGCCACGTCACTGGAAAATGTATGACTATGTGATTGCATCTATAGACAGGCTCAAGGATGAAAAACATCTTGACTCACTACAGCGGGCCGGAGCGTGGGATCTTGTCGTTTTTGACGAAGCTCACCGCCTAAGCCGCCGTCAATATGGTCTAAAACTGGATTCATCCCAACGATTTCAGTTGGCCGCCAGTCTGCGCAACAACACGGACGCCATGGTGCTACTGAGCGCCACACCCCACCAGGGCATGCAAGACAAGTTCCAGGCACTGCTGGAGCTGTTGCATCCGGAACGCAAGGAGGAAATCACCACCCTCGCTTTAAATCCCGAAATCATAGGCGAAATGGTCTTCCGCAATAACAAGGCGGATGTAACCGATGCCGAAGGTAATTTTATCTTTAAGGGGAAAACCACCAAGGCCATTCGGGTAGAGGTATCAGAGGCTGCTCTTGAGTTCGATAAGAGCCTCCAAAGCTACCTTAGGCAGGGAT
>CBDUFN010000254.1:0-4412 GCA_965366475.1 uncultured bacterium | reverse complement strand
AACCTCTCGTATAGTCGGCAATCAAAAAGGTCTGTTCGTCCAAGACCGAGATACGTATCGGAGAGCCAATTGGACCTGGCTTGATGACCAAATTTGAATCCGGGACACAGGATGTTGTATCTCCACCACCGAAGCCACCCCCCCAATCCAAACCGCCAGCAATAACAGATGCGGTACAGCACAACCCCAGGAGTGCAACCAAAATCGACAATTCGATCTTACTCAACCCTTTTTTATTGGATTTATTCATTGGTCACCTCCACTTGAAGCCGAGCGATACGCAGACATTCTTGCGCTTCAGATTATAGCACAACTCAAATATTGCAAGGAATGTTCCAGACAAAAGGCTGTCCGTATATAAAGACAACTATTCCTTCATTAGTAAGAACGAGGTTGTCATCATACCAATCAAAACTTTCCTACGATGCAGTTTTAAGGAATGTATAAATAACAGCTTAAAAACACGCGACTCTTCGCTAAACATTTGAACCTCACTGCAAAAGTGCTACTATGTCAGACTACTTTAATCATCAGGAACAAACCTATGGATCTCAAGAATTTAGAGCACTTACTAGCAGATATTCAAACGGGGAGTCTTTCCATTGAAGAAGGAATAGACCGCCTGCGCGTTTTGCCTTTTGAAGAAGCAGGTGACGCAACGATTGATCATCACAGAGCCCTGCGTCAAGGCGTTCCGGAAGTTGTCTTTGGTGAGTCCAAAACAGCCGAGCAGATTGACAACATTGTCAGTCGCATGAAAGTTCACGGCGACAACATCCTGGTGACTCGAATCTCAAGTGATAAAGCGGAATTCCTGTCAAATAGCCATCCCGAGGGAGAATACAACTCTCTGGCAAAAACATTTGCTCTGACACAAAACCCGTTCGAAGACTTGGGGCAGGGGAAAATCCTGATCGTTTGTGCGGGAACATCCGACCTGCCCGTTGCACGAGAAGCATTAGTGACCGCCAGGTTATTCAACAACCACGTGGAAGAGTTGATTGATGTCGGAGTCGCTGGAATTCACAGACTTCTGGCAAAAACAAACGCTTTGCGTGACGCCTCGGTTATTATCGTTGTCGCTGGCATGGAAGGCGCTTTACCCTCTGTGGTTGGGGGATTGGTCGATGTCCCAGTTATAGCCGTACCCACTTCAGTTGGTTACGGGGCGGCCTTCGGTGGAATTGCAGCCCTTCTCGGCATGCTGAATTCCTGCGCGGGAGGAATAACCGTGGTCAACATCGACAACGGCTTTGGAGCGGCCTTTGCTGCCACCCGCATCAACCGGAAAAGAGTCTCATGAGTATTCTTTACCTCGACACATTCTCCGGGATCTCCGGCGACATGATCCTCGGCTTGTTGGTCGATCTGGGTGTTGACTTGAGTGCGATCGAAGCCGAACTCGCAAAACTACCTATCACCGGCTATCAGTTGGAGCAACGACAGGAGAAACGTCAGAGCATTGGTGGCACTCGGGTTGAAGTTATATGCGACGACAAGCAGCCTGCGAGATGTTGGTCAGAAATAGATACTATGCTCGCGGAGAGCCTTCTCACTGGCTCGGTACAAAGTACAGCGCGCAAGATTTTCCACCGACTGGGTGAGGCAGAAGCACAAGTTCACCAGATAGATCTCGAGAAAGTGCATTTCCATGAAGTTGGCGCGGTTGATGCCATCGTCGACATCGTTGGCAGCGTTATAGGGCTACAGATGCTTGGTGCAAAAGAAATCATCTGCGCCCCCCTTCCCCTTTCAAACGGCATAATCCGAGGAGCCCACGGAGCGATGCCACTGCCAGCACCGGCCACACTGGAGCTACTAAAAGGGAAGCCTGTGCGTAACGCCAACAGCGACAAAGAGTTGGTCACACCCACCGGTGCGGCCATCGTCACGGAAGTTGCTCAATTTGGTACCATGCCTGAATTGACCATCGAGCGAGTTGGCTACGGTGTGGGCGGATGGCAGTTGGAAGATCGCCCTAATCTGCTACGCGGCATTCTTGGAAACAGTCAAAATCTGGCCGGCTTTGAATATGATTTCGTTACGATCATCGAGACCAACATTGATGACTCTTCGCCAGAGTGTCTCGGCTCTTTGCTCGAGAAGCTCATGGCCGAAGGTGCTCTCGATGCCGGGCTCTCAGCATTACAGATGAAAAAGAATCGACCCGGAACACAATTGACCGTGGTCGCTCTTCCTGAAAAGGCGAAGTCGCTGTCTCAAACAATTCTTCGTGAAAGTAGTGCGATTGGCGTCCGTATGCATGAAACACGTCGCATGAAGCTGCGGAGAGAACCCGCTATCGTACAAACCCCCTTTGGCGAAGCGGCTGTAAAATTGATCTATCAGGGAGAGAGTCTTTTGAGAATCACCCCGGAGCACACCAGCTGCCAAAGCTTCGCATCAACAACGGGACGACCTCTACCGGACATTTACCGCGTGATCTCAACAATCGCGAATCGCCAATTTGGACTGGAGGACTAAGTGCGCAAACTCATCCTTTTCTTCTCCAGCAACGCTGGGCTCGGTTATGCTCCCTTCGCCTCAGGAACAGTTGGGACTCTGGCAGGAATCCCAATTTTCTACCTGACCAGCGCATGGCCCTGGTGGCTGGCGCTGGTCTCGCTTCTGACGTTACTTTTTCTCAGCTTCTGGATCGCCGATGCCGCAGGGCAGATTTACGCTGTCGCAGATGATGGCCGCATCGTCATTGACGAACTGGTTGGCTACATGGTCACCGTGGCCTTTCTACCGTGGAGTTGGTCTGCGGCCATCCTCGGTTTTTTCTGGTTCCGACTGTTCGACATTTTCAAGCCACCACCTGCAGGATGGTTTGATAAGAACCTGAAACACGGCGTTGGAGTCGTTCTGGACGATTTTGCTGCAGGGATTTACGCTGCAATCGCGTTACGGCTGACCTTGTGGGTTTTCAACATACCCACTTAATAAACACCACAAAGACCCTGCGAACCAATCAACGATAAGCATTCTGAACTCATGAAAATTGCAATTCTCACCATAGGCGACGAACTCCTGAACGGCGATCTGGCTGACACCAACACAGCTGCAATTGCACGGATATTAATGGAGAATTCTTTGCCGGTACGCGAAGCCGCCACGGTCAGCGACTACGAAGACGACATCATCGGCGCCTTACGCCGCCTTGCAGAAAACCACGACATTGTCATTGCAACCGGCGGGCTGGGCCCAACCGAGGATGACCGCACATCCAAAGCAGCGGCCAGAGCTTTTGAACGATCCTACAGCCTGAACGACACTGCACTCCTGCAGATCAGGGAGCGCTTTCGCGCCTGGCAAAGAGACATGCATCCTCGCAACGAGAAGCAGGCCATGCTGCCAGGTAGAAGCACCGTGCTTGCCAATAAAAAAGGTACGGCACCAGGCTTTCACCTGAAAAACAATCAGACTGACCTCTACTTCTTACCGGGTGTCCCCCGTGAAATGTTGGCCATGCTCGAAGAGCAGATCGTGCCTTCTCTTCTGGAGCGATTTCCTGATCCACCTTTACGTTGTCAAAGAGTCATCACCGTTTTCGGACTGCCCGAGCCAACGGTTGAATCCCGGATCAATCGCAATGGACTGCCTGAAGACGTTGAGCTGGCATTTAATGTCGATTTCCCAATGGTTCAAGTCAAATTACGCACCAAAGGTGACGGAGCTCAAAGATTGGCGGACCGCGCCGAGTTGGCTGTGCGAAAAGCTCTCGATGACCACGTTATTGGCATTGACAACGACACCCTCGCCGGCACCACCGCTCGATTTCTCTCCTCAGCCGGGTTGACAGTCTCCCTTGCGGAGTCATGTACCGGAGGAATGATTGCCCAAATGCTGACCGCCCAACCTGGATCGTCAGCGTTTCTGGAGCGCAGTGTCGTCTCTTATGCCAACTCGGCCAAAGTGGATTGTCTCAAGGTTGAGCAAGCCATTCTTGATCAACACGGCGCCGTGAGTCCCGAATGCGCAAAAGCTATGGTTTTGGGAGTACACAAAACTTCAGGCACCGACATCAGCCTTGCCGTAACCGGAATAGCAGGGCCGGATGGCGGGACAGAAGAGAAACCGGTCGGTACTGTCTATATCGCCATGACCAGCTCACAAGGAACACGCGTCAAACGCTTCAACTTTCACGGCAATCGCGAGCAGATCCGCTTACGTACCGCTTGCACAGCTTTGGACTGGCTGCGCCGCAAAGCGATGGCCAGGCTCTCTGGAGAAGGTCAGGAGAGCGCTTTATGAGTAGTGTGATTCTGGTCATAGCTATTATCAGTATCATTCTGGTTGTCCGATGGGGCAGGCAACAACAGTCCCACGCTCAAGAAATGCAAGCACTGTTGGTTGAGCAGGAAGAAACGGCCAAAGCACATGCTGAAAAGTTAGAGAACCATTACGAC
>CBDUFN010000253.1:0-4444 GCA_965366475.1 uncultured bacterium | reverse complement strand
AAACCGTCGGCTTCAACGATGTCAGCGGTTAAATCTGTCGGGAAGCCGTAGGTGTCGTAGAGTTTGAAGAGCACGTCACCGGGGATGATTGTTGACTGAGCTTTGCGCAGTAGGTCAACTTCATCGTTGAGAATGCGCAAGCCGTTGTCGAGAGTTTGGATGAAGCGTTCTTCTTCCTTTTCAACAATTTTGGCTACGAAACTCTTACGCTCTGCTTCCTGAGGATAGGCTTCGGCCATAAAATCGAGAACGAAGGTTGCCGTTTTGTAGAGAACCGGGTCGGCAAAGCCGAGCATCTTGGCATGACGCATAGCGCGGCGCATGATGCGTCGCAATACGTAGCCCCGCCCTTCGTTGCTGGGCATAACGCCATCGGCGATCAGGAACGCGGTCGCCCGACTGTGGTCAGCCATAACCCGCATTGAAACGTCATCCTCCGTTTTGTCACCATAGGTCTTGCCCGAAAGCTTTTCGATATGGCCGATAATGTCGCGGATCAGGTCGGTGTCATAGTTCGACTGCACACCCTGCATGACGGTGGTGATACGTTCGAGACCCATGCCGGTATCGACGGCTGGCTTTGGCAAAGGAACCAGTTCACCATCGGCCTGTCGGTTAAATTGCATGAAGACGTTGTTCCAGATTTCCATGTAGCGGTCACAGTCACAACCGACTGTGCAATCGGGTGAATCACAGCCAATTTCCGGGCCGTTATCGTAAAAGATTTCCGAACAGGGGCCGCAGGGACCTGTATCACCCATTGACCAGAAGTTGTCCTCTTCAAAACGGAAGATTCTTTCGCGGGGAACGCCTTCTTGCTCGAACCAGATATCGGCAGCCTCATCGTCGTCGGTATAGACCGAAACGTAGAGACGGTTTTTGTCCATGCCCATATCAACGGTAAGGAATTCCCAGGCATATGCTATGGCTTCTTTCTTGAAATAATCTCCGAAAGAAAAATTACCGAGCATCTCGAAAAAAGTGTGGTGTCGAGCGGTTCGGCCCACATTTTCAAGGTCGTTGTGCTTGCCACCGGCACGTACGCATTTTTGCGATGTGGTTGCACGGACGTATGCACGTTTTTCCTGACCGAGGAAGCAGTCTTTAAACTGATTCATGCCGGCATTGGTAAAGAGCAAAGTCGGGTCGTTGTGCGGAACCAGAGAGGAAGATGCGACAATCGTGTGATCGCGATCTTCAAAGAATTTCAAAAAGAGTTGACGTATTTCGCTGCCGGTTTTCATTGCGCTTTTCTAGCCTTTCCGAGTTAATTGATCCATGATGCGGTCGATTGAAAACCCGCGTCTTTGGAGAAAGTGCACAACCCGACGTCGTTCTTTTGCCGGAGCTGTGCTGTAGTTGAAGTTAGAAAATCGTCGTTCCAAAAGCGATGTCAGTACTTGCTCTTCATCGCATGCCTCACGAGCTTCTTGCAGGGCTCTGCAGGCGGTTTCATCTTTAACACCATGCTGACGCAGGTCCATCAATATCTTCGGGCCGACCGCTCTACCCAGGTTCATCAGGCTGGTTGCTCTGTTCAAAGCATAACGAGCATCATCGAGGTAGCCAAGATCCAAGCAACGCTGTAAAGCGGCCTCGATGCGGTTTTGCTCAAAGCCTTTGTCGATCAGACGCTGTCTTAATTCTGACTGACTATAGTCACGGCGAGTCAATATGCGCAAAGCTGCCGGCCATGGGTCGGTTGACTCTGGTTTTTTCCTGTTATTCCTTGTCACCTTCGCTATCACCGTCAAAGGCGTCCCAGGAAAGGTCTGACGTTGATGAAACACCTGACATCTTGAGCTTGAAGTCGTCAGGATTGGAGCATTGCCGCAACGCTTCTTCGAAGCTGATTTTTTTGCTTTTGAGTAGTCCCATCAATGATTGGTCGAAGGTCTGCATACCGTAAGATTCATAACCTTGCTGGATCGCCTCTGGTAGCGATTTGGTTAGCTCTTTGTCGTCAATCATCTGGCGAACCCGGGCGGATGCCACCATGACCTCAACGGCTGGAACACGGCCTTTACCATCAAGCCTTGGCACCAATCGCATGGAAATAACTCCACGCAGAACCGCGGCCAACTGGATCCGCATCTGACGCTGCTGGAAAGGTGGGAACACCGAGATTATTCGGTTGACGGTTTCCGTCGCATCGATTGTGTGCAGGGTTGAGAGGACCAAGTGACCGGTCTCTGCGGCCATCAGTGCGGTTTCGATGGTCTCATGATCACGCATCTCACCAACCAGAATGACATCAGGGTCCTGACGAAGGGCTGATTTTAAGGCGGGTTCAAATCCTTTGGTGTCAGATCCAACTTCGCGTTGGTTGATGATACTCTTCTTGTCGCGATGGAGAAACTCGATCGGGTCCTCGATCGTGACTATGTGAGACTTGCGATTGGCATTGATATAGTCAATCAGCGCAGCCAGTGTGGTTGATTTTCCGGAGCCTGTAGCTCCGGTCACAAGAACCAGACCGCGTTGGGCCATGGACATTTTTTTAATAACTGGCGGCAACATCAGGTCGTCGAGACTTTTGATGTCGAATGGAATGGCACGGAAGACCAATGAAACTGAGCCTCGCTGAGTAAACGCGTTGACACGGAAACGTCCCAAGCCAGGCACGCCGTAAGCCAGATCCACTTCGTAAGCGGTTTCGAATCGTTCTCTCTGCATGTCGTTCATGATCTCTGCAGTGATCTGTTCGGTTTGCTCCGGGCTGATCCGTGGCGCTTTGGGCAGTGGCCGCAATGTACCGTCTATCCGGTAGATAGGTGGTAAGCCTGCTTTGAGATGGATGTCAGAAGCGCCTGATTTCAGACCAACAGACAGAATTTCATTGAGTTCCATGAATTACTCTCCTTCAGGCGGTGTGCCTGCAGGGTTAAGGCCGAAATGCTCAAGAACTTTGGCTTCGATGTCGAGTGCCATTTCGGGGTGTTCCATCAGGAATTTTTTGGCATTTTCACGACCCTGGCCGATGCGCTCTTCGCCGTAAGAGAACCAGGAACCGCTCTTGTCGACAACATTGCATTCAACGCCCAGGTCGACCAGGTCTCCTTCCCGTGAGATGCCGGTGCCGTACATGATGTCAAATTCAGCTTCCTTGAAAGGAGGTGCCACCTTGTTTTTGACGACTTTGACACGGGTGCGGTTGCCGATGGCATCCTGACCCTGTTTGAGCGATGCGATGCGACGAATGTCCATGCGTACAGACGCGTAAAACTTCAAGGCGTTACCGCCCGTAGTGGTCTCGGGGTTACCGAACATGACGCCGATCTTCATACGAATCTGGTTGATGAAAATGACACAACAGTTCGATTTGCTGATGGTTCCGGTGAGCTTGCGAAGTGCCTGCGACATGAGTCGAGCTTGCAGGCCCATGTGCGAATCACCCATTTCGCCTTCGATCTCGGCGCGAGGAACCAGAGCTGCAACCGAGTCGATAATCAGGACGTCAATTGCGCCGCTGCGCACGAGAACCTCTACAATTTCAAGGGCCTGTTCGCCGGTGTCTGGCTGGGAGATCAAGAGGGCGTCGGTATCGACGCCAAGTTTTTTGGCGTAGTGAACATCCAGCGCGTGCTCGGCATCGATAAAGGCGGCGACGCCACCTTTTTTTTGAGCTTCCGCCGCAATGTGCAGCGCTAAGGTGGTTTTACCGGAAGACTCAGGGCCGTACACTTCAACAATTCTGCCGCAGGGAACACCACCGATACCGAGGGCAATGTTCAGGCTTAGAGCTCCGGTTGAAATAGATTTTATGTCGGGAAGAACGGCATCTTCACCAAGGCGCATAATGCTGCCTTTGCCAAACTGTTTTTCAATCTGACCCATGGCCAGTTCAATAGCTCTGTTACGATCACTTTCAGCCATCTGTGTTCCCTCCTTGTAGGGCAGTGCCCACAATAAAAATGTTAGTTTGTTTCGCTGATATCATTATTTTCATCATTAAGGTTCACCGTTAGTAACGGAATGTGTTGTGCCCCGTCCTGATGCAGGCGACTTTCGAACAGAACCAGCTTGTTAACGTGAAGCTGACCAATCGTTTTTTGGCCGGCTTCACTGACCAGCGTGGTCAGGTCTTGAGCGTGCGGTCCCAGCCGGGCAATGGTTAAATGCGGCGAGTAAGGTCTTGTTTCTATTGCTACTCCAGCCTGCCGCAATGAACTCTGTATTGCACTGTGTAGGTGGCTGAGCTGATCCCTGGGTTTCAGGCCGAGCCAGATGATTCGAGGCCGACGTGGGGTGGGAAAGGTTCCAAGACCTTTAACCGCGACCAGGAAAGGCCGTTGACAGTCTTTAACGGATAGCACAGAAACCTTGATCTTTTCAAGGGTTTCCTGCTCAATTTCACCGAAGAAATGCAGGGTCAGATGAAGGTTTTCTGGATGTGTCCATCGTGCGGACAGTATCTTTCTCTGTAGGCCGCTTTGTACGCTAC
>CBDUFN010000252.1:0-4523 GCA_965366475.1 uncultured bacterium | reverse complement strand
GCTTGGAGTTGAAACGTGAATTTTTGGCAGGGGAATTGGCGACAGCGCGTAAAGCGGCTCTCCCTGCTTTTGCAGCTCTCGGTGGAATGATCGCTCCAGCGTTGATTTACTATCTGATTGTTCCTGATCTTCCCGCGGCGAAGGGATGGGGGATCCCCATGGCGACAGATATTGCCTTTGCTTTGGGGATAATAGCTTTGCTCGGCAACCGTATTTCACGGAGTTTGGCGATTTTTCTGACCGCCTTGGCCATTGTCGATGACCTGGGAGCGGTTGTGATTATCGCCCTGTTTTATAGTGGAAAGATATCCTATATTTGCATCATTATTGCCGGCTGTTTTTGGTTGCTGTTATTTATTGGTAATCGTTTAAAAGTTCAGCACCCGGCTTTTTATGCTCTAATCGGCATCTTTTTGTGGTTTGCTATGCTGAAGTCTGGGATTCACCCCTCTATTGCCGGAGTCATGGTCGGCTCCACAATCCCGGTCACAACACGTTATCCAAGACAACAATTTTTAGATAAAGCCGACCAGTTGCTGAAACGTTATAGAAAGCTACGTCAAGAGGAAGGCCCTTTTGCTGACCAGAAAAAAATCGGTACCCTCTTGGCTTTGGAAACAGTTTGCCATGATGCCCTCAGCCCACTACAACGAATGGAGCATGAGATGCACAGATGGGTTATTTTTGGTGTTATGCCTGTTTTTGCACTGGCGAATGCCGGAATTCCATTAGGCTGGACTGATTTGCAAGCATCTTTTTCTCAGCCAGTAACAATAGGCATCGTTTTGGGTCTCTTTGTTGGCAAGCCCGTTGGGATATTCTTGTTGGCCTGGCTTGCTGTAAAGTTGAACCTGGCTGACTTGCCTAAAGAATCTTCTTGGACGGCCTTATTTGGCGTAGGCATTCTTGGGGGGATCGGTTTTACCATGTCGATATTTATAACTAACTTGGCCTTTTACAGACCAGAGTTGATTTCTCAAGCCAAGATAGGGGTTTTTGGTGCTTCATTATTGGCTGGGATAACTGGATACCTGCTACTTTCTAAAGTAGGTAGACTTAAGGTCAATGCACCATAGGTTATGATCTTTAGGGCAGAACTTAAAATTGGCATTTTTTTGAAATGTTGGCGTAAAGACAGGCTTCAGTACCATGAAATTTACACTGTCAACGACGAGGGGCACGAAACACTTTAGATATTTAAGACAGACCCTGTGTGATCAAAACTAAAAAAGTAAAGGCAGGCTCATTCGAGAGCCTGCCTTTACTTTTTCACTTTATAATTGTTCCGAGCCTTCAAAGCCCCTATTGCCGGGTAAGGTTACGATAACGAATCCTATGGGGCTGATCAGCGTCTTTGCCGAGACGTTTTTTACGATCTTCTTCATATTCTGAATAATTGCCTTCATACCAGACCACTTGTGAATCGCCTTCGAAAGCAAGGATATGGGTGGCGATACGATCGAGGAACCAACGGTCGTGGCTAATAACGACAGCGCAGCCAGCGAAGTTCTCTAAAGCCTCTTCAAGGGCACGCAAGGTGTTGACGTCGAGGTCGTTGGTCGGTTCGTCAAGTAACAGAACGTTTGACTCTTCGCGCATAATTTTGGCGAGATGAACACGATTACGTTCGCCACCGGACAGAACACCAACCTTCTTCTGCTGATCTCCTCCGGAGAAGTTAAAGCGTGCCACATAACCGCGCGAGTTGACCAATTTATTGCCAAGCATCATCTGTTCCTGACCGCCGGTCACCTCTTCAAAAATAGTCTTGTCGCCATCAAGAGGCCGATCTTGATCAACATAGGCCAGCTTGACAGTGTCGCCGGTCTTGAAGCTACCACTATCAGGTTGTTCCTGACCTGTAATCATTCGGAACAAGGTGGTTTTACCTGCACCATTGGGCCCAATAATACCGACAATGCCGCCAGGTGGAAGCATGAAATTCAAGTTTTCGTAGAGCAATTTATCATCATAGCCCTTGGCAACGTCTTTTGCTTCGACAACAATATTGCCAAGACGTGGTCCTGGTGGAATGTAAATTTCCATTTCACTTTCACGATCAGCAGCGTCTTGGCCAAGGAGTTTCTCATAGGAGTTAATCCGAGCCTGACCCTTGGCATGACGCGCTTTGGGGCTCATGCGAATCCACTCAAGCTCTCGCTGCAGAGTTTTCTGTCGATTGCTTTCTGATTTCTCTTCTTTACGCAAGCGCTCCTGCTTCTGCTCCAGCCAGCTCGAATAGTTGCCCTTCCACGGGATACCGTGACCACGATCAAGTTCAAGGATCCAACCAGCCACATTATCCAGAAAGTAGCGATCGTGAGTGACCGCGATAATGGTCCCTTCGTAGCGTTGCAGATGTTGCTCCAACCAGCCGACAGTTTCGGCATCAAGATGGTTGGTGGGCTCATCGAGCAACAGGATATCCGGTTTCTGCAGCAGGAGGCGACAGAGAGCAACACGCCGTTTCTCGCCACCGGAAAGAACTCCAACAACCGTATCTGCCGGAGGGCAGCGAAGAGCGTCCATCGCGAGATCGAGTTTCGAATCAAGCTCCCAGGCATCCAGCGCATCAAGTTTATCCTGAACCACCGCTTGCCGATCACAGAGCTTTTCCATATCAACATCGGGGTCAGCAAAAGCCGCATTGATTTCCTCGAACTCTTTGAGAAGGTCAACCGTTTCCTGCACACCCTCCTCGACGACTTCACGAACCGTTTTTTCACAATCAACTAACGGCTCCTGCTCGAGGTAACCGACGCTGTAGCCATCGGAGAGAGTCGTCTCGCCGTTGAAATCTTTATCGATACCGGCCATGATCCTGAGCAAGGTCGACTTACCGGAACCGTTCAGTCCAAGAACACCGATCTTGGCTCCGTAAAAGTAGGAAAGTGAAATATCCTTGATAACAGGCTTGCTGTTGTAGTTCTTGTTAACGCCCATCATCGAGTAGATGATTTTTTTAGTGTCTTCGCTCATAGATTTAAATCCTGGTTAAAAGTAAGTTTGAATCATCGGCTTATACACCATCTACGCCTTTGGGGCAAGGTTCGGAGCTCAAGGACATCCAACCAGTCCTTCACTTAACCTTTCAGCAACAGCTGCATTTTGCCTGCTTTTCGACGTATCGGATAAAGTTTTTGGCTTACATGGTTGACTCTTTCTTCGTGAAGAGGTTCAATCACTCAAAAAAATCCCCCGAGAGGCTATCAACTTATGAGTTTTTTAAAGAAAATGTTCGGCAAGAAAGATCCAATTGACGAAATGCGCCAGTGCCATGCGCAGCAAGATTGGGCCGGATTATTGCGCGCATCAAAAAGTCTTGATCATGATGATCTTGACGAAAGCCTTCAAACAGAAATCACGACGTGGAAACAGCAAGCCGGCGATGCGCTGGCAAAGATCAACCTTGATGAGGGCGCTTGGGCTCATAAATCAGGAAACCTTCTGCGTGCCCGTGAGGACTATCAGTTGGCACTTGAGCAAGCGTGTTCAAAAGACCTGCTTAAGCGCGCAGAAGAGGCTCTGGCTTCTCTTGATCAAGGCACCTTACCTCCTGAAGAGGATGAGCTTGATGATGGTCCTGCCGTCCATGCCGGTTGCAACAGTTGCGCGACAGCGACAGGCCCTTCAGTAGAGCCTCAAGATATGGATCTCGATGAAGAAGCTCGCTTGGAACTCCTGCTGGCCACGATGCCTCCAGAACTGGCAGAACGCTATATGAATGCGGGTATGCCTTTTCGTCAGGCCTGGTTGGCCACACAAGACGGCGAAGATCAACGGGCAATGGAATTACTCAAAGAGGTTCCGGAAACGGAACGCAACGCACTCTTTCTTTTTGAGCGCGGCTCCCTGATGATTCGCAATGATCAACTCAAGAAAGCTTATAAAGATCTTCAGGCAGCCTTGACGATTGAGCCAGACCTCTTCCCGGCATTCGATGCGCTCGTTGAAATATTAGTTGCTACTGGACGAATCGACGAGCTCGAAAAAGCACTCAAACAGAACCTTTCCTCACAGCGTTTTGTCGGCTACTCCTGGGCACGTCTTGCCGAAGTACATGCTCAGAGAAGAGAGCTGGAGCCTGCTTTGGCCGCCGGGCTAAAAGCGGTAGAAGAAGGGATTATGGATCCAGGTCTGATTGCCCTCTGCGCTCAACTGTTGGAGCAATCAGAACGTTTCGATGAAGCGGAAGCCTTGCTGTTACGCATGCCTGGTGGTGGCTGTGGCGGTGGGGCTCACCCCTTACTCGCAGAGTACTGGTTGCGTCGTGGACAAAACTTTGACAGGGCCCTCGAATCATTCAAAGGAGCTCTACGTCAAGAAAGAGACAATCCACGCTGGCTATTACGCATCGCTCAAGTTTATATGGCCAACGGTTGGCGCAAGGAGGCCTCGGAGCAGATAGAGCGACTGATGGGTCAGGGAAATCTTCCAGATGAAGTTCGAGCCGAAGTCAAATCAGTGGCTGACCAACTACAAAAAAAATGAGTTAAGAAAAGTATCTTATAGCGTCAACAAAA
>CBDUFN010000251.1:0-4561 GCA_965366475.1 uncultured bacterium | reverse complement strand
CCCCTGTTTTCAACCAAAGGGTTCGGAGTTGGACTCGGGATGGCGATTGTAAAGAATATTGTTGAACAGCATCACGGCAAGATAAACGTCGAGAGTAAAAAAGGGGAAGGGACAACCGTCATTCTTCGTTTGCCAATCAATCTTCAGGATGAACGAAAAGTCCCATAAATCACGATGAACAGTCATCTCGCAAAGCCACTATGAGAGCAGTTACTATGAATCCTCTCGCAACTCTTTCTTACATCACCTTAGGACATTTAGTAGTCGGTGAGTGTATGCACCCAAGTATAGAGGCTCACCTTAGTCAGTCACAAAAAAGCCACCAGCAATAGTCCCGAGGGCTTGTTAACGATCAGTAATTTTCATGTCCACTCTTCTGCAAATAATAATCATAATCCCCCTCATAAGGAATCATCTCGCCATGATCAATCGCAAAAACCCGAGAAACCAGTGATCGTAAAAAGTGCCGATCATGGCTTACGAGAATAACGGTGCCAGCGAAATTCTTCAAAGCATCAAGCAAGACCTCGCGGGACTGAATATCAAGATGGTTGGTCGGTTCATCAAGCACCAAAAAGTTGATAGGTCGAGCCAGAAGCATCGCCAGGACCAGCCGGCTTTTTTCACCACCGGAGAGTCGATCTATACGCTTATCGACATCATCACCCTGAAACAGAAATGCTGCACAGAGATTACGAATAACACCGATCGAAGCCATTGGCATCACATCTTGAACAGTTTCAAAGACACTCTTTTTCGGCTCAAGTAAGTCCATTGAGTGTTGACTGAAGTAACCAAGATTAACATTGGCACCGATTGTCACAGTTCCTGAAGTCGGCTCCGTTTGGCCGGCAAGACATTTCAGAAAAGTGGATTTACCTGCACCGTTGACTCCGACCACAGCGACCTTGTCACCACGCCGGACTAACCCTGAAACGCCGCCAAAAACTGATTTATCTGAACCATTTTCAACGGGCCAAATCTTGGCTAGATTTTCTACTTTCGCAGCATCATCTCCGGAGCGAGGCGGTTCGGGAAATTCAAACTTGATAACTTTTTGCTCTGGAGGAATCTCGATCCGTTCAATTTTTTCGATTTTTTTAACTCGTGACTGGACCTGTGCTGCATGCGAGGCTCTCGCCGCAAAGCGAGCGATGAAATCCTCTTCTTTGGCAAGCATTTCCTGCTGACGTCGGTGACTGGCAAGCAACTGCTCACGGCGAACTTCTCGCTCACGTAAATAGAAATCATAGTTGCCGCCGTAAGTGGTAATCGTGCCCTGACCAACCTCTACGATACCAGTTTTCCAACCAACCGATCGATTCGACAGCGAGATGGTTGGTCGGTTCGTCGAGAAGCAAGACATCAGGATTAATGGTCAAGATCTTTGCCAGGGCAATGCGCATCTTCCAACCGCCACTAAAACTCTCCACCGGCCGGATGTAATCTTCTGGACCAATACCGAGACCGGTTAAAACAGCTTGCGCCCGATTTTCGAGATCATAGCCGCCGCGATGTTCAAACTCCTCTTGAGCATCACCGTACTTCTCCAAGAGAGTCGCCAGAGCATCATCGTCCATCGGCTCGCACATTGCAGCTTCCATGGCTTTGATCTCTTCACCAAGTTGCATGGTCCGTGCAGAAGCCGCCATCACTTCTGCCAGTGCCGACTGGCCGGCCATCTCTCCCACATCCTGAGAAAAGTAACCGATCACAGTTTTCTTATTACAGCTGATTTCACCCGCGTCGAGATTTTCCTCACCAGTAATCAACCTGAAGATCGTCGACTTACCCGCTCCATTTGCGCCAACCAGGCCACTCCGACTGCCGGCTGTAATTTGAAAACTCGCGTTTTTAAACAAAACATGGTTGCCATGTTGTCGTGTGATGTTGGTTAAATGAATCATGTTTTTCCTTAAAATACAGGGAGCGGCCAGTAGGCTGATCCCCGTGAAATCGTTGTAAAAGGGTGGATGTCACTCTTCTACCTCACGTCGGATTCTTTGTCACGTGCAAAACTTTTTTCGACGATAACGCAATGCTACAGGACATAAATGACCCCTTTGTGTTTTACAAACAGCTAAACGTCTCCATTGCAGAGATCATCAACGAATATTTCTATTTTGCTGCCCCCGGTCCCTTTCTTATGTGCGAATTTACGATATCCTGAAACTCTCAAAACACAACGTTCAAGCCAAAAGGAGCAAACTGTCGACGTTAATGCAGTAAAGAAATCTTCATATATGCAAAAAAATATATTGACCTGAAAGGTAAAAAATTATTAACTGACTAAAATAGTCATAAATAACCCTTAACGATAATCGCATATCCGGTGAATCATTTTCACCGTTCAGGAGGGAGACACCGATGAGCACGACAGCAACGACCAACGCAGGCGTGAATCTGCAAATCAGGGACGATCTCGCCGAGCAATATTCCAACATTTACACACCTGAAGCACTTGCAGCACTCTCTTTCATGGCACAACACAGTGCAGAACAAAAACGCTTGATGATTGAACGCACCCAGCGTCGAGCTGCACGCATTGAATCTTGCACTCCCATTACGTTTCTCGATCCCGAATCAGAGATAAAGGGAACCGGCATCAAGGTACAAGATGCACGCGATGGCAAATTTGTCGGTGCGGTCATTCCGCACGATCTGCAACGTCAGTGGTTACAGGGCACTGGCCCGGCGGCCAAACCAAATTCTCCAGTTAAAGCAAACTTGAGAAATGTCGCCTATGCCCTACTCTCAGGAGCTGACGGCTGGATGTTTGACGGCGAAGATGCCCTGGGACAGATCACAACTATGTCGCTGGACAATCAGGTGAGTCTCAAACTCGCCATTGCTCGCGACCCGCTTTTTCTCGAAGTGGCCGAAGCTGTTTCACTTGAGATGAATGCCTGGGCGCAAGACTTCTTCGGCCATGAAATCATTAAAGATTGGCGCAGCCAACTTGATTTCACCACCAAGATTTTCCGCGCCCGTGGTCTGCACCTGGATGATCGCCATGTTCGGTTAAATGGGGAATCGCTCTCGGCTTCAATCGTTGACATGACTCTTTATGTGGTCAACAACCATAAAACACTCCTTGAGGCCGGTTCTTCGATCGTCCTTTACCTCCCTAAAATTCAGACCGCAGAAGAAGCCGGCTTCTGGAACCGCATGCTCTCTTCTTTGGAAGGGCATTTAGATCTGGCAGAAGGCACGATCAAAGCCTACGTATTGGTGGAGCAGCTAGAACAGACTTTTCAGCTGATGGAAATTCGCGCAGCCCTAGGCTTACATTTCGCCGGATTCAATACCGGCCGCTGGGACTACATCAACAGTGTCTCTGATGCCAACTGCTGGGATTCTGACTTCGTTAATCCCAACATTGAATCGATTGTGATGACCTACGGCTACATGCGCAATTACGAAGACCGTGTCCGTCGGGCGGTCAACACTCCTGATGCCAACGGCAACTATGCTCTGTGGCAAGGGGGCATGGAACCAAACATACCGGTAGGCTCGAAAGAAGGCGTCGCCAACAGCATGAAAAAAGCCAAGGCCGGTGCCGTTCGAGAACAACAGGAAGGCGCCAGTGGCAAATGGATTGCTCACTGGAAAATGGCTCATATTCTCCGCCCGGTCTGGGAGGCTGTCGGTGAGGCCAATCAACTCGGCAGAGATTTCCCACCCCTCGGCTATACCGATGAAGATGCTGCTGGCCTGACTCTACTCGAACCGGCTCCACGTACCGTACGCGGTGCACGCAATCTGTTGAGCGTCGCGCTCCAGTATGGCAACGCTTTTGGTCAGGGCCTTCAGGCAGCAGCGCTGAAACCTGCAGACTTCTTTGGTAATGATGACATTCTCTACCTGATGGAAGATATGGCCACAGGGGAAATCCGCTTGAGTATTCTCTGGGAGTGGATTCACAAGGGAGCCGCCCTGACAGAAGATGATGCTGAAAGCGGTTTGAACGCGGGAGATGTTTTTAGTGTCGAGATCTTCTCCCGTCTCCTCGAAGAAGAATACGATAAGCTGTTGGCTGCCGGGAACCGGGACGTTTATGACAACTCAAAAACGACCACACTACCGATTGCGCGAGCCATCGTCGAAGCCTACGTTCTCGATACGGTCAAAGCACCTTGGTATATCGATCTACTTAATATCAACTTGAACAATCATGATCTGGCCGTAGCCAAGGAACGAATCAAGAAATACACAGAAGCTTTTAAAAACAATGGTGTACGTATCACCGAAAACCTGGACACATTACCCGCCGGGAGGGAATCATGAGTACCTTTGCTGAAAAAGTTGAACGAACTCGCGACTGGTTCACCAGTCCTCGATTTGAAAACATTCTAAGGCTTTACACTCCTGATCAGGTTGTCGAGCAGCGCGGCACAATCCCGGTTGATTACACCATTGCTCGCGATGCTGCGGAGGCGTTCTTTGTTCGACTGCGAGAACTCTTCTCTGAAGGGAAGTCGATTACAACATTCGGGCCCTACTCTCCAAGTCAGGCCGTTGCCATCAAACGAGTCGGGATAGAAGGTATTTACCGGGGAGG
>CBDUFN010000250.1:0-4600 GCA_965366475.1 uncultured bacterium | reverse complement strand
AGAGCTCACCAGTGCCAACGGTGACGTTGGTAGCTCGGTAAACCCCATCCGGAGCAAGGCCAAATAGGGGAGTATTTGAGGATGGCCCGTCCGAGACTCCCGGGTCAGGCTGCTTGAGGCCGTCGGCAACGGCGGTCCTAGAGGAATGATTGCCATCTTGCAGGGGGTAACCGCTGCAAGGGACAAAACCCGGCTTACGGTTCTCTCCGACCACTTTTTATACCTCAGACTGATAATGGCACCAGCGCAGATCGCCTGGTGCCGTTTCTTTTTACGATATGACTGAATCGCTTCATAAAACTAAACTTGATTGGCCACAGCTCCTGCAGAAACTTAAGTGTGAGGTGGCCGCTCTTAACGATCTTGAGAGAGAATGGCTCAAAGAGCGTCTTGCTTTGATTCATTTAACGCAAGCTGCTTTGGATAAGCTCTTTTGTAAGGCTGGAGGCGTTGCTTCCTGCACCGGTTGTGATGGCACCTGCTGCGGTTGTGGTCGGCACCATATAACTTTGACCAACCTGCTCGCTTATCTTTTCGAGAATGAGGATCCCCCAGCCCCTGATCTTAATAACACTTGCCCTTATCTTGGCAAGGTGGGTTGTGTGCTTCCGGTTGAAAGACGTCCTTACAATTGCATTACCTTTTTCTGTGACAGGATTGAAGACAAAATGTCTCCTGACGAATGTGAGCAATTACGAACACTGGATCGCCAGTTACGAAGCGAATATGAGCGTGTTGCTGAGCGCTATCCGGCAGCGACACTGCGTGGGCTTTGGATCGCTCTTGATCGAGTTGGTGATGGTCAAATACTACACTCACCGGAAAAAGACGTGATAGAATAGACGTTCACCATTCAGCTTTAACTTCTGTGAAGGATTGCACTATGGATATCAATTTCAAGAAAACCAATGGAGCTCTTGACGCTCTGCTTGATGAAGCCCTCTCAATGGCAGAGGTACATCACCCTGAGATTATTCGGGAAATGATGATCAGCGCGTTAAAGACCGGTCAGGAAAATGATTATCTTGCAGATCTGAAGATGTTGCGTACAACCATGAAAGAGATGCGTTATACCAGCAAAATGTTTGGCCCCTACCGTGAACGCAAAAAGGTGACGATCTTTGGCTCAGCTCGAACCGACCCAAGTGCGGAGAGCTATCAAAAGTGCGTAACCTTTTCAAGACAGTTGGTGAGACTTGGATATATGGTGATTACTGGTGGCGGCCCGGGGATTATGCAGGCGGGTAACGAGGGTGCTGGTGCAGACAACTCTTTCGCTGTCAATATTCGACTGCCCTTTGAGCAGGGAACCAACCCGGTCATGGAGAACAGCGGGCACACGATTACTTATCAATATTTCTTTAACCGTAAGGTGGCTTTTTTGAAAGAAGCCGATGCCGTTGCGCTTTTCCCTGGTGGTTTTGGGACAATGGATGAGGCAATGGAAACGTTGACTCTGATTCAGACTGGTAAAAACCCACCAGTCCCATTGGTTCTAATCGACGATGATGATGGTAGCTATTGGGAGCCCTGGTTAAAATTTATCAAGGACGTGTTACTTAAGAAAGGATTGATCTCTGGTGAAGATTTCAGTCTCTTTACGATTACCCGTGACCCTTTTGAGGCAGCGCAGGTCATTCATGACTTTTATCGAATTTATCACTCGAGCCGTTGGGTGGGAACGACTTTTGTGGTCCGACTTAATAAGCCGCTGACTGAGGATAATCTGGCGACACTTGAGGGTGAGTTCAGTGAAATTATTGAACCTGGCAGCCATCTGGAAATGGTCAGTGCGCTACCGGAGGAGCAGGACCAGCCAGATCTTGTTGACTTGCCACGATTGGCTTTTAAGTTTAATCGCCGTAATTACGGACTCCTTAAGGCTTTCTTGAGGCGTCTCAATTCTTTCTGATCAGAGGGTGTTAGGCCCGATCTTTATTGTTAATGTTCTTGGCCGGAGGCCTCGACTCCGCCGAGAGGTTAATGAAAGATTGTCTGCGTGACGTAGACGATTGCTCTTTGGCGACAATGAACCACAGAATCAATCCCAGCAATGCAAGCAATATGGTTACTTCAAACATAAGTTCTTACCGCTGGTTCATCACATTGAGTTACGATACTTTTTTTCATGAGATCCCTAGCTTCGAGATTTTGATTGGGTTAATTTTCTGCTCTAGTGAGTCATGTCACCGTTATCAACTGGCACACAGGTGACACACACTTGTATCGGTTTTTGAGTGTCGTCCAGGTAGCGGGGTCTGACGAGGGTTCGTTGTGTACATTTTTCGCACTGTCCAGGCCATAAAGGCCTCAATAGTTTCAGCATCTTATCTCTCCTTTGTTTGCTAGAACCCCGCTTGCCATTGATGTAGTGTTACAATGACCGTGCCAACGACGAAACCATTGAGATTCAGTTGGTTGATTAGTGTGGTACCCGATGCTGGCCGTTTTAAACGTAAAAGAGGGCGCCTTTCAGGCGCCCTCTTTTACGTTTACTAGCGTTTATTTAAAGATAATCCACTCAGGCGTGAACAGCCTTATCGATGGCCCCGAGTGCGGCTTCTTTGAAGGCCTCGCTTAGCGTAGGATGAGCGTGCATGGTCAGAGCGATATCCTCGACACTGCCATCGAAAGACATGATGGTTACGGCTTCGCTGATCAATTCGGAAGCGCAGGGCCCTATGATGTGAACGCCAAGGAGTTTCCCACTGTCCGGATTAGCAAGAACTTTGACAAAGCCATCAACGTTATCCATGGCGCGAGCCCGGCCGCTGGCCATGAATGGGAAGCGACCAACCTTGTAAGGAGTCTCTTTCAACTTAAGCTGTTCTTCCGTCATGCCTATGGACGCTGCCTCAGGGTGTGTATAAACAACTCCGGGGATCAGATTGTAGTCGACGGCAGGATGCTCACCGGCCAAGGTTTCCGCAAGGACAACACCTTCATCCATTGCTTTGTGCGCCAGCATGGGACCGTGGATGAGATCTCCGATTGCATAGATGTTTGGCACACTGGTCTGATAGTTGGAATCGACTGAAATTCGCTTGGTTTCATCCAGCTTGACCCCTGCTTCTTCAAGGCCCAGTCCTTCAATGCATGGTCTGCGGCCGGCAGCTACAAGAACTTTGTCACAGGTCAAAACTGAGTTGACCTTGCCTTCAAGGCTTAGGGAGACGCCTGTGTCTGTTTGTTCCATAGCTGAGACTCTGGTGCCAGCATGGATCGTCATCCCCTGCTTTTGCAGACTTTTCAAGAGGGCGGCCGTGACTTCCTGGTCTGTCGTTGGCAGCATTTGCTCAAGCATCTCTACAACGGTGACTTTGGCTCCCAGGCGAAGCCAGACGGAACCGAGCTCAAGACCAATGTAGCCACCACCAATAACCACCAGATGCTCAGGCACGGCTGTGTATTCTAGTGCGTCACGCGCTTGGCCGACACTCTTTCCGTCCTGAGGTAGGCCCGGAATATCGATTGCAACACTCCCTGTAGCGAGGAGCACGCGCTTGCCTTGCAGGATTTCTTCGCCATCGTCTGTGGTTGCTACGACCTGCAAAGAGCCATCTGTTGCAGGGGCTCCGAGGCGGCCTGTACCTGTGATCAGTGTGACTTGGTTCTTTTTGAAGAGGCTGGCAATGCCGCGGGTTAAGCGTGTGATGATATCTTGTTTTCGTTTCATCATCTTGTCGATATCAAGTGTGGGTGGGCTCACCAGAATGCCGTGTCCGGCAAATTTGTCTCGAGCCTGAACAAAGAGTTCGCTCGAATCAAGCAACGCCTTACTCGGGATACAGCCTTCATTGAGGCATGTGCCACCGAGAGCTTTGCGCTTTTCGATGACAGCAACGTTCGAACCGAGCTGGGCCGCACGGATTGCTGCGACATAACCGCCAGGACCACCGCCAATGATGATCAGGTCATATGTTTCACTCATGTATTACTCCTGGAAAAATTCTTCTAGAGCTCGAGGAATAGCTCGGAAGGATCCTCAATGTATTCTTTGATCAGCTTGAGAAAACCGACAGCTTCTCGGCCATCAATAAGACGATGGTCGTAACTCAACGCAAGGTTCATAATTGGTCGAATAACAATCTCACCGTCTCTGACCACAGGTCGATCTTGAATTGAGTGCATCCCAAGCACTCCGCATTGTGGCGGATTAATGATTGGGGTGCTCAGTAATGAACCGTAAATACCACCGTTGGTGATGGTAAATGTGCCTCCTTCGAGGTCTGCCAGGGTCAGCTTGCGGGCATTGGCTTTGGATGCAAGATCTGATATCTGTTGCTCAATTTCTGCAAAGGTTAACTGGTCGGCATCGCGTAGAACGGGAACCACCAAGCCACGGTCGGTGCCAACGGCGATGCCAACGTCGTAATAGTGCTGATACACAACATCTGTGCCATCAATGCGAGCATTCATGGCAGGGAACTCTTTGAGAGCTTCGATGCTGGCTTTGACGAAGAATGACATCATGCCAAGCTTGATTCCATGCTTCTTGGTGAACTGCTCCTGATGCCGACCGCGGATCTTTTTAACCCATGACATGTCTGCTTCATTGAACGTTGTCAGCATGGCGGTCTGCTGCCGTGCCTGCAGCAGG
>CBDUFN010000249.1:0-4606 GCA_965366475.1 uncultured bacterium | reverse complement strand
AGATGACTGCCATGCCATCCGAGCAATTCTTTCTGAAACAGCATGTGGTCCATGTTACGTGCACCATACAGCAACTGGATTGTGCCGAAATCGTGACGTGCGGAGAGCATACTCACGAGCAAAGATCTTAAAGTGACCAGACCCAGACCACCGGCAACCAAGAGGACATCACGTCCGACAAAATTGTCGAGCTGAAAGCCATGCCCAAAAGGCCCACGAATGCCGACGCTGTCTCCAGGCTGCAAACGGTGCAAGGCTCTTGTCAATGCACCTTTAGCACGCACTACCACCTCGAGGTGCAGATCATCAACAGGAGAGGAAGCGATGGTAAAGGGTGCTTCACCAAGACCGAAGATAGAGATAGCTACAAACATGCCGGGTTCAAAACCAATTGAACGATTCAGTCTCAAACGAAACAACTTATCCTGACTGGTAAGATCTTCCACAGAGACGATCTCCACCATATCGGGGTGATATTCGTTGGCAGGCAGCGCTTTGAGCTCCGGACTGGCTTCTTCAACAAAGAGCCGATTAAGTACGTTGACCGGCGCAATGTTAGCCAGGCATTCTCTGCTGCAGCGGCCACAGCCGACACAGGCTGTGCGTTCATGTTTTTCCCAGAGATATTTGTACTTGCGAAAGAACCTGTGTCGCTGGCGATCAGCCTGACCGGACCTGAAATCTCGACCGCCCGCAACCCGGGTAAAATGGTCAAATTGGCAAGAATCCCAGGTTCTAACGCGTTCACCACCGGCTAAGTCGTTGTCCATTTTATCTTCAACGTTAAAGCAGTAACAAGTCGGACAAAGCAAGGTACAGGCTCCGCAGCCAAGACAACGGTCACCGATCTCCTGCCAGAGATGATGGTCATAGACATCACCAAGCAATGGGGCAAGGGCATCGACGGCAAAATCAAGTTGCTGTTCACAAGGTTTTACCTGTAACGGCAACGGAGCTTCCTCATCACGTCGGGCAACCTGTGGAGCATGGCGGCGCAAGAGAGCTTCACCACGATCAGACCCGGACTGCACCAAATAGCTTTCGGAGGAGCGATGGAAAAAGAGATCAAAGCCGCTGGCGGTTCGATCTGTACCGACACTACTGCAAAAACAATGTTCATCGGGCAGACAATCAACACCGATCAACAAAGTGGCTTCACGCTTAGAGCGATAGACACTGTCAGCCTCGCCCTCAAAGAGGCAGTCATCGAGAACCTTGACCGCATGCAAGTCACATGGATGCATACCGAAGATAACACGGGGAACAGCAGCCTTATCAGCTTCGAGATGCACCTTGCCGCCAAGGCTGAACCGAAACAGTTTCTGCCAATTCGGAAACAAGAACTTTTTGGGTGAATGGACCTGGGGTGAAAACTCCAGACAGAGATCAGCAGGATCTTCGACCTTATCCATAGTCATACGACCATGCTTCTTCTGCACGCCGACCACTTCATAAGCAGTCATCATGGAACGCACAAAAAGATCTATCTCCGCCCGGCTGAGAGCGCGCCAGGTGGACGTTTCTGCTGCGGCGCTGGTTGGCGCCTGAGTTGTCCGCATCAGGGGGAAACCTCGGTTGGGATTTTGGCCGATCAGATGATACTGACCATCGAGGTTTAGTCTACGTGACGACATATTTACGAGTCAAGCTCCAGGAGAAGATTGTATACGAAGAGAGTAACGACAAATCAGGCTCATGGCTCTTTATGAAAGTCACACAGCGTGACGTATACAAAGTCGTACTAAAAAATCAGGACCCGCCAATTGACGGGTCCTGGAAAAGCGGATCATTCCGGGAGAGAGTTCGGAAAAACCGGCTGTTGAACTAAGTTGTTTTACTGTTCTTCAAGGATCGGCAAGTAATTAACACCCAACCTGTAGAGGAAAACACCAAAGGCCAAAAAGGCGAAGGTCACAGCAAACTCGCCGACCGATGGGAAGTAATTAAACTCCGGGCCCATGTCCATACCGATCAAGAAGACATTGAAGCGGTTCAGAACGACACCCAAAATGACTGACAACGCACAAAGGAAAAGTTTCAGTGCATCGCCACGAATCTTACGTCGCTTAAGGAGAAAATAAGGAACCGCAAAGAGAGCGAATTCGACCAGAAAAGAATTGCCCTGCACACTGCCATCAAAAGCCTGTGCCAGAACACCACGATAAGCCAGATCACCGATCCGCAAAAGCAGATAAGTACCAAGGAAAAGAGGGATGTACTTGGCAATATCAGCAAGCAGCTCCGTTTCCGGTTTACGCTTGAAGAGCACGGTTGCCAACGACGCTTCGAAAATAACCATAGGCAAGCCAACGCTGACCGCCGAGGTTAAAAAGAGCAGTGGCGACAGAGGCGTGTACCAGAGATCGTGCAGCTTGTAAGGGGCAATCAGCATCATGGTGCCAAGCGACGACTGATGACCAAAAGAGAGCACGACACCGGCAATAACAAAGAAAGCCATGGTCCGGTTAAGGATGTTATCCGCCTTACCAAGCAGCCATTCTGAAGGCTTGTTAAACGAAGCCAGCTGCCCAGGCAAGTTCACCCGGCCCTTGAACTGTTCAACAACCGCCGGAATATTCTCAATTCCAAGTACGGTCAGATAGAGCATGACGCACCAGGCAACCTCAAAGAGCACCGAAGTGCCATTCCAGTAAACCAACGCATGCCAAATGTTGTAGTACTTGCCAAGATCGAAAAAGACAGCCAGACCAACCAGAAAATAACCTATAAAAGCGGTCAGAATAGCCGGGCGAACCAAGGCATGGTACTTGTCGCGACCAAAAATTTCGACGATTGCCGCCGTGGTAAAACCTCCAGCGGCCAGGGCAACTCCACAGGCAACATCAAAAGCGATCCAGATACCGAAGGGGTAAGCCGCGTTCAGATTGGTAACACTGCCAAATCCATAGAAGAAACGGAAAAAAGCAAAGACCGCACCTGAGCCCATAAAGAAAATCAACAACCAGACATTGGGCGTAAAAAAACTATTGTGTAGAGGGGCCGCTTTATTCATGGCTACCTCCTTCCTCGCCGCCATTTTTCTTGCGGCTCTGATTGCGATACATAATTCCCCCGAGGACGCTATAAACCGCGATTGGCGGAATAAAGTATTGGAAGATTCGATGTTGAATGCTCTCTGTCAGTCCTGCAACTGTGCGGTACTTGAATGCGGGCAGACCAAGGGACGCAAACTGCATTTTCGGCCGAGCAAGGTAAAGAACTCCCGTACCGCCAACTTCTTTTTCACCATAAACGTGATCCTGATAACCCTCGGGATCTCCCTCGATACGATGACGTGCAATTTTGATCAACTCGGTCCGTTTACCGAAAGTTATCGCACCCGCAGGACAGGCAGTACTGCAAGCTGTAGGTTTACCGTCTTTCAGCTTTGTTTCACGACAAAGAGTACATTTCTTGATCGAAGGAATGGCATTTTGCCACTCAAATTGAGGCACATTGAAGGGACAGGCCACCATGCAATAACGACACCCCATGCAGAGTTGCGAATCGTAAGCGACGGCACCATTATCCAACTTCTTTAAAGCCCCAACGATACAGGCAGAAGCACAGGCAGGCTCGCTACAATGCATACACTGCGTTTTGACGAAAGTGGCCTTACCGTCATCTTCAGCCTGCTGCATTTTGATCAATGTATAGGTGCGATCTGACAAGCCTCGCGGCGCATCATAGACCTCGCGACCAACATTGGCCGCTTCATTTAGAGTACTCTCCATAGGCAGCTTGTTCTCTTTTTTACACGCCACCTGGCAAGCCTTGCAACCTATGCAACGGGTCGTGTCATTGAGCATTCCAAACCACTCAGGGTTTGGTTCTCGAAGATCACGCGCAGAGGCCGGCTTTACCCCGGCGCAGACCACACTGCCACTCGCGACAGCACTGATCTGCAGGAATTTACGACGATTGATATCCATCGTTTACTCCTCCTTGCTGTTGTCTTGGCCCTGTTCGTTCTTATCGCGCTGGCCGAGAATGCGCATTCCGGCTGAGCCTGCAGCCAGTCCAGCCAGAGCGGTGTAAGCCGGTGTCACATCAAGTTTAGTGGTCTGATCCGTATAAATCGGTGGGAAAGCTGCCGGCGGCGTACCATCCTGAATCGGCACGGTGTTCCACATCGACTGAATATAGGGGTATTCGGGCTCAGTACAGCCGTTACAAGGGTGACGGTTATCAATGCACCAGTTCGTGCCGCTGTTGAACTTCTTCTCAGGGCAGTTGGCGTGCGTGACAGGGCCCTTGCAACCTAACTTGTAAAGACAATAAGGATCACCGAAAGTCTGAGCAAAACGACCGGCATCGAAGTGTCCGCGTAGAGGACAGTTGTCATGAATCAGCTTGCTGTAGAACATCTCTGGGCGACTGTGCTGATCAACTTTAACTGACTCAGGGCCACCGAGTAGAATTGCAGCCAGAGTGCCGACAAACCAGTCGGGGTGTATCGCGCAACCGGGCAGGTTAATCGTCGGCGTCGTGATGCCGTGTTCTTTAAAAACGTCAACAACACCACGTGAACCCGTTTCATTGTTTTCCGCACCCGGAATACCACCAAAAGCAGCACAGGTTCCTACCGCCAATACAGCCTTGGCTT
>CBDUFN010000248.1:0-4612 GCA_965366475.1 uncultured bacterium | reverse complement strand
TGCCCTTGTTGTTGCTGACCTATTATTTTATGGATGTCTACACTCCCATGCGGACTCGCTTGTATCGCAGGGAGGCGATCACTTTTACCCGAGCCCATTTTTTGGGCGTTGTGACGATCTATAGCGTCCTCTTTTTAAATAAAGATCTTCAGTATTCTCGTGAAGTTTCATTAGTCTTTGCTTTGGCTGGTTATTTCCTGATTCTTGTCCAGAGATATGTTGTTCGTAAGACACTTCGATATCTGAGAAAAAATGGATACAACCAAAAACATTTACTCGTGATTGGAGCCGGGCCAGTTGGTGTTGATTTTGCGAGGAAAGTCAAAACCCACAGAGATTTTGGTTATAATGTTCTTGGTTTTCTCGATGATGACAAAGCAAAACAAGGTGGTTTGGTTTTAGGTAAGCCTGTTCTGGGTAATTGCCTCAGCTTGCTGACTCACCTAGAAAATAAAGAGATTGATGAAGTCATCGTTGCGCTTCCTTTAAAGGCGTATGACAAGTACGCGAAGATTGTCGGAGCCTGTGAGGAATCAGGAATACGAGTCAGAATTATCCCTGATTACAACAGATATCTTCCTGGGCAGCCATCCATAGAGTCGTTTGATGGAATCCCTCTTTTAAATATCAGGAAAATTCCTTTGGACGACCCCTTCTTTAGATTTATGAAACGATTATCAGATCTGCTGATATCTATCGTCGCTTTGCTGGTAGCCGGGCCATTGATGCTGGGTATTGCTATTGCAATAAAAGCGTCATCTCCGGGTCCGATATTATTTCGTCAAACAAGAATTGGTATGGGCAACAAACCGTTTGATATGCTCAAGTTTCGTTCCATGCGGATGGCTGATGATGATACCTCAGAGACACAATGGACAACTGCGGATGACCCACGAAAGACAAAGCTCGGCGCGTTCTTGCGCAAGACCAGTCTTGATGAGTTGCCTCAACTTTTTAATGTTTTGATGGGCACGATGAGTGTTGTTGGTCCGCGTCCTGAGCGGCCCTTTTTTGTGGAGCAATTCAGAGAAGAGATCCCGCGTTACATGGTTAAGCATCAGGTGAAACCCGGGATCACCGGCTGGGCCCAGGTTAATGGTTGGCGTGGAGATACGTCTATCGAAAAACGTATCGAGTGTGATATCTATTATATTGAGAATTGGGATCTGCTTTTTGATGTGAAGATTTTCTTTTTAACTTTTCTTAAGGGCTTGGTAAACAGGAATGCGTACTGATAATCTATCAGTTTACTGAGCTTTCATCGTATCTACTTGGAGAATTTATTTTGTTAAACAGCATGACAGGTTACGGCAAAGGTGAGGCAGAACGCGAAGGCCTTACAGTGTCAGTTGAACTTAAATCGGTGAATCACCGCTACGCAGACATTTCTGTGAAAATGCCACGCAGTCTTCTTTCCCTGGAAAATAGTTTGCGCAAACGCCTCGGTCAAGTTTTGAAGCGTGGCAAGGTTGATGTTTATGTCAATTACGAGTTGACGGGTGACAGCCAAGCGGCTCCTCAGGTCAATTATGAACTTGCCACAGCCTATCAAAAGATCTTGAGTGATATGCGCAAAGATCTGGGGCTGGCAGGAGAAACAACAGCGGAGTACATCGCGAACCAGAAAGATGTGGTTCAGGTCAAGGAGGCCGAAGTCGATGAGAAGGATTTACAGGCCTGCCTTTTTGAAGCTCTTGAAAATGGAGTGGCTCAGTTATTGACCATGAGACGGGCCGAAGGGGAAGAGACTCGACTGGATCTGGAGTCACGTCTACAGTCTGCCGAGACGCTGTTGACCCAAGTTATGGAACGTGCCCCACAGGTTCCCCTCGAATGGCAGGAGAAATTGACAGAACGTCTTGCTCGCTTGCAGCAGGGGATCGAAATGGATCCTCAGCGGGTTGCTCAGGAAATAGCAGTCTTTACCGACCGTTGTGATATCAGTGAAGAAATCGCGCGTTTTAAAAGTCATTTGGTGCAATTCCGTTCACTCTACGAGGACAGTGAGCCTGTTGGCAGGCGCATGGATTTTCTCGTGCAAGAGCTGAACCGTGAAGTTAACACAATGGGTTCAAAGTCAAACGATGCTGAATTGACCAGTGCTGTCGTTGGCATGAAGTCAGAACTCGAGAAAATTCGAGAGCAGGTTCAGAATATTGAGTGATAGCTAGATAATGGATCGTGAAATGAAAGATGTAAAAAGAAAAGGGCTCCTCTATGTAATTTCCGCACCTTCTGGCGCTGGGAAAACCTCTATATGTAGAGCTATTATGACGTTATTTCCTGATCTACGTCAGTCGATATCCTATACGACTCGTGCGATGCGTTCAGGTGAACAGGAAGGGCGTGATTATCATTTTGTTTCGAAACAAGTTTTTGACAAGATGGTTGCGGACGGTGAATTTGTTGAATGGGCAGAAGTCCACGGCAACTGTTACGGTACGGCACTTAAAACTTTGCAGCAAGCCAGCGATGCAGGAGCGGATGTCCTTCTGGATATAGATTTTCAGGGCGCTGACCAACTCCGTAAAAGTGGTCTTAACGGCGTGTTCCTTTTTATTCTTCCACCCAACATGGCTGAGCTTCTGAGTCGATTGGAGTCACGCAACACTGACGATGAGGAAACCATTGCCAAGCGTATGGAAAATGCTGTTGGTGAGATTGCTGAATCGGTCAAGTTTGATTACCTCATCGTTAATGATGTGTTGGAGCAGGCCGTTGAGAAGGTTAGGGCTATCATGATTACTGAGTCTGCACGAACAGAACAAGTGCTCGAAAGTCTTCCTGAAGAATTCGGCTTGAAATAGAATCAATACACGTATATTCTTAACGTTCTGTCTATATTTAACCAGTCATTTAAGGCTGGCCTGATTAAAGTGAGGAAAAATGGCACGTATTACTGTTGAAGATTGTTTGAAGGCTGTACCAAATCGTTTCCTTTTGACTATGGTTGCTACCAAGAGAGCTAAGCAACTTTATAAGGGATCACAACCACTGATTGAAAATAAGGCCAACAATCGTAAGATTGTTCTGGCTTTAAGAGAGATTGCTGCCGGCAAGGTTGAGTTTGAGATTCCAACCCGGAAGTAACTTGATCGGTTTTGGCACAGCAGCGAGCCAAAGATTGTGGTCACTGTTACAAGTGCCAAGCCAAATTGATAATGCCGGCCATTCGTGGCCGGCATCATTTTTGTGGGGATTTATTTAGCTATTCTTGTTGGCCTTAAGGCCATCGAGAGAGCTTTCCACCTTAATTCACAACGTCAACTGGACGTCGGTTATGATCCGTATCGACGACATCCTCGATTCAATTCGTTCTTATCACGCTGAAGCAGACCTCGATGCTGTGCGTAAGGCCTACCTGTATTCTGCGAAGGTCCATCACGGTCAGACACACCTTTCAGGCGATGCACACACCTCTCATCTGCTTGAGGTGGCTTCAATCCTGACGCGCCTGCGGATGGATGTGCCGACCATTATTACCGGCTTACTCCACGACACCATAGAAAACGCCCTTTCTACAGAGTCTGAATTACGCGAACTCTTTGGTGCTGAAGTGTCCGAAATGGTTGATGGTGTGACCAAAATCAGCAAGATCACCTTTAAAACCAGTGAGGAACGACAGGCTGAGAACTTTCGCAAAATGCTTCTGGCTATGGCGAGAGATATCCGTGTCATTCTGGTGAAACTCGCTGATCGACTTCACAATATGCGGATTCTGGGTAGCCAGTCAGAGGATCGACGTAGAATGATCGCCCAGGAAACCGCCGATATTTACGCTCCTCTGGCCAATCGCCTCGGTATCAGTTGGGTCAAAAGCGAACTTGAGGACCTTTCTCTCTGTTACCTTGAGCCCGCTGTTTACAAAAGCCTGACAAAGAAGATCGATCAACACAGACGAGAACGTGACAAGTACGTTGCTACGGTTAAAAGACACCTTGAGTCTATTCTTGAGGAACATGACATTGATGGTCAGGTTCAAGGTCGGTTAAAGCACATCTGTTCAATTCATAAAAAGATCGTTAAGCAGAAAATTGAATTTGATCAAATTCACGATTTGATAGCTTTTCGTATCATCGTGCCAACCGTTCGCGATTGTTATGCCATGCTCGGCGTTATTCACTCTTCGTGGAAACCAGTTCCTGGACGTTTTAAAGACTTTATCGCCATGCCTAAGGCGAATATGTACCAATCCCTCCATACTACGGTTATTGGACCTTCAGGGCAGCGTATGGAGGTCCAGATGCGTACCGCAGAGATGCATAGCGTTGCCGAAGAGGGGATCGCCGCGCATTGGAAATACAAAGAGGGCCGCTCAGCCCAGCATGCTGATGAAGGTCGCTTTGGTTGGTTGCGGCAGATGTTGGAATGGCAGAAGGAACTCAAGGACTCCAACGAGTTTATGTCTTCGGTTAAGGTTGATCTATTCCCCGAAGAAGTTTACGTTTTCACACCGAATGGTGATGTAAAGGAACTCCCCAAGCAGAGCACACCCATTGATTTTGCCTACAGTGTCCACTCTGATGTCGGTCACCGTTGTTCAGGGGCTAAGGTGAATGGTCGCCTGGTGCCACTGAAAACCGAGCTGAAAAATGGTGATACTGTTGAAATT
>CBDUFN010000247.1:0-4627 GCA_965366475.1 uncultured bacterium | reverse complement strand
GTTGAAAAGGCCTTGTCTGGAATAACAAAAGCAGCAGCAACCAAATAAGATATCCTGGCCTGCGCTGAGATATTTATAATGACAATGACATTCTTACAAGTGACAGCACGCAAGTACGCAATCCGCACGCGCTAACAGTTTACGAAAAATCATCTTGCATCTAATTCATACAACTATGAGTTTTCAGTAACGAAGTTCCAGAAACGATCCACGACTGCTTTAAATAATTCCTGGACCAATGTGTCCGGAAATACGATTAAAATTCCCCCAAAGAATTCTAGCGCAGAGGAAGTTTTGTCACCCCGACCCGTATTTTTCAAGGAGCGACCTCACCGAGGTCATTCCTTGCTTTTGTGCTCCGGTCCATATTTTTACGGGCGACCTTAAAGAGTTAGTTCCAAGAGAACGCTATTACAAGCCATAAGCAACAAGAGTAAAAGGCAGAAATGTCATAATCGACCCCGTGACCTTTGTTTACAAAAACAGTAAAGATAAACAGATTATAATTTTAATATTGTTGAGTAAAACGGTGTTACAGCTTAACTTGAAAAACAATTTAATTCTCCGACAATAGCAAACTTGGGGTGACCCAAGGACGCAAAGCTAGGGGTCTCAATCATGAGATAGCCCGGCCGCCGAAGAGGAAGAGAACTCTTTAAGTAGAGCTCTTAACTCCATCTTACTATTTGTCGAGGTGGAGTTTTTTTATTTCAGCTCGTTGAAATCACTTCACCAGCATTATTTCGGGGTCATCCAGATGAACCAGGGTGAAAACAAATACAGATCCTTTTTTGAAAATTCTGCTGATGCAATGCTCATCATTGAAAAGGGTAAATTTGTGGATTGCAACCTTGCAACAGTTAAAATGTTGGGTTATGAAAACAAAGAAGGAGTCATCAACAAGTCACCGTTTGATTTGTCTCCGGAATACCAGCCCGATGGTCGCTTGTCGAAAGACAAGACGAACGAAATGATAGCACTGGCTATTACTCAGGGAAATCACAGGTTCGATTGGGACCACCTTAGAAAAGACGGAACGGTTGTTCCCGTCGAAGTGGCCTTGACAGCAATTCAAACAGATGGAGACATCCACCTTCATACGACCTGGAGAGACGCCACAAAGCGTAAGCAGGCAGAGAGCGCCAAGAAGGAGAGTGAAGCCCTTTTCCGTTACACTTTTGAAGCAAACCCCGACCCTGTCATCATCGCCAAAATCAAAAACGGCTTAATCATCGATGTTAATAAGGCCTTTGAAGTTGCGACAGGGATTTCGAGACGTGATGCACTGGGCCGAAATTCTGAACAACTAGAGTTATGGTGCGACAGAGAGCAGCGACAGACTTTTCTTGAGAAGCTTCGGGATTATGGTGAAGCGACCAACTTCGAAGCGGATTTCAAAATTCATGGAGGACAGATCAAAACGGGTCTTCTCTCGGCGCGAATCATTCAAGTCAACAAAGAGAACTGCATGCTTTTGGTTATCCGTGACAACACCAAGGCAAAAGAGACGACGCAATCCCTGGTTGAAAGAAACCAAGTCAAGAACGATTTCATCTCTACGACAGCCCATGAGCTTAAAACGCCACTCACCGCAATATTGGGTTTTTCCGAGTTGCTCCTTGATCCCATCAGCAGCCAAAGCCTTTCGGAAAAGCAGAAGGGAGAGTTCCTTCTCCAAATTCACGACAGGGGCGAGGATCTCCATCAATTGGTTAAAGATTTATTGGATATAAGCCGAATTGACAGTGGTCTCGCCATGCCGATCAAGTTACAAGAAGCAGACTTAACCGTTCTTCTCAAAAAAGCCTTCAACTACTATAAGATTCATGAACCGGAGTATTCTTTCGAGCTCATCCTCCCGAAAGGGGCCGATGATCCTATAATCAACGTTGACAGTAAACGCATCTGTCAAACCCTCGAGAACTTACTCAGCAATGCGGTTAAATATTCACCTAAAGAAAGCCTTATCGTTCTTGAGGGTGAGTTGGTTCCAGAGGGATGGAAGATCAGCGTAAAGGATCATGGCATTGGGATGAGCCAAGACCAATCGAGCAAAATCTTTGATAAATTCTACAGAGCAAATCCTTCAAATTCTAAAGTAGAAGGTCTTGGCCTTGGGATGAGTATCGTTAGGCAAATCATTGAAGAACACAGTGGTACGATTCACATTGAAAGTTCACTTGGAACAGGCACAACAATCACTCTTCATTTACCTCGAAAGATGGAATTGGCTTAATAAAGACGACGAACTCACAACACAAAAAGAACACTTCTTTTCTACCCTTTCGAAATGATGTGCGCGATAGCCATAAAAAAACAAGGGCACCAATTTACTCCGCCACACGCTCCACGACCATCTGTTTTCTGGACGCAAATCTCGCCTAACTTATCTGCAGTTGATTAGTCCACGGATCTTAGCTATCATTATTATCTTAATGAAAACTCAACCTATCGTCCCCTTTTCAGAAAATCAATAATGACAACACACGGTACGTCCATAAAATTCAAAGTCACCAGCCTTGTTTTGCTGGCAACTCTTCTTCCGCTCCTGATGTTCTATCTTCTCGGTGTCCAAACCTTTCTCTCGGACATGAAGTCTGTACTCGCTCGCGAGTTAAGAACGAAAGCTGCCTTGGCAGCAAAAGACCTCGACCACTTCATAGAGCAACGAATCATTGATACAAAAACCATCTCCAGGTCCCGCGTCTTGTTATCACCAGACCTCAATGAGGTCAGCCGATACCTAAATGACGTAGCAAAAGAGAATCCGTGGATAAACGAAATCGATCTACTGAATGAAGACGGCTTTCTCATAGCTCATTCTTCCGAAGAAACCCTTGAAAATGTGCCTATATGGGAACACTACCCTCAACTGGAATATTTCTGGGAAACCAATCCTAAGAAGAGGCTGAAAGACATATACGTCTCTGAAACGGAAAACCTTGATAATGGAGAAGGTGCAGGAGTTCTCTTTCTAGCCAAGGTAAACTCTCCACAAGAAACGATAGAACATTACACTTTGCTCGTAGAGCTTGCATTCAAAGATATCCAGTCGGTTGTTGTTGACTTTAGCAAGACAATCGAAGGCGACAAACACATCTATGTTGTGCAGAATGACGGTACGGTCATGTTTACTGATGATCCCAACGTACATTCTTTTCAGAAATTCCCTGACATAAATCAACACCCGCGTATGTTGTCCTTCTTTTCTGAGCCAGGCGCTGAAGGAAATATCAACTACAAGAGTGCGAGTGGGGAACCGCTCACTGCCGCTTACGCTGACCTGGCTGAGTTTGGAGACAACCAAGGCCTGGATTGGAGCATCATTGCGATTGCAGCGGAAAACAGCTTTTTCAGCTCGCTCAACACCTCAAGACGAAACCTGATTATAACCGGTCTTTTATTATCAATAATCATGGCTTTTTTGGGCTATATCCTCTCTATACGGATTACTCGTCCCCTACTAACAACCGTAGACGCGGTCAAAGATTTTGAAAAAGGGGACTATTCGACTCAACTGGCGCTGAAAGGAAGCAGCGAAGCGATTCTTCTTGCACAGTCTTTCAATAAAATGGCCAAGCAAATTGCACAGAGGACAGAAGATCTTGAAGAAGAAATTCAAGAGAGAAAATCCATCGAAAGAGACCTTCTCGAAAGCAATGCCTTAAAGAATGAATTTATCGCAACGGCATCTCACGAACTCAGAACGCCCTTATCAACAGTCATTGGTTACACCGAACTGTTGATTGACAATAATGATTTCAATGCAGAGGAGAAGAAAGAATTCCTTCAACATATTTACGACAAAGCTTTTTCGTTAGACAGGATTGTAGATGAACTCCTCGATGTGAGCCGCATAGAAACAGGGCGCGCGTTAAGCATCATGCCCTCACTGATTAACATTGCCGAGGTATGCAAACAAGTCACTGTTCAGTTCCAAAGAGAAAGCAAAAACTGTAGCTTCAACCTGTCTTTTGAGAACGAAGATTTTGTACTAAATGCCGACAAGGGGAAATTATTTCAAGTGTTAGAAAACCTGATTGGCAATGCGGTAAAATTTTCACCAAGAGGAGGACAGATTACAATCACAGGTGAACAAGACGATGCCTATTACAAGATATCCATTGCCGACAAAGGAATAGGTGTCAGCCCTGCGGATCAAAGCCTTATTTTTGACAAATTCTACCGTGCAGACACATCAGATACAGCGGTACAAGGTCTCGGGATAGGGCTTTATTTAACAAAAAACATTATTGAGTTACATGGCGGCAAGATATGGCTTGAGAGCGAGCCTAAAGGTGGATCTACATTCAGCTTTACACTCCCTGCCTAGCGCATGACTTTTAACAGGAGGCAGAGGGTTGTAAGGTTCTGACTTGTTCCAAGAGATTCAAGAGATAGGAGGTCTCAAGTTCAAAGCTTGTCTTCCCGACCAATATTTACAAGGAGCGACCTACCTGGGTCGCTCTTTTTTCGTTCTCCGGTTCTATTCCGATTTGAAGCCTTTCTTAAATGACCTTTTGAGTGTTCAAGATAAGGTATTGTGCATTCCGAGTCAGTGATCGAACTGTAGATTCTTTAGCCACGCCTAGACTTCCAACTTGACAGCAACCAACACATATCATAA
>CBDUFN010000246.1:0-4654 GCA_965366475.1 uncultured bacterium | reverse complement strand
TGGTCTCGGAAGCTTGACAGAGTTTCCACTAACAAGGCCTCAGGCGAAAGTTAAACCTTCACACAGAGACAAAGCTGGCTAAACTCATTTCACCGTTAATGACAGGAAAAGCTTATTCCCCCAATAATTGTCTAGCCTCTCGCACCAACTGCGCGGAAAACGTCTGCAAGGGAGCGGAAGCCAGATTCCAACAGTGCCAATAAAGGTTAACCCCAACCTGAACGGTGTCACAAACCTCGATCAAACGGCCGCTTGATCTGAACGTCTCGCTCTGCCAATCCGGGACCATGCCGTAAGCGTAACCATCGTGGATCATCTGAACAAACTGCTCAGACGCTGGCACGTAATGCGCAACAGGTAGTTTTATCGTTCCACCGATAGCTTTTTTTAAAAAATTGTAGTGAAGTTGATCCTTACGGTTAAAAATAACAGCAGGGGCCCTCTCTATCGCCTTGTGTGACAAGCCACCGGGAAACCAGCGCGCCTTGAACTCCGGACGAGCCATTAATCGATATCTCATCGTCCCCAATGATTCAATTCGACAACCTTGTATGGCGTCTGGTTTGTCACTAACACACCCGACAACAACCCCTTCCTTGAGCAGTTTATGAGTCTGTTCCTGATCGTCTACATGTAGATCAATCAGCAGTTGACCATCTTCAAACAGTGGTCCGATTGCCGTCAGGAACCAACTGGCAAGGCTATCCGCATTAACGCCAACAACAAGCCTGACCGGTTCATCATTCACAACGCCGCCAAGCTCCTTACTTAGCCCCTCTTCCAGTAACTTGACCTGAAGGTAGTGTTTAACAAGCTGCTCGCCGACCTCAGTCGGTTGTGGAGGAGATGTGCGAGAAAGGAGAACTTTCCCAATACGATCCTCAAGAAGACGAACACGTTGAGAAATCGCTGACTGGGTCAAGTTTAAACTGGTTGCGGCCTTTTCAAAGCCACCCTCCTGAACCACCATGGCCAGAGCCTCTATAAGTTTATAATCAATCATGACTCAATATTAGCAAATTTAATGCTTAACAAAAACAATTAATTTTACTTTTAGCTACGCGAGGCCTAAGTTACAGGAAATCGAAGCGCAAGAAATTTAACCCTTAAGTAGGAAAAGTTATGTCTTTATCTTTTTTACAGGGATTTGGAATCGGCGGGGGACTGATCATAGCGATCGGCGCGCAAAATGCTTTTGTGCTGTCACAGGGCGTACGTCGCAACTACCCGGTGGCAATTGCTCTGATCTGCGGCTTGTGTGATTCCACCTTGATCCTGCTAGGGATTACCGGGGTAGGCAGCACCGTGGCCACAAGCCCTGTCCTAGGACAACTCACCGTTTGGGGTGGAGCAATCTTTCTTGTTTGGTATGGCGCTCGTGCCTTTCGCTCCGCCTGGCAAGGCAACACATTGGAAACCAACAACAACAACGTAAAAACTTTAAAAGCTGTCATTGTAACAACCCTTGCCATCACCTTACTTAACCCTCATGTCTATCTCGATACACTGGTTTTACTAGGCAGCATTAGTGGCCAATTTCATGGAACCCAAAGACTACTTTTTGGTGCTGGAGCCATAACAGCGTCCTTCACCTGGTTTTTCACCCTTAGCCTCGGTGCCGGATTGCTGGCGCCAATATTTCGGAAGAAAATCGCATGGCGGGTTCTTGATGGCATCGTCTGTTGCACCATGTGGGGCATAGCAACCTCTCTACTTTGGGGGCAATTCGCATAAGCTTGTTGCTCCAGATCAACTCACATATCCACACCGTCATAACCTCAAGTCTTCACTCAAGCCAACCCAAGCAACGCGCAGATCTATTGTCATAGCTTCCCGACAAAACGTATTGATAAACAGAGGTAAAAGAGCTTAAATTGCAGAACAAAAGATCATTTATTTAAAATTGTTATTGCAACATGTCAGAACTGGCTCGGTAATAAACAAGAGCTAAAACTTGTTCACTGTCGGCTGTTGATGCATGTGCGTCCCTGCTCATTACATGGCAAAGACGTGGGACAGAAAAGGCCCACGGATCGCCACTAAAACATTCAAGCGTGAGCAGACCGCGGGCAACTATTTACAACAAAGGGTAGACAGAGCCAAAAAGGAGATATATATTCTGTAAGATGCTGAATATATTCACATAAACTTGCGTGGAGTCTTTATGAAAAGCCAACTGAAAATTGCAGGGGCACTTCTGGCTATATTTATCTGTGGAATCACAACAACCTGGGCCGAGACACTCTATGTTTCTGATCAGCTCGTAGTCTCCTTGCGAGAACAACCACAGAAAGGCTCGGCATCAGTTACTTATTTAAAAACCGACATGGCTGTGGAGGTTCTGGAAGAGACTGGTGATTATGTCAAAGTACGGACTAAAGCTGGCGAAAACGGTTATATCCTGAAAAAATATCTAACATCTGCAACGCCAAAATCAATTATCATCAAGACCTTAAAGAGTGAAAGAGATCGACTCGCCGATAAATCTGGCGCGATGCAAAAGCAAGTCACTGAAGCAGCCTCAAAAAACAACAAATCCCAACATGACCTAGCCGCTCAGCTGGAAGAATCACATAAAAACATTGAGAACCTGCAAGCAGAGCTTTCCAAAAGCCAAGCAGATTTAAAATCGACCAACAATAATTTCGAAAAGTTAAAGAACGACGCCAAGAATGTTATCGAGATCACAAAAGAACGGGATCAATTACGTGAAGAGAATCAAGAACTGACAACTTCAATTGCCGATCTTGAAGTTGAGGTCAGCAACCTGACAAAAACCGGGGCGATCAAATGGTTTATTGCAGGAGCCATAGTTCTCTTGTTAGGTTGGCTCATTGGCAAAGGCTCTGGTTCACGTCGCCGCAGAAGCCTGCTGTAAGAGCAAACGGAAAGATAAAACGTCCACGGAAAAGCCCAACCTCAAAAAGAACTCGCGCGCTGATACTTAATCCAAGTATTTCCTTCCGCAGATTTTCACACCTGCTAAACTAAAGACAAGAACCTTTAGGAACAGATACCTTTAACGGTGCCAGAAAAGGACAAATTCAATGACAAACAACGATGTCTTGCGACGCATACGCTATATCTTTGATCTTAGCGATTCGAAAATGATTGGAATCTTTGCGCAAGCTGACGAAGAGGTATCGCGCGAACAGATCAGCGATTGGCTCAAGAAAGATGATGACCCGGCCTTTAAGAGCTGTAACGACAGCACAATGGCAGCATTTCTAAATGGGCTGATTAACGAAAAACGTGGCAAGAAAGAAGGGGTTCAGCCAAAACCAGAGAAAAGGCTGACGAACAATATTATTTTCGTAAAGCTTAAGATCGCCCTAAACCTCAAGGCCGAGGAGATTATTGAGCTTCTCGCTCTGGCTGGTTTTCACATTGGCAAACACGAATTGAGTGCTTTTTTTCGCCGGCCTGACCATAAACACTACCGAGAGTGTAAGGATCAGATTCTACGCAACTTTCTGAAAGGCGTACAGCTTAAGCACAAAGAGTGACAAGCGCGGATTAAAGGTCATTCAATAGACGATAAATTTTCTGTTGCAGTTCCCATGTAGCGTCTGCATAGCTATCAAAGTCCTCCTCTTCAAAGAGCAGGCGCGCCCGATCAAGAGTATCATGAGCTTTCATCAGAACTGGCGTCAACTGGAACTCGAGACGCATACGGGGAACTTCGCCAACCTGTTCAACCCATTCCTGAAGGCCCTTATTCGCCTTTTTAACAATCCGAGATGCTTGTTCTGCACGGGTATCACAACCTTTAAGGTTAACCCAAAAGTCAGCAACTTCTTTGGCTATATCACGAAAGCGGTCCGAAATACTCATCCGCTACATCCTTTCACTTCAATTCTGAGTTATCACCGAAATCAACAGCTAAGGTTGTCTCAAGTTACAGTTAAAAACGCCAGCATATTCTGCCTGGATCCTCTGATTAATATATCCTAGAGTAACCATGTCATCATGACAACCGAAAAGGCAGGTTTGCTGTTGACTGAGGACGAACTAGCCTGATAATCTTCAATTCTAAAAAAAATAGTTTAACGCCCTGGGGGAGTAGCATCTACTGAGAGTCTGTACAACAGGCGACCCCTTGAACCTGATCCGGATTATACCGGCGTAGGGAAGCGGCGCGATTTTCGAGATAACACTCGGGAAAAGCCGCTCTATGCGGCTTTTTGCATTTCTGGCCCTTGATTTCTGAGTTCTTTATGCAGATTAAAGTTAATGAACAGAACCATTCTTTTGCAGAAGAGATGACTGTCGGTGCGGTTAGAGATCGCATCAAAGCAGACGCGGAGCTGTTGATTGTTAATGGTTTCCCGGCTCAGGCAGACAAGTCATTGCAGAATGGCGATCAAGTGGTGTTGATCAAACGGGGAGAAGTTCCTGACGCTGAAGAACTCGACGCCTTACTGACAGCCCGGCACACCCCCGGCGTCCATGAACGCGTCAAAGGGTCAACGGTAGGCATTGCCGGAGCGGGCGGTCTCGGCTCATCCATTGCCATTGCACTGGCAAGGACGGGAATCGGACACCTGATCATTGCTGACTTTGATATCGTAGAGCCATCCAACCTTAATCGTCAACAGTATTTTATCGATCAAATCGGTCTACCGAAGGTCTATGCTCTGCGCGACACATTGAT
>CBDUFN010000245.1:0-4657 GCA_965366475.1 uncultured bacterium | reverse complement strand
AGGTTTGTAAATGTCTACGATAAAAGATTCTATTTGTTCATTTTTGATTCATTTTCTTAGTCGGTTTTCTGTCCATCACTAATTATTTTGCTTCCTGGCAATTTAATTTAAAAAAAGACAGCCCCCTTATTGGAGGCTGTCTTTTCATCTCTGTTTGAACTTGTGCTTGAGAGACGCTGTCTCACAAGCTTTTTAACTCGATTTTTTGTTTGCTTTTTTACGGTCATTTTCATCGAGAAGACGTTTGCGCAGTCGAATCGACTCGGGCGTTACTTCAACGAGTTCGTCGGTGTCGATAAATTCAAGAGCTTGTTCAAGGGTCAAATCTCGTGGCGGTATGATGCGAATTGATTCGTCGGTTCCGGACGCACGAACGTTGGTTAGCTTTTTGCCGCGGCAGGCGTTGACGACGAGGTCATTCTCTTTGGCATGTTGGCCGAGAATCATTCCTTCGTAGACTTTGACCCCTGGTTGTACGAAAAGAATCCCTCGATCCTGCAGGTTGAAGAGCGAGTAAGCAACGGTTTCCGCTGTTTCAATAGCAACCAAAACACCATTTTTACGCCCTGGGATAGGACCTTTCCATGGAGAATAGCCTTGGAACGTATGATTTAAGACACCCGTTCCACGGGTATCGGTCAGGAACTCATTGCGGAAACCAATCAGGCCTCGGGCCGGAATTACAAACTCCAGTCGGTTGAAACCGTCGAGTGCGTTCATGGCTGCCATCTCAGCTTTACGGGGACCGAGTTTCTCAATAACCGTTCCCTGGAATTCTTCAGGAACATCGATAACCAGATACTCCATAGGCTCACATTTAACACCATCGATTTCGCGACAGATAACTTCGGGTTTTGATACAGCAAGTTCATAGCCTTCACGACGCATGTTCTCGATTAAGATTGAGAGATGCAACTCGCCACGGCCAGAAACTCTGAAGGTGTCAGTGTTAGCTGTTTCTTCTACACGTAGTGAAACGTTGGTGCGCAACTCTTTAAAGAGGCGGTCACGAAGATTCCGCGAGGTTACATACTTACCTTCGCGTCCTGCAAAGGGCGAGGAGTTGACGATGAAGTTCATTGAGAGCGTCGGTTCGTCAATAGCAAGGTAAGGGAGTGATTTTGGGTTCTCAGCACAGGCAAGAGTCTCGCTGATGCCGACATTTTCAAATCCGGCGACAGTCACGATATCGCCTGCGCTGGCTTCAGTGATTTCTACCTGCTTGAGACCTTCATAGCCGAGCAGTTTGGTGATGCGACCTTTACTGATCTCTCCACCTTTCATGATCAACGCCACTGTTTCGCCCGTTTTTAATTTGCCGTTGAAAATTTTGCCTGTGGCTATACGGCCGAGATAATCATTGTAGTCGATCGAGGTGACCAACATTTGAAAGGGCGCGTTTTCATCAGCAACAGGAGGAGCCACTCTTTCGCGGATCATTTCAAAGAGTGGATCAAGGTTGTCTGAGTCATCAGAAAGTTCACGTTTGGCAATGCCTTGCTTGGCACTGGTGAAAATAAACGGGAAGTCAAGTTGGTGTTCGTCAGCGTTGAGTTCGCAAAAGAGGTCAAAGACCATGTCAACAACAGCTTCAGGTCGTGAGCCTGGGCGGTCGATTTTATTAATGACAACGATTGGGCGAAGTCCCAGGTCGAGGGACTTTTTAAGAACAAAGCGGGTTTGTGGCATGGGACCGTCAAACGCGTCGACCAGCAACAGGACTGAGTCAACCATTTTCAGAACACGTTCTACTTCGCCGCCGAAGTCAGCGTGGCCCGGTGTGTCAACGATATTGATTTTGATCCCGTCATGATGAATTGACAGGTTCTTGGAGAGAATTGTAATTCCACGCTCTTTTTCAAGGTCGTTACTGTCCATCACGCGTTCGGTGATGACTTGGTTCTCGCGGAAAACTCCGGATTGTTTGAGCATCGCGTCAACCAGAGTTGTTTTGCCGTGGTCAACGTGAGCGATAATTGCGATGTTACGTAAATGACGTGTCATGATCGATACCTTTATTTATATACATTTTATCTGCAGTAGTTGGGCGGGACATAATAGTCACTTGTCAGGGAAATGCAAGAAGCTTTTTGCTAAAAGCATAATACAGAGTACTCAAATGATATCGTTTGAAAAGAAAAGTGCCAGTTGTCAGTCTTGCTCTTGTTTGATTGGCACGCTTGTCCTAAGATACCTTTTTGTACAAATATCCCGCCATGGTGGAATTGATGACGTTGCATTTTTATAGAAATTTTCTCTTGCCTGTTTGTTTGTGCCTGATCCTTTCGTGGTTGAGTGGCTGTGCTGGTTTGAATGTGACTCTTCCCGTCTCCTCGCTCTCTTTGACAGAGAATGAGGCCTCTCAGGTTGGTGATGCAATTGGAGAAAAGTTGCTCCAGATGCTTGGTGGTCCATATTTTGACAAGGCTCTTAAAAAAGATGTTCAAGCTTTTTGTGATTTGCAGTTTAAAGATGAGAGTGTTTACAAAATACTGATTGCTGATTCGAATAAAGTTGCTCTTTATCCATTGCCGGGTGGTCGGATCATTCTTACTCGTGGGTTGTTGACTCACATCGACAGTGGAACTGAACTAAAAAGGTTATTGACCTATGCGATGCAACTATCGGATGTGGTCTACACGAAGCATGCAACAGAAAACATGAACCAGGCTATCAAGGAAATCTTGTCGAATTCTGAAGTTTCATTTGATCCAAACTCATCAAGCATACGTGCTGCACGACTCTTCAAGAAGGCAGCATGTGATCAGCGTTGTCTGGACTCGTCCATGTCTTTTGGCACCGCTGGCAATGCTGACGTTGTTCTTCCAGAATCCGTTCAGCGTCTTTCGCAGCTGAAAGATGGATATGAGTTGCTTGTCAGGGCTAAAACTTTTGAAAAGAACGATGAGCCATCGAAGGCGATAGCGATATACCTGGAGGCTGCGGCAAAGACCCCCGATGAGCCGCATATCCTCAGCTCCCTGGGATTTGCATACCTGCGAGCCGGACAACTGCAATCTGCACGGTTGCATTTGAAAAAGGCGGCCAAACTGCAGCCGGATTTTTATAAATCAAGAATGGGTCTCGGTTACCTCTATCTTCAGTTGGGGCAATTGCGACAAGCGAGTCAACTTTTGGCAGAAAGTGTTCGAATGTTACCAGTGACGGAAAACCTTTTTCTCCTTGCTGAAACCAGAGAGAAAAGTGGAGATATAAACGGAGCAAGGTCTCTTTACCAAGTCGTTGCTGACACTGATCGCCATAGTAAATTAGGGCAGACGTCTGCCCGCCGTTTGAAACAAGCAGAGAGAGAATGATGATTCAGAACTTGATTTTAGAAGAGAATGAAACCCTTTGCTGGGAAGGACGTCCTGCGCCGCGCTGTTATACTTTTCGTCATTGGCGGCATTCAATCTTTGGAACTCTTTTTTTCCTTATTTGTAGCTATTGGCAGGTTCTTGGCTTCTCAATGGCAGCAGAATACAAGATCCCTTGGCTGATCTGGTTGCCACTGCCTTTTGTTCTGCTGGGTTTTTACTACAGCGTTGGCCATTTAATACAGGCTCGCTTCGAATGGAACCGAGTCTGTTATGCGATTACGAATCATAGATTAGTTACACAACGTGGGCTATTTAATCTATCTACAGATTCATTAGCATTGAAAGATCTTACTTATTTGACAATGCATAAACAAGGCGATCAACTTGGTACTTTGCGCGTTTACAAAGCGAAAGAAAAACAGTTGGTGTTGCATTGTCTAGAACATCCACAACAGGCGCTAAAATATCTTGAGGCTGCTATTAAGGAAAATATGAACCGTTTAGAGGCTCCCTCATCTTCAGGATTGGTATCTACAGCCGTAAATGAAGAGTCTTCATAGCGCCGTCTTCCTTAACTTATTGCTTTTGAATTCCTTTTTGATTAATCTCTTGCCTCTCAATAACTTTATGTGGATGTAAGTATATGAAAAATAAAACATTTTACCTGGAGACCTTTGGCTGCCAGATGAACGTGGTTGATTCTGAGCGAATCGTTGGCCTGCTCGAAGAGATCGACTATCATCAAACCGAAGATCCTGAGCAGGCTGATTTGGTTCTCTTGAACACGTGTGCTGTGAGAGACAAGGCGGTGCGCAAGGCTTATGGTCACCTCGGCAGATTTAAGCCGATTAAGGAACGTAAACCATCCATGATTATTGGTATGGGAGGATGTATCGCTCAACAAGAGGGAAAGGACCTTCTCGAAGAATTCCCTTACCTGGACTTGGTGTTTGGTACCCACAATGTTCATCGCCTACCTGAGATGGTTCAACAGGTCGCTGAGAAACATGTGCGTTGCGAAGAAACTGAATTTCTGGATCGTGACACACGATTGCAGCTTTTCCCTTCACGAACGGGGCAAGAGGCGTTTACCCGTTTTGTTACAATCATGCAGGGCTGTGATAACTTCTGTAGCTATTGCGTCGTTCCATATGTCCGTGGCCGAGAGATCAGTCGCCCCAGTTCTGAAATTATTGAAGAGATTTATGAGCTTGCTGAACAGGGTGTGCGTGAAATTACCCTGATCGGACAGAATGTAAATTCCTACGGTCTAAACGATGAAAATGAAATAAGCTTTGCGTCTCTCCTTGAGGAGGTTAATAAAGTCGATGGGATCG
>CBDUFN010000244.1:0-4674 GCA_965366475.1 uncultured bacterium | reverse complement strand
CCAACTCGTCTGGAATTGGCGCAGGAGTTTTTTCAACAAGCTCGATAGGAGGCGCATCAACTTTAATGGGCTCAGAAGGAGCAACAGCAGCAGAAGACACTGGCGCCAAAGATGGCAAAACCGGAACTGCGGGCACCGAGCTTAAAGGGGTCACATCAGGAAGAACAACATTTGGTTCAGGCATCGGAGAAACAGCTGACGGCCTGACTCCTTCTGGAATTTCAGGCAAAGCTTTAACGAAAACTTCCGGTGGGATGACTGGCTCAACAGGATCTGGATACTCAGGTGTTAAAGGTAGAGGAACCTCTTTGGACTCCGTGACGATCTCTTCAGCAGGCTCTTCAATTAATGTAACGGGCGGGGCCTCTACAACGAAAGCAGGTTCAAATTCAGAGACAGGAGCCATAGGCAACGTCTTATCGACACTCAAAACCTCACTGATCTTTAACTCTGCAAAAAGCTCTCTTCCCTCAGCAGTTTGAGGCATATTGAGGAGCGCATCTTGTAGTGAAGCCTGTAGCTCTTCATGCTGCCCTCGCCTGACAACAACCAGTTCCGACGATTCTTTTCCAGGTTTATCGGAACGCATGATCCGAACCAAGGGTTTATAATCTAATCCTAAGTTGGCCTCCGCCAACTCCGGCGACAACACGGCAAGATCAACCATTCGGTAGCGTACAAACCATTCAGAAAAAGCGGCAAGACTCAGGAACTCTCTAAGTTTTACTGAAACTGGCAAGTTCTTTTCCAGATAAGCGGCCATCTGTTCTGCTTGCTGAGTAGTACTCACCAAACCCGCGGGATCAGAATACACACCAAGAACCAGATTCGTAACAAGCGGACCTTTCTCTGAGACAATCTCGCCGTAGCTTTCTTGCTCTTGCGGAGCCCAAGCCCGACCAGCCATTAAGGGAGGAACTTGTTCCAACTCTTTCTGTGGCTTGATCTTTTCTTCAACCGGCTCTTTTTCTATCTCTACACGAACAAGAGGTTCTTCATCGACCCGTTCGACTTCTTCGGTCACAGTGCTTACAGAGAAACTTGGCTCACCCAAGATGCCAACCACACGTTGAGGCAAATCGCCTCCGATCCCTTGACGAGAGACCAGGCTCATGCCACCATCGCCAACCGGCCCAAGCGTCAAAAACCGACCGGGATTCGCCTTAATATGATCTGTGGATAGCAAGGCAAAGTCCAACATCGCAAAACGATCAAGCCAATTAAGCAATGTTGCTGAGTCAGCGAGTTCTTTAACAACGATGTCTTCCTGAAGCTTGCCGGCAAGTTCGGTTGCCAAAGCATTGGCCTGTGCAGACGTTATTTCACCGGAGACATGGCTTGCGCCTGGCACGACACCAAGAGTTAGGCGTGCCTCAACCGGCCGGGTAAACATCAGGCAGATCAGAAATAAAATTATGGTAAGGATGTGTTTGTTCATGACTGGTTTCAGCATCCTAATCACTCTTAACTGGACTGTCAATCTTGTTGAATTTAAGAGTTTCTCTTTGTAATCAAAGCAAAGCCTTCTGGACAATCCGGAAGGCTTTGCTTCATGTCTATACTCTGGTTGATTCGTCTAGGCAACCAGAGCACCACCACAGGAAGAACCGCAACCGGCAGTACAACCAAAGCAATGTTCATCGATCACAATAGCTCGCCCCTTAAGCTGACCGGGTTCAAGGTCGTCAATATGCTTTGGCAAACCTTCAGAAAGAGAGAGACCAAGCACACTGTTGAAGTCACAATCGGACAAGGTACCATCCCAGGCGATACAAATCTGGTGGCGACACATCAGTCCCTCAAGTGTTCCTTGGTTAAAATTGTCTTCCAGAAGAGACTTGTAGCTTTCAGCTTCACCTGTGCGCTGTAAATCGTTGAGGAATCTTCCCATCGGCATGTTAGTGATTGTAAGCAGTTTGGAGAACTCGACATCAAAGCGCTCTTTCAGCTCTTTTCGATAAGCATCTTCCAGAGTGACCTGATCCGGGGGGAGGAAAGCTCCACCGGGATTATAAACAAGGTTCAAAGGTAATTCCGGTTTGCAGCCATAACCAAGAGAATTCAAACGACGCAGGGCAGAGATGCTTCGCTTGTAAACCCCATTACCACGCTGGGTGTCGACATTATCGTCAAGATAGCAAGGCAAAGAAGCCACCAGATGGACGCCTTTTTCTGCTAGAAATTCGGGAGTTTCGGCCTGACCCGCTTCAAAAAAAACCGTCAGGTTGGTGCGGACTTGTACGGAATGTCCCATCTCACAGAGGTCACTGATAAATTGCTTGAAAAAGGGATTAAGCTCAGGAGCACCTCCGGTTAAATCGACCCGTGCTTTTGGTAAAGCCTTAGCCAGACGCAAAACACTCTGCATAGTCTCCCAAGTCATAATTTCTGTACGTTTAGGATTAGCTTCGACGTGACAATGGCGACAGCTCAAATTGCAAAGGAAACCAAGGTTAACCTGTATCGTTTGTACTTCTTCACTCTTCAAGTCACGACCAAGAGTCTGGCAAACAGCCTGACTAAAGTTACTCATATCTTCTCCATAAGGTCTTTAAGTTAAGACCAAAGTATATACCAATTGAGCCTGGCAAGGAAAGACCAACGCCTGATCAAATCAACAGAATGATCAGGCGTCGAAAAAATATCATTTAGTATTCTAGAGAGAAAGACCTATCAAACTTAGCCGTGTTTCGCCAGAAGTTTTTCTCCTATAGCAGACTTCACAACCTCTTTAAGAGCAGCGACGATACGTTGGTCGTATGCTCCATCATCAGCGTGAATTATGTCCAGAGTTTCATCTATCGATCGAGCCGCACGATACGCCCTCGGTTCAACCATGGCGCAGAAGCTGTTAACAACAGCAAGGATACGGCCGGGCAACTCAATTTCATCGCCCTTTAACTTATTCGGGTAACCTTGCCCATTCAGCGTTTCATTCATCTGATAAACCGCATCGAACACGGGCAGGCCAAAATCAATATCCTGGAGAACTTTGGCCGCATGTTCAGTGTGCTGCTCCATCTCTGTTTTTTCTTCATCGGTTAAAGCGTCTATTTTAAATAGCAGTTCACGATCAACAAACAGCTTACCGACTTGCGACAGATTGGCGGCTGTATCCACCGTTGCAATCTCCACATCGCTAGCATTCATGGCCTTGGCAACTTCAACCGCAAGGCTTCGCATCAAACGGGAATGACCGGCCAGATAGGGATCTGTCAACTCAATCGCCCGCACCAAGGCTTCAACGGTTTTTGCCGTTGCCTGTTCATGCCGTTTTTGGACTTCAACTATTTCGGTAACATCACGAATCACCGACACAATCCCGGACGGCTTACCGTCAACACCCTTCAACGCCGCTTTTGAAATCTGCAGATGATGCAATTCCGACTGAAGATAGAACTGCTCATTAAAGGTAACGGGCTCTCCGCTGGTCAAAATTTGTTGATCTGAATGCTCGAGTCGTCGAGCGGTGTCGTAACCAAAGACCGCTTCATTATCTAAACCGATCAACTCTTCCGCATTCTTCCCGACCGCATTAGCAAAAGCAGGGTTAACATAAAGGTAATGACCCTGCAGGTCTTTAAGGACTATGTAGTCTGAAATCGTGTTATTTATTTTGTCGAGAAGCTGTCGCTGCTTTTCAATTTCTTCGGCCAGACTTTCGAAATGCCTTGCGGCTCTGCGCTCCTGATGACCGATCAATAGAGCCCACACGGCACCGAAAGTAACGGCAAAGGAGATGATCAAGAGAGCAGCGATACTCAATAGAGCCTTCTGCTGTCCACGTAAGGCTTCACGCGCCACACCATAATCAGCCTCGACCAGAATCCACATATCCGCGCCCGAAATCGGGAGGCCCAGCGAGTAAGCTTGAGTTCCGCCGACCAGAGAAGAGCGAACAGCAAAGGGAAGCGTCTTTTCCTGATCAAAAGAGACAGGATTGGTGATGTTCTGCAACTTACCGGGAAGCCAAGGGACAATCTCTTCATAACCTTCAGAAACCGCCTGCAGCAAGCGAGCTCTCTCACCCTTCTCTAACAAGCTATTGGTATGCATTTCGTTGATTCGTTCGCCAACGACCTTGGTGAGCATCAGAACCGCAACAGGGCTCGGATCAAGACCGCTCGCTTCTGGTGGGAAAATGGGCAGGAACGCTTCCAGGACCAACCCTACAGAGGTATTTCGAATGGGTGCAAACTTGACGTTCTGACTCTTTAAAACGTCATTCACGAAGCCCACTTGCTCAACCCGCAAAGGCGTTGTCGTTGCGTCGGTGGCGATATAAACGGTGCCGCTTCGATTAACCACCCGTCCGCCTGTATAGCCTGTGATGCGTGTGAACTCAACCAGCAGGCTCTGCATCATCGGCAGTTGGGCCGAGAGTTGGGCGACTCCTTCATCAGGATTCAATTGCCCTGGAAGTGGACCAGAGACCAATTGAGAGACATCGTCTTCAATCAGATGGACTTCTGCGGCATATAACTTAAACAACTCGGAGTTGATCACCCTGTTCGCTTGCCCAACAGCAGTTTCAAGCAGAGCCTCGGTTAATTGCACCTGGGAAGACGCCATCAATTGCAGTCGCTTCTCCAGATTCGCCTCGAACTCGCGCTCTCGCAACTGAATCCCCCATGCCACCCAGACAATGGCGGCAATCATGACCAGGATAATGAT
>CBDUFN010000243.1:0-4680 GCA_965366475.1 uncultured bacterium | reverse complement strand
CAAACAGGACCCTGCCATCTTCGGTTTCTGGAATCATCAGTCCGGTGTCAGGTGGGGCAAAACTTTTATCGAGCACGATGTGAATGCCCGTACTGGCAGAAATGATTTCGCTGGCCGCAGGGTTATCCAGCTTTCTGATTCGATCGGCAAAGGGGCCTGTTGCATTGATCACGCCTCTGGCACGCAGATTCCACTTTTCGCCTGTCAACGAATCCGTCACCGTGGCTCCGGCGATTTTGTCTTCGTCTTTGATCAGTCCGGTCACGGCAACATGATTGATAATGGTCGCGCCATGTTGTTCAGCCGTTAAAGCCAGGGAAAGCGCCATGCGGGCATCATGAAATTGACCGTCATAATAGAGCACTCCGGCTTTAAGGCCGTCAGCCTTCAGCATTGGGAAACGTCGCAGGGCTCCCTTGCGGCTTAACAGGCGGCTGTGGCCGATATGCCGTTTTCCTGAGAGGATATCGTAAAGTTTGAGACCTAAGAAAACGTAAGGGACGTCGAGCCAGCTGTAGAGAGGGGTGACCAGCGGCAAGCGATTGGACAGGTGCGGCGCATTGTTTAAGAGAAGATAGCGTTCGCGGAGACCATCCTTGACCAGGTGGTATTGGTCCCTGTCGAATCTTGTGATCGCCAATTCCAGGTAGCGAACACCGCCATGGACCAACTTGGTGCTGCGGCTACTGGTGCCTTCCGAAAAGTCATTCTTTTCAATCAAGGCGACCTTAAGGCCTCGGGTTGCCGCATCGAGGGCGACTCCACAACCTGTTGCGCCACCACCGATGACGAGTAGATCAAAAAGCTGGTCAGATTTTAAATGCTGTAAGTTCTGTTGTCTTGTCAAGATTGAGGCCCCGCGATCAAAAACGTAATGATTTGTAGATATTTATGATATTACCGAACGGGTCTTTCATGCAATCAATACGATAAGAAGTTCGGAGTTCGGGGACACATTACTAATGTGTCCCCGAACTAATCTTGACCTCTTGAATCGGTCATCTTGTTTTTCCCAAAAAAACCTGAGCATGCAGACAACTTTAGTCTGTTTCATTTGCAATGGAAGGCCTATAATCGGTTCGACATTTTTTCGGAGGCACCATGGCAACATTATTATCAAATTCAGTTTTTCTTCTATTTGCAATCATCATCCTGGGCGAGGGGCTTGGCCACATTCGGATCAAGTCTTTTTCCTTCGGATCGGCTGCAATAATATTCGTTGCCATGGCCTTCGGTCACTTTGGCTATACCTTGCCATCTGAATTCCAAACTCTCGGTTTGGTTCTTTTTATCTATTCCGTGGCCGTCACTGCTGGACCAGGTTTTTTTACGTCATTCAAGAAGCAGGGAATTAATCTCGCCATAGGAGCCGTAACCATTATTGCCGTTGCTGGTCTGATGACGGTGTTGTGCTGCTGGTTGTTTGGTTTTGATGTCTCTACCGGAGCCGGTTTGTTTGCCGGGGCCTTAACCAGTTCCCCCGGCCTTGCGGTTGCCGTTGAGGCTGTTGAGGGTAACGCTGCTGCTGCCTATGGTGTCACCTACGCCGGTGGCATTATCAGTGTGATTGTCTTTGTGAACCTTTTGCCCAAGATTCTCCGCATCGATATCAAGCATGAAGAGATGAGTATTGGTAAGGAGAGAACTGAAAACAATCCGCCCTTTACCTTTCACCACGTTGAGGTGACCAACAGTAATCTGTTTGGCAATAAAATTGTTGATCTGAAACTCAAAGAGATTGCCCCTGTCGTTCTGACGCGTCTTCTTCGCAAAGATGCAAAGGAGCCGATCTTGGTGACAGGAGAAACGATTCTTCGAGAAGGAGACAAACTTAGAATTGCCGGTCGCGAGAAAGATCTGGCACGGATTGAGCTCTTTTTAGGGAAACCGATTGATGGTGAAATTGCCTTCAACAAGGTACTCACCAAAAAAAGCATCATTGTTTCCAAGCAAAGCGCTGCAGGTCACACCTTGGGCTTCCTGAATTTAAGAGAGACCTTTGGCATCCAGGCCACTCGTATTACGAGAAACGAGATGGATCTTCCCGCGTCGGCCACCACCAGACTCCATATTGGTGACATCCTGCATGTTGTTGGTGAAGAGGATGCGCTGAAAAATGTAAGCCGAATTCTCGGCAACGATGTGAAGCAAACCTACAAGGTCAGTCTCCTTCCTATTTTGATAGGCCTGGTCGCCGGGTTTATCCTCGGGCAGATCCCTTTCAACCTTCCTTTGATCGGTCATTTCTCTTTAGGTGTTACTGGAGGGGTTTTGGTTTCAGGGCTCATCCTTGGTTATCTCTACAAAACAGGACCCTTTATCTGGGAGATGCCAACAACCGCAAATGCATTCTTAAGAGAGCTCGGTCTTATGTTCTTTCTGGCAACGGTTGGAACCAAGACCGGTTCCACGATCATTGAGACAATCACCTCTCAAGGGGCTGAACTTATTGTCGCCGGACTTTTCGTTACACTTGTACCCATGATTGTTTGTGTTGCGATGTGTAAATACATCCTGAAGATCCCGTTTTTGCGGATCCTTGGTGTTTTGACAGGCGGCATGACAAGTACACCCGGACTTGCAGCGATAAGCTCGTACACCACGTCATCTTACCCGTCTTCTGCTTATGCAACGGTTTATCCGGTTGGGCTCATTGGTATGATTCTGGGTACATAAGTTCTCGTTTACATATTGTCAGCCCTGTAAACTTTAGATCGATTTTATATAGCCGTGTGCGCATGATTCATTATTGAACCGCATGCGCAGAAGCTTTAAGCTCAACACTTCCTCAAACTGAACGAGCCGTCCATGCACTTTATCCACACCTCCGACGTCCACCTTGGCAAAACCTACCGTACCTCTTCAGGTGAAGCGAACCGCTACGAGGATTTCTTTCGCTGCCTGTCCGGAATTGTTGCCGACGCCATAGAGGCAAAGGTCGACTTCGTTCTGATTGGAGGAGACCTGTTCCACGTCGGTCAAATCCTCCCCAGAACCTTCGCCAAAACCATAGAAACGCTTCAACCTCTTAAAGATGCCAAGATCCCCTGCATAGCTATTGAAGGCAACCACGACTGGATTCACCGTCGCGACAGCATCTCGTGGATGGAAGCGCTTTCGCAGATGGGTTACATCCGACTGCTGCGTCCCTCGCGCACAGAAGAGGGTGGGTATTGTTTCGATCCTTTCGACACAGAAAGCGGCATGGGTGGGCACATCGAAATCGACAGCCTCAACATCTACGGCCTCGGCTATATCGGTGCCCAGGCGGGTCATCATGTGGAGCGCATCTGTGAGGCGGTATCTACTGAGAACAATCTGCTCCTTTTCCACGTCGGTATCTGGACATTCTCTCCGGTCGAGATCGGCAATATGAAACCGGAAGACTCGCACCCCTTGGCCGAAACATTCGACTACGTTGCTCTTGGGCATGGGCACAAGCCTTATATCGTCGAAACCCCTGAGGGCAAGCCATACGCTTACAATCCAGGTTCGCCGGAGCAGGTTAACTTTGGCGAGCAGAAATACGATAAGGGTTATTACTTCGTTTCCGTGAATGATGGCGAGTATGAGGTTGAGTTTAAGGCTACATCACCAAGACCGATGATCGTAGCAACTATCGATCTGGATGAAGCTGAGGATGCTGATGAGGCTTTGCTTAAATTTGTCGACCAGGTGAAGGCGCAACTTCCTGAAACCGAGGATGATCGTCAACCACTGCTCGAACTGAAGCTGGTTGGTCGTGTCAATTTCCATCCCTTCGAGTTGAGTCGCGAAAGGCTCAATATCGCTCTTGATGATATTGCCAGCCCGTTGCATGTGGAGATCAAGAATCACTTGTCGCTGGTGACTCATACGGGTGGTGAAGAGACAGTTAAGAAATCACTCGCTGAGATTGAGCATGATGTCCTTAAAGAACTGATCGGAGCCAACAGCGAATACCAGGGGCGCGAAGAGGAGTTGTCGCGGTTGGCCTTGAAGCTGCGAGATGTTGTGCTTAAGGGGGATGTTGACGGGGAGGACTTGCTTCCGTTACTTGATTAAATTGCTAAGTGTGGGCCCTTTTGCTTCGTGATTATTTTTCAATTAAGGGCTGATTACTTAGATTTTAAATCAGAGTAAATCGTGAGGTTATCTTGAGGCCGACAGCTTTTGGGCTTGGCGCTGAGGATCAAGACCTTTGCTTCACGATGACTTCATGATTAAAGGCTGATTTCTAAGATTTTAAATCAGGGAAAATCGCGAAGTAATCGAGAGGCTGAAAGCTTTTGGGCTTGGTACTGAGGATCAAGACCTTTGCTTCGCGATGACTTCTTGATTAAAGACTGATTTCTAAGATTTTAAATCAGGGAAAATCGTGAAGTAATCCAGAGGCTGAATGATTTTGGGGTTGGGCCTCTATAATCGAACCCTTTGCTTCGTGATGACTTCGTGATTAAAGACTGATTTCTAAGATTTATAATCAGGGGAAATCGTGAAGTAATCGAGAGGCTAAATGATTTTAGGGGTTGGGCCTCTATAATCAAGACCTTTGCTTCGTGATGACTTCATGATTAAAGGCTGATTTCTAAGATTTTAAAATCAGGGAAAATCGGGAGGTCATCTTGAGGCTAAATGCTTTTGGTCTTTGCACTTTACGGTTAAAGTCTTTTATTCGTGATGACTTCATGTTTAACGGAT
>CBDUFN010000242.1:0-4681 GCA_965366475.1 uncultured bacterium | reverse complement strand
AATCACTATGTTGTTGATTTGCTGCTATAATTTTCGAATAAAGTGAGATCTCACTTGATAAGAAACAGGTGACTGCACAGAGTATGGGCTGGTGTAACAATCCGGATAGCCCTAATCACCAGAAACTAACAGCAGCTGATCATAAAATGAAGAAATCCGGTATCTGGAAAGAATGGACTGTTCTCTGATAAGCCTGCTATCTATCTTTTAAGATAATAACCGCCCTTTGGGCGGTTATTTATACTTACATAACCGCTTCAGGCCGTTTTTAGACGTTTAAATATTTATAAATCATCACTTAATGGCGATTTAAAGCTTGAACTAATTTAAAGAAATTATAAAGTAATCTTCACTTCATATACGCCTCCGATAACCAACATTTCTTCTTCGCCACTGAAGATGCCAGGCAACAGATTGGAATAAAAGAGGACTTTTTGCCGGGGTACTTCGGTTTCTAAGATGTAATCACCAAATTCATCGGCACGTTCACGTTCACGAGTGAAGGAATTCAGATTATTCAACAGTACGATGGCCTGGTGTTTGTCTTCGCGTTCAAGTATTTCATAACTGTCAATCCTGTTCACGCCGCGATAGAGTTGCAGGTGTTGCTTGTTATCATACTTTAACGCCAGTTCATATTGGCAATAGCTGTAGAGCAGATCGAGTTGAGCCTCCAATGCGTTGGTGGCATAGAGGCCTCGAGAGCGTTCCTGCAAATAAACCTGGTAATTCTTTCCCGAGTAATCGGCCAGATCGCTTTTGTGGTAGCGGGTCAACAAGCCAAAGCGTGACTCAACCCAGCTTTTCAGTACCGCCGCTTCACGACTGTCGGCATCGAATAACCAGCCTCGCAGCATGCGCAGATAATCGGCATTTTTCCGCTTGTTGCTATCACCACTCATCAGGCCGGCATCTTCAAGTTGATGCATCCTGAAGTGCACAACCATGTAGTCCATGAAATAGTCTGCACGTTGTTGATGGCTTTGAATGTTATCTAACCCTTCAAACAACTCTTTATGAAGTTCATGTACACCATCGATGTATAGCGCAGTAGGGTGGTGTTGAAAACTGAGGCCGCCAAGAATCACTGCAGGTAGGTTACAACGGTTAATGGGCAGGCGGGCGAAGGTGGGTAGGCTGGTTTCCATTTAGTTTTGCAGCTTTATTAACCTTGTGATTATTGTTGTCAATCATACATAAAATCAGCGGGTTTGTTGTGTATACGACCACTGCAAATACGACTACCTACAAATTAAATATATTTATAATCAGTCACTTAGACGCATTTTTCATCTTGGCACACGCTTTGCAAAAGGGGTGGTGAGGCAAATTATTTTAAACACGCGAAACACGTTTCGCTATTTATCATCCCAAGGAGAAAACCATGGCAATGCGTCAATGTGCAATTTACGGGAAAGGTGGTATCGGTAAGTCTACCACAACCCAGAACCTTGTAGCCGGTCTGGCCGAACTGGGTAAAAAAGTCATGATCGTAGGCTGTGACCCCAAGGCAGATTCCACTCGTCTGATTCTTCACTCCAAGGCGCAGAACACCATCATGGAAATGGCCGCTGAAGCCGGTACCGTTGAAGATCTGGAACTGGAAGATGTATTAAAGGTCGGCTACGGCGACATCAAATGCGTTGAGTCAGGTGGTCCTGAGCCAGGTGTAGGTTGTGCCGGTCGTGGTGTTATCACAGCGATTAACTTCCTTGAAGAAGAAGGTGCATACGAAGAAGACCTGGATTTTGTTTTCTACGACGTACTGGGTGATGTTGTATGCGGTGGTTTCGCTATGCCTATTCGTGAAAACAAGGCACAGGAAATTTACATTGTTGTATCTGGTGAAATGATGGCGATGTATGCCGCCAATAATATCTCAAAAGGTATCGTGAAATACGCCAACTCCGGTAGTGTGCGTCTGGCTGGTCTGATCTGTAACTCCCGTAACACCGATCGTGAAGATGAATTAATCATGGCACTGGCAGAGCGCCTGGGCACAACCATGATTCACTTTGTGCCACGCGACAACGCTGTACAACGTGCAGAAATTCGTCGTATGACAGTAATTGAATATGATCCAACTCACAAACAGGCAGATGAATACCGCCAACTGGCAACCAAGGTTATTGAAAACACTAACCTCAATATTCCGACGCCGATCACTATGGATGAACTCGAAGACCTGTTAATGGAATTCGGCATCATGGAAGAAGAAGACGAGTCAATCGTCGGTCAGACGGCTGCTGCAGAAGCCTGATCATTATTGACGGTTGTGGGAAGTCCTCTGGATTGTAGTGAGTGGACTTCTCGCTGATTAAATTTTCCTAACAATGCCTGTCCACAGATTAGTGGCGGCAAAGGAGAAAAACAATGGCAACGATTAGTAAAGAGGAAACTGAAGCTCTCATCGCCGAGGTGCTGGAAGTTTATCCCGAGAAAGCCAAGAAAGATCGCGCAAAACATTTGACTCTTAATGATCAAAGTATTGAGCAATCTAAAAAATGTATTACCTCAAACCGTAAATCTCTGCCAGGTGTTATGACCATTCGTGGTTGTGCTTATGCCGGCTCCAAGGGTGTGGTTTGGGGTCCTATTAAAGACATGATCCATGTCTCTCATGGTCCTGTGGGGTGTGGCCAGTATTCACGTGCCGGTCGTCGTAACTATTACATTGGTACTACCGGTGTTAATACCTTTGTGACCATGAATTTTACCTCGGATTTCCAGGAAAAAGACATCGTGTTTGGCGGTGATAAAAAACTGGATAAGTTGATTACAGAAATTGATGGTTTATTCCCTTTGAACAAAGGTGTCACCATTCAATCTGAATGTCCGATTGGTCTGATCGGTGACGATATCGAAGCGGTGGCTAAGAAAAAAACCAAGGAAATTAACAAAACAGTTGTACCGGTTCGATGTGAAGGTTTCCGTGGTGTTTCACAATCTCTCGGTCACCATATTGCCAACGATGCTGTGCGTGACTGGGCATTGAGTGCTCGTGATAATGACGATTCATTCAAAACCACTGATTACGACGTGGCTGTCATTGGTGATTACAATATCGGTGGCGACGCCTGGTCTTCCCGTACCATACTGGAAGAAATGGGTCTGCGTGTCGTTTCCCAGTGGTCTGGAGACGGCAGTTTATCTGAGATTGAATTAACACCTAAAGTGAAACTCAATCTGCTGCACTGCTATCGTTCTATGAACTACATCTCTCGCCATATGGAAGAAAAATACGGTATTCCCTGGGTTGAATATAACTTCTTTGGGCCGACCAAGATTGCCGAAAGTTTACGCAAAATTGCGTCTTATTTCGATGACACCATCAAGGAAGGTGCCGAGCGAGTTATCGAACGTTATAAGGCGGAATATGAAGCGGTGATTGCAAAGTATCGTCCGCGTCTGGAAGGTAAAAGAGTCATGCTCTATGTTGGCGGTCTGCGTCCACGTCATGTCATCGGTGCCTATGAAGACCTGGGTATGGAAGTGGTGGGTACGGGTTATGAGTTTGGTCATAACGACGACTACGATCGTACCATCAAGGAAATGGGCAATGCCACATTGATCTACGATGATGTAACCGGTCTTGAGTTTGAGGAATTCGTCAAGAAGGTCAAGCCCGACCTGATCGGTTCCGGTATTAAGGAAAAATACATCTTCCAGAAGATGGGCATTCCTTTCAGACAAATGCACTCCTGGGATTATTCCGGTCCTTATCATGGCTATGATGGTTTTGCCATCTTCGCTCGCGATATGGACATGACTTTGAATAATCCTTGCTGGAGTATGCTCAAGGCGCCCTGGAAAAAGGATGCTGAAGAGGACGTTGCAGTAGCAGCAAGTGCATAAACAACCGAACCCATAGTTGAAGGCCTCCGGGGCAACCCGGATTCAGGTCGGAGGCACTTCTTAAATCCAACAGCGTTTGTTCACAGATTAGTGGCGCGTTAAGGAGATTACCATGAGCCAAGATGTAGATGATATCAAAGCAAGTTATCCTCTGTTTAGAGAAGATGAATACAAGGATAATCTTGCCCGTAAGAAAGAAATGTACGAAGAGTGCCATCCACAAGACAAGATTGATGAAGTCTTCGAATGGAGCACAACTGAAGAGTACAAGGAATTAAACTTTAAGCGTGAAGCTTTGACTGTTAATCCAGCTAAAGCCTGCCAGCCATTAGGCGCCGTATTGTGTGCCCTGGGTTTTGAAAAGACCATGCCTTATGTGCACGGTTCACAGGGTTGTGTGGCTTACTTTCGTACTTACTTCAATCGTCACTTTAAGGAGCCTATTGCCTGCGTATCGGATTCCATGACCGAAGATGCTGCGGTATTTGGTGGTCAGAAAAACATGTACGATGGTTTGGAGAACTGTAAAGCCATGTACAAACCGGAAATGATTGCAGTGTCTACTACCTGTATGGCCGAAGTTATCGGTGATGACCTGAATGCCTTTATCGGCAACTCACGCAAAGAAGGACATATCCCTGAAGACTATCCGGTGCCATTCGCACATACACCTAGCTTTGTAGGTTCACACACTACCGGCTGGGACAATATGTTCGAGGATAGCCATACAGTGCTCGGCATCCATAACCTCGGTTACCAGGGCATATTCCCGGCCGGAATACTGGGTGACCTCAATCTAAGCGATTATGCGGATAGACTGCACCAA
>CBDUFN010000241.1:0-4687 GCA_965366475.1 uncultured bacterium | reverse complement strand
GGTTAAAGAGCCTCTGTCAGTAGAGACTTTCAAAAAAACGATTTACCTGAGATCAGGCAAGGTCGAAGCGATCCAGATTCATGACCTTGTTCCATGCCGCTACAAAGTCGCCTACGAATCGCTCTTGGGAGTCTTTACAGCCATAGACCTCGGCGACGGCTCGCAGTTGAGAGCTAGAGCCGAAAATGAGGTCGACGCGAGTACCAGTCCATTTCAGCTCACCCGAGGTTCGATCACGTCCCTCGAACACCTCGTCGTCATCCGAAGCCGCCTTCCAGGTGGTGGCCATGTCGAGCAGGTTCACGAAGAAATCATTGGTGAGTGTCTCTGGACGCTTGGTGAAGACACCGTGCTGCGATTGCTCGAAGTTGGCGTTCAAAACGCGCATGCCACCAACCAGAACCGTCATCTCGGGCGCGGTCAGCGTCATCAGCTGCGCTCGATCGAGGAGTAGTTCCTCGGCCGAAACAGAGAATTTAGATTTGAGAGAGTTACGGAAACCGTCTGCAGAAGGTTCGAGCACGGAAAATGACTCCACATCTGTTTGCTCCTGCGCTGCATCGGTACGTCCCGGTGCGAAGGGGACGGTCACCTCGAAGCCGGCTTTGTCCGCGGCTTGCTCAATAGCCGCACAACCGCCCAGAACGATCAGGTCGGCGAGTGAAATCATCGTGCCGCCCGACTGTGAGCTGTTGAACGCCTTCTGGACTCCCTCGAGAGTCTGTAACATCGTTGTCAGTTGCTCCGGTTGGTTGGCTTTCCAGTTCTTCTGCGGTGCAAGACGGATTCGCGCGCCGTTGGCACCGCCCCGCTTGTCGGAGTCACGGTAGGTCGCTGCAGACGCCCAGGCCGTTGAAACCAGCTGTGAGATGGATAGTCCTGAAGCGAGGATCTTGACTTTGATTTCGGCAACGTCTTTCTCGTCGACTAAAGGATGAGAAACTACCGGCACAGGGTCTTGCCACAAAAGCTCTTCCTCAGGGACTTCTGCGCCGAGGTAACGCGAACGAGGCCCCATATCGCGATGGGTCAGCTTGAACCAGGCGCGAGCAAAGGCGTCAGCGAACTCTTCCGGGTTGTCGTGAAAGCGCCGTGCGATCGGCTCGTAACGAGGGTCGAAGCGAAGCGAGAGATCCGCTGTCGTCATCATCGGCCGGTGTTTCTTCGCTGTATCGAACGCGTCGACCACCATGTCCTCGTCGTCCACATCTTTGGCCAGCCACTGATTCGCACCCGCCGGGCTCTTGACCAGCTCCCATTCGTACTTGAACAAAACTTTCAGATACCCCATGTCCCACTTGATCGGGTTCGGCTTCCACGCTCCTTCAATGCCGCTACTGATCGTATCGCCTCCTTTGCCACTGCCGAAGCTGCTTTTCCAGCCAAAGCCCTGTTCTTCAATAGGAGCAGCTTCTGGATCAGGGCCGACATGAGAGGCATCGCCGGCGCCATGGCATTTTCCGAAAGAGTGTCCGCCCGCAATGAGGGCGACAGTCTCTTCATCATTCATGGCCATGCGGCCGAAGGTGTCGCGCACGTCGTGACCCGATGCGACCGGATCCGGCTCGCCGTTCGGGCCTTCCGGGTTCACATAGATCAAGCCCATCTGCACGGCTGCGAGTGGATTGTCGAGCTCTCTATCGCCGCTGTAGCGATTATCCCCCAACCACTCATCCTCGGAGCCCCAATAAATATCCTCTTCCGGTTCCCAGATGTCTTCACGGCCGCCGCCAAAACCAAACGTCTTAAAGCCCATAGACTCAAGAGCGCAGTTGCCGGCGAGGATCATCAGGTCAGCCCAGGAGATTGATTTGCCGTATTTCTGCTTAATCGGCCAGAGCAAACGTCGCGCTTTATCAAGGTTCACGTTGTCAGGCCAGCTGTTTAGCGGAGCGAAACGCTGCGAACCCGAGCAACCGCCGCCGCGGCCGTCGCCGGTGCGATAGGTGCCAGCACTGTGCCACGCCATCCGAATGAAGAGACCGCCGTAGTGACCATAGTCGGCCGGCCACCAATCCTGCGAGTCAGTCATCAGCGCAATGAGATCTTTTTTTAAAGCCTCAAGATCGAGACTGTTGAACGCTTCAGAGTAGTTGAAATCTTCACCCATAGGATTGGATAGGGATGAATGCTGGTGCAGGAGCCTGAGGTTCAATTGCTTAGGCCACCAATCTCGGTTTGTGGTGCCACCGCTGGCAACTGGTTTGCGTGTTTTGCCTGTGACAGGACACGTGGTTTCGTTACTCATGAATCTGCCTCCTTAGTCTCTGTTGGACCTATTTATTGTGGAAAAATAAGTATATCGTAATGATCTGTTTTATCGAATGTGTTGATAGATTTTTTTGATTTTGGTCCTTGCCCTTTTTGGGTTCAGACATAGTTCAGGCAATAAAAAAGAGCGACCACTTAACTGGCCGCTCTTTGTAAATACTGGTCGGTATGGATGGAACAGACCTCTTCTTTCCTTGCTCTCTAAGTCACTGACTTTTTTTGATTAAATAAAGGCGGCTTGATTCATATCTTCTTGGGGTATGGGGAGTGTGAATATGGTTGTTGTTCCTACTCCGAGCTTGCTTTCAACTTTGATGTCACCTCCATGAGCTTCCACAATTTGTTTGGCAACACTCATACCGAGGCCAAGTCCACTAATTGCTGTATTTGAAGAATCTGCACGGTAGAATTTATTGAAAATCTGTTCGAGTTGCTCTTCGCTCATACCCATACCGTTATCTTCAATTTGGAACTCCAAACAAGTTTCATTAACGCATACCTTCAAAATTATAGCCCCCCCCTCGGGAGAATATTTAATTGCGTTGCTCAAAAGATTATCAAGGACTTGACTGAAGCGATGGCGGTCAATCATGAATCCTTTACTCTCAAGGGGAGTGATAACTTTTAGTTGCACATTAAAGCCGCAATCCATTCTTAAAAAGTCCACTTTTTTCCTCAGAAGCTCAAGAATATCGGTTTCTTGTCTTTCTATTGGTATCGGGGAGCCATGTTCAATCCGGCTGATATCCAATAGGTCTCCGATGATTCTGTTTAGTGATTCTCCTTTTTCATAGACTTCATTCAGGAAATCCTGCTTTTGCTGGTCAGAAAAGTGCCCAAAGTCTTCTGGGTGACAAAGTATTTCAGTGAATCCCATCATAGTGCTGAGTGGTGTACTAAGTTCATGAGCCGCTGTTGATATGAGCTCATCTTTCATTTTATCAAGAGTTTTGTGATCAGAGATGTCTGTGATAGAAACAATAATTTCCTGATCAATAACTCCCTTGCTCACTAGTGGAATGATTTTGACGCGAAGATGTTGCGGTTGTTTGTGTTTGGGGTTGTTCGGTGTAATGTCAAAAAAATTCTGAAGATGATCTTCTCGGGATAGGTTTTCAATAGAAATGTAGGTCTCAAGCAACTTTATGTCTGACAGGCTTTTAGCCGGTGAGCTTAAGCCCAAAAGCCTCTCTGCAGCAGAATTGATCACACTGATCTTGCCTGCTTTGTTCATAACAAGAAGGCCGTCAGAATTATTTTCAAAGGCATATTTGAAGCGTTGTTCAATTTTGTCGTGTGTTTCTTTGTTCTTCATGATGAGCAAGTATAGGACAAGACTGAAAATACATGATGCAAGTCCAAAGCACTTTAAGAAGAATGAAGTTGATTTTTGTCCTTGTAGAAATAAACCCCGATGCATCTTGACAGAGAGTTTCAGGATAAAGTCCCCTTCCATATCCTTTATGATCGTATGACCCCATATTGTGTCAGAGCCTTGAATGTCAATCTGTATGGCTGTGGCACTAGCGGTAAAAAGAGCCGAAGGCTGCGCCAGGTTTTGAAACTCCTGCATGTGCAGTGAGAGTTGGGTTTGTTGGGATAGCCGATCGATCGCCTCACTGTCGAGAGGTCTAACCATGACCAGAAGGCCCTTTGGTGGCCCTTCTCCATCACTGGTTAGGATCGGCCATGAGGAAAAAAATATGGGCCCATCAGAAAGAAGCAAAAGCCCATTTTGCTTCCTGTCTGCATTTCCATGCCAGAACTCTTTTCGTTGAGTGATTTTTTGAATGAGCTCTTCGGGAAGCTCAATCTCTTGATCCAGACTCAAACTCCTTGCTTTGCCAAAAGCCAGTTCGCCCTTCATATTGAAAAACAAGATACTGTTAAGGTTGAGCTCTATCAATGTGGCATTGAGTAAATTTGCCTCTATGTATTCTGGATCTATGCTCTCAATAAAGTCATATGTGTCGTCCCATACGGCCCAGTCAATGCAGAGAGTCTCCATATTTTCCAGTTCATTTTCGATAGCATTCAGCGCACGCTGAACGTTTTTTGTAACTGCGGCCTGCTCCAATTCCTCATAGCCATCAGCTAAGATTAGCTTTACTCCACCGTAAACGGTCAGGTTAAAGATGACCAATCCAGAAAGAATTAGAATGATGAGATTTCTTTTGAAAAGATTGTTCACTTGCCCCCCTACGATTTACAAAAGAAAATAACTATGGCCACAAAAGACAAAAAAGCCATCCTTAAGTAAGTCGGATGGCTTTTGGTCATAGCAAATTTTCCCCCTTGCAGCTCGGCTGTCCTGATATTAGGACCCGCGGCTTTGCGTCACCAAGTTACCTTGGTTTTGCCCTTTGGATATTTTAATCCTATACGAACATTAGAATAAGTCAAGTTTCTCGTGTTG
>CBDUFN010000240.1:0-4702 GCA_965366475.1 uncultured bacterium | reverse complement strand
TCAAAGGTAGAAATTTTATTGTGGTCTACGCCTCCCACGGCAGCCCCGAGGCCCTTGAGGACCTCTTCGGCGCTGTATGGGTGAGAGAGTGGTGCTGTAACGCTTGATTGACAACTCAGTCAGATGAGCCAGTCAGAACACTAAAGAGACAACACAACAAAAAGGGTCTCATAAGAGGCCCGAATTCTGGAAATCAGGCAATTGTTTCATGTTCCAATTCAAGGTGATAAATATTTCGGAGTCTCGCCAAAGGAATTGCCCTCCGCAAGGAGTAGGCACTTTTGCATACTTTTGCTGCCGGGCAATAAGTATGGCATCTGGCGGTACGCGAACCGCCGATTCTGCCTTTAATCTTTCATGACTGTCTAAGCACAAGAGATGAACGATCTGCCTCGCTTAGATGAGAATTTATTCAATGAAGTTCAACTTGTGAAAAACAAATTCCACAAGATTAATTAGGTGGGGTTTGTCAGCATGCTTATGTCAGGCTAAAACAGAATATTAGGACATATAGATCATCCAAAACCCACCTAGAATGACCAGTAAGCCACAGACCTTCCTGAGCAACGCAGTTCCCTTCGAGTGCTGATTCCAATTCAGGTAGCGCTGGATAACTTCTGTAAATGTGCCCGCTGCAACAATCACGACACAGTGTCCGAGGCCATATGCAACAAGCAGGGTCGCTGCATAAAGATGGCCTGTTCCGGTTGAGTTGAAAACGACACCAAGGACCGGTGCCATAAAAGCAAAGGTGCATGGGCCGAGAGCTACGCCGAAAACCAGCCCCAAGAGTAAAGCTGAAAGCATTCCTTTACGTGCGATGATGCTGCAATCAGGGCTTGACCAAGAAAAGGGTAAGAGCCCAAGCAGGTGCAGTCCGACCAGGAAAAAGATTGTTGCGACGAACCAGTTTCCCAGGCTGCCAACGTCCCCCAACATGCGTCCGGCTGCCGCAGTGATGATCCCTAGTGCGGTTATTGTAATAAGAATGCCGATTGCAAACAGGCTGGAAATTACGAACGCTCGACTGGTTGTTAGCTGTTTTTGTCCGTCAATAAAACCGATAATGAGCGGGATGCTTGCCAGGTGACAGGGAGATAGCACGACACTGAGAATTCCCCAGACGAAAGCGGCGCTGATGGCGAACAGTGGCGATCCCGAGACCGCATGAGTCAAGTTGGTAAAGAGAGCTTCCATTGGGCGCTATTGCGTCTCGAAAACGTAGCCAAGCTCCCGCCACTTGGCCAGAATGTCTTTCTTGCTGATAAAACCAGATCGACGGAAGAGCTCTTCGCCTTTGGTGTCATAAAAAATCTGAGTAGGAATAACTCTTACCCCATAGGGCTTTGCTTCCTCGGGATTCTTCCAGGTGTCAATGAATTCGACATTCATTCTTCCGGTATATGTTGTTTTTAGCTCTTCAAGGATCGGTGCCATCATTTTACATGGAATACATTTGTCGGCACCAACATCGACCAGGCGTGGGAGTTGGTCGGCGTAAGATGATGTCGTGACAAGTAATAAACAGCTAGCGACTAAGAGGGCTTTTAGGGAGCGTTTGTTTGTCACCATGGAGTCTCCATTTCTCGAGTCTTTCGTGAGGATTACCTTAGAATAAAGATTAATCATTGCTAGATGACTTGATGAACTCAATGATTTGCGCTGTTTTTACGAGTTTCCCTTGTGAGACTAATTGGCCGTCGATGGCCAGGCCAGGTGTAGTCATACAACCGAATTGCATGATGTCGTTCAGGTCGGAAATCTTTTCCAGCTCGATCTCTTCACCCAAAGTTTTTGCTGCCTCTATAACATTGTCAGCAAGATCGTTACATTTTGTGCAGCCGGTCCCTAGAATTTGAATTTTTTTCATGGTGTGTCTCCTTTAAGTCGCAGTTTCTTGGTGAGTGGCTAAAAAAGACTGCCGTAAATCAGACCTGATATTGTCGCCATGATGATCACCAATAATACAAAGACAGCCGTTTTTTTTGTGCCCATGACCGAGCGTATAACCAACATATTCGGTAGGCTTAATGCCGGGCCCGCTAGAAGCAAGGCGAGCGCCGGGCCTTTTCCCATCCCTGCACCGATCAGCCCTTGTAGTATTGGTACTTCGGTCAACGTAGCAAAATACATGAATGCGCCGACGACGGAGGCAAACAAGTTTGCCTCGAAAGAATTGCCCCCTACCAGATTGTTTATCCAATGCGGCGGGATTAGGCCTTCATGTCCAGGCCGACCGAGTAATGCTCCGGCGATTAATACCCCCCAAAAGAGTAACGGCAGAATTTTCTTGGCAAAGTCCCAGCTGGTGTCGAACCAGTCTTGTAGTTCCTCATCCTCACCTTGTGTTGAGGAGGTCAGAATTGACAATCCTAATGTTGCAGCAACAAATGACACTGCTGGATATTCAGGAAAAACGAAAGCCAGAACAACTGCAGGAGCCGCTGACATGATCATCTTCCATTTGTCGACGTTAAAGAATGCGACCAGTATGGCTGCGAGAGAAAGAGCGAATATTCCTGTTGTGATCCATTTTGTCGCGTAAATCGAGTGCCACACTCCCGTTGTTTCAGTCGGTTTTCCCCAGTTTGCAAAAACCAGAATCCCCACCATGCTGGCGAAAAAAAGTGCGTTTTGCCAGAGTGGCCGTTTGACCTCAGGTTCTGGCATGGCTGCAGCCGCTGTAAGCTTGTCTTGTTCTTCCTTGCGGAAAAATACATGCATTAAGAGACCGATGATGATCGAAAAGCTCACAGCACCGACAGCCCGGGCAATGCCCATTTCTGTGCCGAGAACTGCAGAGGTCAGAACAATTGCAAGAATATTGATTGCTGGGCCGGCATAAAGAAAAGCGCTTGCCGGGCCGAGTCCTGCACCCATACGGTAGATGCCAGCAAAAAGTGGCAAGATAGTGCATGAGCAGACCGCAAGGATTCCGCCTGACACAGAAGCGACGCTGTAAGCCAACAGTTTGTTTGCTTTTGGTCCCAGGTACTTCATCACCGCTGCCTGGCTAACAAAAACGCCCACAGCACCGGCAATGAAAAAAGCCGGGACCAGACAGAGCAAGACATGCTCACGCGCATACCACTTGACGAGGTGAAACGATTCCCAGAAGGCATTGATGAAACGGGGAGACTCTTGCAACCACTCTACAGGGAAGTAATAACAAGTGACAAAAACGGCAATGATGATTGCAAGTGGTTTTCTTTCACGTTTCCAGTTCATGTTGTCTCAACTCTTATCTTGTCACTCGGTAGATTGCTCGTCAGTGAGAGCGGCAAAGTGTCCTTTGGCCTGCTCGGCAAGAACAGACTCAACGCAATCCAGAAAATTCAGAATACAGGGAACACGTAGCCGATAGAAAACCTGGTTGCCGCGTTTGTCATCCAGAACAGTGCCAGCCTGTTTAAGCACAGAAAGATGTTTTGAAACGGTTGAGACATCTGCTCCGATCTGTTCCGTAAGGTCACATACGCAGCGTTCCCCCTTACCCAATTCTTCTAAAATAAACAGCCTGCTAGGATGCCCCATGGCCTTCAGGACCCTTGCTCGTGCCTCCAGGGAGGCTTTTCGTTTTTGATACATAGTATGCTCCTTGTCTATTTGGCAATTTAGCCAACAAGGAAATTTATGTCAAGCTTTGTTATGCTCTGAAATTCAAAGATTGGTTATGGTTGTAAAGATGGGATGTGGTGAAAAAAGAAAAAGGCCCGGCTGGAATATCCAGCCGGGCATAACAAGAGGCAAATCTTTTCAGCTTTGTTGTTTAGAAACGGTAACCAACACCAACACTTGCTGCGAGGAGTTCACCATCTTGATCACCGTAGACGTATGCTTCATCGTCTTCGAACTTGCTGTAGGTGCCTTGTGCGGCAATATAGAAGCTCGGGGTGAATTGGAAGGTGCCACCAAGCGTCAGATCAAGTTGCTTGTATTCGAGATCTGAGTAAGTCTCTACGCCTTCAAGACTAGACAGGCTGTAGAGAATTGGAAGCAATGGATCAGTGATCGTACCAGGCCATGCTAGTTGGAAGCTGTTCATTCCACCTTCGGTCTGGTTGTAAACAACATTGGCGAACATGTTCAGTTGCTCCGTTGCCGAGTAATCAGCAGACAGGGAGACAGTGTGGGCTTTAGTTTCGTACTCGACATCTTCGCAGGCCGTCCCAAACTGGGACGATACAATGACGCCACCTCAGCCATCATAGAAACCTTGGCAGAAGGCTGTTTCTGACCGTTGATCAAAGTAATTGTAAGCCATGGTCAGGTTGAGTTTTTCGTCCATTGCGTACCACATGGTGACGCCAGGAGCATGAGTTGTTTGTTCCCAGCGTGACATATTCAGCTCATTTTCTTCGTCTTTAAAACGATACGAAACTGTTGCCGAAAACTGGGGAGAAGGAGACCATGTTGTCGCAAATTTAACTTCATGGACTTCTTCAGGGAGGTTCGACAGATCCGCTTCGCGAGCATCGTAGAAGCTGGTACCGTAGACGTCGTTGTTACCAAAGACAATGTATGCGGGGATACCGCCAACCAAGGTGCTTCTGTTGTCGTCGAGCTCAACATAGGCTGCCTCAGCATGATGGAAGGCGTTGTCGATGTCCTGGTAGGTGTAGCTCAGGCGAGACATGATGCCTTTGGCTGGACGCGTTTTGATGCTTGCTTTGAATTGATTCGTTTCGGTCTCGCCAAAGTG
>CBDUFN010000239.1:0-4715 GCA_965366475.1 uncultured bacterium | reverse complement strand
GTTGTTTTGACCCTGGCGGCGGTCAGAATGTTACTGCGGGCATGGCTTTACTACGTGATGCCGGGTTGATGATATTAGTTGTCCTGGTCTGGTGGTTACGCAGCCGTTTGAAAGCTGCGGCCGACAAGCGTCTAAGCTAGGTAATCATTTCTTCGAGCCGCTTATGGTTTTAAGACTTCCTTTAAATGGTATGTAATGACCTGGAAAGAACAACTCGCACTTAGTTATATCTCCCCAGACCAACTCGCAGAACGTTTTGGAATTGATCCTGAACCGTTGCGGGAAGTCGTCGCTCGCTACCCTTTGCGCATCACTCCGCACACTCTCAACCAGATTGAGTCCCCTGATGATCCAATCTGGAGACAGTGTGTCCCTGATTTGAACGAAGTGAAGGATGACACGCTTCCTGAAGATGCCTTGAATGAAAGTGCATTCTCTCCCGTTCCGGCGGTTGTGCATCGTTATCCCGATCGAGCTCTTTTGCTGGTGTCCGGTCAATGTGCCGGTTACTGCCGTTTTTGTACCCGTAAAAACAGGGTTGGGACTGATGCCCTTGCTTTTTCTGAGAAACAGGTTGCCGAAGGAATAGCCTACATCGCTGCAACACCAGGCATTCGTGACGTGATTTTAACTGGTGGAGATCCTCTGCTGCTTGATGATAACAGGCTCGAGAAGCTTCTGGTTGCGTTGCATGCGATTCCACATGTGGAGAATCTCCGCATCGGTAGCCGCGTCCCCGTGACGTTGCCACAGCGCATCACTGAGCAGCTGTGTGTTCTGCTCGCACGTTTTCAGCCTCTCTATATCAACACACATTTTAACCATCCGAGAGAGCTGGTTGCTGAGAATATTGACGCTTGTAATAGATTGGCGAATGCCGGGATCCCCTTGGGCAATCAGACCGTTTTGTTGCGTGGTGTCAATGATGATCCAGACGTGATGCTTGATCTTTGCCGCAGACTTCTACAGGTTCGAATTCGTCCCTATTATTTGCATCATCTTGACCAGGCTCGTGGGACAGCTCACTTTCGGGTGCCTGTGGAGCGTGGCTTGGAGATTATCTCAGCCATGCGCGGGCAGATTTCCGGATTAGGAATTCCGCAATATGTCATTGATCCTCCTGGTGGGGAGGGCAAAGTGCCCTTGTTGCCTGAGAATCTTCTTGAGGTGGGGGAGACGATCAAGGTGCGAACGAGCCAAGGCATCGTCGAGTTGCCTAACAGCACTTCGTAAGTTAGAACCTGCTCTTGGAACGATTGCTGCGTTGGCGGGTAATCTGGCTGTTGTGATTCTTAAGCCTCACCGAGATCTGGTCTGCTTCTTCTGTGGTCAGCAAACCCTTCTCTATAAAATAGTGGCCAAGCCGTGTCTGCAAAGAACGCTGATGTTGTAGCAGTGCATCAACCTGATGAGGTTTGAGATAGCCGAGCTCGATGGCTTTTTTGCCGAAGCGCACAGCATGACCGCGATGATGCAATACCTGGGATACTTTAGCTTCTGAAAGCCATCCCCACTTCTGGGCGATGGTTCCTAAGGTCGGTCGTTGTCGCCTCTGCCAGACTAAAGCCTCGATCAACTGTTGGTAGGTTACTTTTCCCTGATAGTAGGTAAACATACCGAACTCGAGGGGGATGGATGGTATTTTTACTGGTCTGGAGTGTGGTTTCTGCTGCTTCCGCTGTTGGGTTGAGGTTTTACTGCGAGGTGTTGTCGTTTGCGACGGTGTCCGCGTTGTGACGGTCTTGTGACTCAGATGACGCTTTTCAAGAAAATCAATAATCAGGTCATAGGCCTGACGAATTTCTTTAAAATGCTCCGTCTTCTGGTTGAGAATGTGTTTCGATGCTTTTGCGTGGGCGTCGGGGTGATGGGCTTTGGCTTGACTACGAAAAGCCGTTTTTGCGCCGCTCGGTTGGAGGTAGGTGAGAAACTCACGAGACAGATTGACCTCTTTGCCAAACAGGGTTCGGCAAGCATTGAACACAGCAGTCTCAGAATGAAAATACATAGTCAGTGAAGGTCTCTTCTAGCAGTTTATTCCCTCCTTTTTTATAGCCTGTCGACTGGGTCAAAACAAGACTCTTTTCTTCTGTATGATGATTTTTATGGTTGGATAGTGATCACAGGTCCTCGGGAGAAAAAGCAATGACATCGTCAATTTTCTCAGCGTCGGTGAGAAGCATGATCAAACGGTCGATGCCGAAGGCGATTCCAGCGCTCTCAGGCATGGTTGTAAGTTCAGCAAGAAACTTTTCTGGAAGAGGGTAAGGCGATTTGCCCGCGCGTCTTCTGGATTCTTCATCTGCTTCAAAACGTTGGCGCTGTTCTTCTGGATCTGTCAGTTCTGAAAAGGCGTTGGCCAACTCCAGTCCGTCGATATATAGCTCAAAGCGTTCAGCAACGTCAGGATTGTCAGCTTTTGTTCTGGCCAAGGCCGCCATGCAAGATGGGTACTCGGTCAAAAACGTCGGTTTGTTCTTACCTAGACAAGGTTCAACGTCACTCGTCAGAATCTCTTCAAACTGGTCAGAGGCAAGGGCTTCCTCTAAGGTTGTGGAGGCATACCTGGTAAAGGCCTCAGCAACTGTTAATTTTTCCCATGGCATCGAAAGATCGATTGTTCGGCCCTGCCTGTTGAGTTTGCCCTCTGGTACCAGCACAAATAACAGTTCCATACATTCGTTCATCAGAGCGTGGTAGTCAACCTCAGTACGATACCATTCGAGCAGAGTAAACTCGGGCTGGTGGTACTGACCCCGCTCTCCTTCGCGCCAGACACGGCATATCTGAAACAGCTGTTCGTAGCCCGCGGAAAGCAGTCGCTTCATAGCGAGTTCCGGTGATGTGTGTAGAGCGAAAGAACCGCTTGAGACAGCATCGATATGTGGCTCGGGGGCGTTGGCTGGTATGCGATGTGGCGTTTCCACTTCAAGGTAGCCGCGATTGATGAAAAAATTGCGGATGTCCTGAATGATTATCGCCCTCTCCGTCAGCCTTTGCCGTTTACGAGCGAGGGCCCAGTTTCGCTCGCTCATAACGGGTCTTCATCCATATCTGTTCCCCAGATCTTTCTTGTCCATTGCAGCAAATCCTCCATCATCAAGTACAAGCTGGGAACCAGAAGCAAGGTGATGAGTGTGGCAAAGAGGATACCGAAACCTAGAGAGAGAGCCATTGGGATCAAGAAACGAGCCTGACGGGAGGTCTCAAAAATCATAGGGGCCAACCCGCCAAAAGTGGTCAGGGTGGTCAAAATTATCGGTCGAAAACGGCGAACTCCGGCCGCGCATATGGCTGTGTATGCGGTGGATCCTTCCAGGCGCTGGCGATTCGCATAGTCGATCAGGACCAGAGAATCATTAACTACAACTCCGGAGAGAGCGACGATTCCCATCATACTCATAAGGCTGAGGCTGTAACCCATTAGCAGATGGCCAATGGTGGCGCCGACTACGCCGAAGGGGATGGCCAGCATGACTATTAAGGGTTGCGTGTAGCTGCGGAAAGGGATTGCCAATAGAAAGTAGATGGCAACCATGGCCAGAATAAATCCGCTGCCTAAGCCTCCGGTACTTTCTTTCATGCGAGCTTGTTTACCCTGGTAACCATAAGTCAACCCGGGAAAGTCGCTTACCAGCTCTGGAAGTATCTGGCTATTCAGGGTCGCAAGGATCTGGCCGGTTTGACTGATGGGCTCGACATCGGCAGTGACGCTTACGGTACGGCGAGCGTCGCGGCGATTAATGGTTGTATAAGCCCGTCCTCGCTCAACTTCGGCCACTTCGAAAAGGGGGACAAAGGTTCCGGCGCCAGTGCGAATCATCATGTTTTCTATGCTGAATTCGCTACTTCTTTCAATCTCGGGAAGCCTTACACGGACAGTGACTTCATTACGGCCACGTTGTTGACGCAGTGCTTCTGTGCCTGAAAAGGCATTACGGACCTGCCGGGCTATTTCACGAGATGTCAGACCAAGGCTCTCGCCACTTGCTTTAATGCGGAAGTCGAGCTGTTCTTTGCCCGGAGTAAAACCATCGTCGATATCTTTCACGTTGGGAAATTCGGACAGACGTTCGGCCAGGGCTGTACTGGCTTTATCGAGAACGTCCGTATCGCGATGCGAGAGTTCCACTGTTAAGGCCGCTCCACCGCCAGGACCACCGCGGTCAGATTCGTATCGTAACGATTCCAGCCCAACAATCTGACCAACCTCTTCGCGCCAGAGCTTTGTGACCGTGCCTGTCGTCAACGGCCGCACCTCTGGAGCGGTTAAATAGGCTGTTACCTGAACGCTACCTTCATCGACCAGAGCAAAAACTCCTTGTAAAAGTTGGTCTCCGCCATTTCTGGAGGCCATAGCTTCGACTCCGCGTACCAACTGTTTCTGAACCCTCTCGGCATTTGCCAAAGGACTTCCTGCGGGCAGTGTTGCGGTAACGACTGCTCGATCAGATTCCACCCGTGGCATCAAGATCATACCGATTCGACCACTCATAACGTAACTGAGAATGATAACGAGAAGAGCCAGACTGATCGCAACGGTCAGGCCGCGCCAACGAATGCTTAGTTCAAGGAAGGGGCGATAGCGGTTCTCAATGAAGTTAGAGAGGCCCTTGCTGAAGCCTTGCTGCCAATTATGCAGGCGAGCAGTCAGTTTGCTGGAGGGTTTGCTGCGGGTATGGGCGAGATGTGCTGGTAAAATCAACAGAGCCTCA
>CBDUFN010000238.1:0-4777 GCA_965366475.1 uncultured bacterium | reverse complement strand
GACACGATAATGAAGAGCAAACTTTCCAGACCTGATTGTTCTTTATTCTCCGTGCATAAACCTGCCTGTTTCAAGACTCCGTCTTTACTTTATGGACTATCTATCATAAATTAATGTTTCTTATTTAATGTATCTACGGGGATTAGCCAATGCTGGACTCGAAAAATATTTGGATCTTTTTCTTAACTGCTGTTGTCAGCCACTCGCTGACCAGCAGTTTTTTTATTTATCTGCTCGGTGAACCTTTTGCGGGAATGGGGGCCTCAAGGTAAGACATATGAAAATACAATGTCCAAATTGTAGCTTCAGTAAATCTGTCGACAAAGGCTCTTTGCCTGACAAACCAAAAACTAATGTCGTGTGTCCAAAATGCGGACAACGCTTTGCGATTAAGTTAAAGACCAACAAGAACTTTCTGTCGAACTCCCCTCTTCGCAAGATGACGTCGAAACAAATTACTGGTACGGCCATAGCCGTAATAACATCCATAACAATTTTATTGCTCGTCTTTATGAATCAGTGGACCCAAACAACAGAAGAACCAATTCAGAAGCAAGTCATAACTCCCGTTGAAGCTTCAAAAGAGACAGTCTCTGTGGAAGTTAAAGAAGAGACAAAGGAAGAAGTACACGAACTCACCTTGCAGTGCGCTGGAGATCAAAAGATGATTGACAGCAGCCCTACCCAGAAAAGCTTAAAGGAAGACAATTGGGAAGCGGGGCCCTGGTTGTTTACTAGCACTTACAAACTCACCCTTGACGAGAATGCACCCAAAATTGAATTACACAATCAAGAGAGCAATGAGTTTATGAGCCTAGTTGGAGGTTCTTCCGAAAGACAAAGCACTTATCTGTTTGAAACAACGAGTAGTGAATTTAAATACAACATGATGCTGGGTGAGGGTGATAATTACTATACAAGTTCTTTAACGATTAATCGTTTAGACGGTGCATTTAAACATACCGGAACGATGACAGGCGGGAAGCTAAAGAACAGTCTGATTCAAACCGGATATTGCAAGGAAAGCCAAACGGGAGCAACGTCTTTCTGATCCAAGATCAGTGGCCGGAGACACCGTTAATAACCAATGGTGTTTTTCAAAGGCAAAGTTGACTTTACGGCCACACCATTTATGAAAGATTGCCTTTAAACTCATATCGTCTATAGGTCGGGGAAATTTCAAAAAGGGAGGGTTTTATGAATCATGCGGGTTTTACAAGGGAATTTGAAAAAGAAATCTTTGTTTTGAATTTTTGTTACGATTCGATTGATGAAGCAGTTCCTCTGATAGAAGAGTGCGCTGAACAGGTTCGCAAGCGCCCGGAAAATTCGGTTCTAACTTTGACGATCGTTTCCAAGGGGAACTTCAACTCTGAACTCGTCGACCATTTAAAGGTGCTGACAAAAGGAAATGCTCCTTACGTAAGAAAAGCAGCAGTAGTCGGTATAGCCGGTCTATACAAAGTCGTCATTTCAGCAATCAGTATTTTCAGCAAAAGAGATTTCAAACTTTTCGACAACAAAGAAGACGCCGTTAAATATCTGATTCAGGACTAAGCGTTTTCATCTCCCCATGCACTCAAAAAATTCATAACTTCAACAGTAAGTCCTAACCCGATCGGGTTAGGACTTTATTCCTCAGAATTGACATCATGAAAGCCAATCGTGCATAATTAAACATGTGAACACATATTTAATTGAGAGGGATTAGAATGAAGGACACATGTCAAATTAACACTATTGATAAAGACCGTATTGCCCTTGCAAAACAAAATATGCCCGCAGAAAAATGGCTTGTTGAGACTGCCGAAATCTTCAGCATGCTTGGCGATCTCTCCAGGGTTCGAATTTTACAAGCATTAAGCACCACTGAGTTATGTGTGTGTGATCTAGCAGCAATCCTTGAATCTTCATCTTCAGCAGTCTCGCATCAACTCAGGCTATTACGAACCAAAGGAATGGTGCGCTTCCGCAAAGAAGGGAAGATTGCGTATTACTCTTTAGCAGACGATCACGTTCGCCATCTTTTATCAGAGTTGTTTAACCACGTGCAAAAAGACTAGCTCTATAACGAAGCTAAACTTTTTTTTGGCAGTAATTTTATGGATAACGTATTCATAGCGATCCTGATTGAATGCTGGGAAATCTTGAAAGAAGCGGCTCCTTATGTGCTCTTTGGTTTCTTCGCCGCAGGCGTGCTTAAAGCGGTGATTCCAGACGACATGGTTGCTAAGCACCTGGGCCAAAATGGCACCCGCTCGGTCGTAAAAGCCTCTCTCTTTGGGGTTCCCCTACCCCTTTGTTCTTGCGGCGTCATTCCGGTTGCGATCAGTTTACGCAAGCAGGGCGCAAGTAAAGGAGCAACCGCTTCGTTTTTGGTATCTGTTCCTGAAACAGGCGTAGATTCAGTTGCTATCACCTGGGCACTGCTTGATCCTCTGATGACAGTTGTTCGACCATTGGCTGCGCTTTTAACTGCAATCATTACCGGAATCTGTATCAATTTCCTTCCCGATTCTAAGCCCCTGTTGAAAGATAAAAAGGAACATCCTGACAAAGACCTCAGCTCTTCGATATCTATCCCAAAGCTGCCGTTCTTCGAAAGGCTTAAAGACGGCTTGGATTATGCCTTTTCAAACCTCTTAAAGGATATTGGCGGATGGCTGATGCTCGGCATCGTCATAGCTGGGATTATTTCCTATGTCGTGCCAGCAGACTTTATAGGTCGTTACATGGAAGGTGAATTTGTATCGTTACTACTAATGCTGATTGTGGGTATCCCTCTGTATATTTGTGCAAGCGCCTCAACTCCAATAGCTGCAGCGCTCGTTATGAAAGGTCTCTCTCCGGGTGCGGCCCTGGTCTTTTTACTTGCAGGACCAGCAACCAATGCGGCGACGATTACAGTTATTACAAGACACCTTGGCAAGGCTGCAACGCTGGTTTACGTTTCCTCAATAGCGGTGTCTTCTCTTGCGATAGGCTGGGCCGTTAATCGCGCATATGCATGGATGGCGCTAGACATTATGGCGTCAATCAGCCAAACAGAGCACAATACGGATTCGATTATTTATCCTTTATCAGCGATCATTCTCATCGCGATTCTCCTCTGGAACTATATACCGCACAAAAAGACCATTGATCCTGACTGTGGCTGCAAAAAACCAGTTGGAGGTGGATGACGGCCGAAAATACCCTGACAGTTGTCAGGACAACGTAAAGATACTCCAGCCTCTATTCCTGCACCTCACCCTACCCAAAAACCTGCCCGCCCATTTTCAAGCTTTTAAAACAAGCAGTTATCTCCTCTAATTTTGCACTCAACCTATTTTCACACATTTTACGAGCGTACAACAAATACTTACGCACACGGAATGTGTGCATTTACGTTGACAATAGCCCTCCCTGGGACTAATGTGCATATACACATAAACATCCAAGGAGGTTTCATCATGAAGTTTTGTTTTCCAACAACACAGAACCAAGGCATGGAAAGCCAAGTTTTCGAGCATTTTGGCTCAGCACCAATATTCTTACTTGTCGACTCTCAAACCGGGGAGATCAAGGAGCAATCAAACCGCGACAAAGATCATGCCCATGGTAACTGTCAACCACTCAGAGCACTTGCAGGACTATCCGTTGACGCCATAGTCGTTGGAGGTATTGGCAAAGGTGCACTACACGGTCTGAACAGAGCAGGGCTAAAAGTATTTCAGGCTTTTCCCGGAACAATCGCAGAGAATCTCGCCAAGATAACAACAGCACAACTCAGCGAGTTAACGATGAAGGACGTTTGTGGTGGTCATAGTGGTCAGCATGGACATCAGCATGGCTCCAATCACGGCGCTGGGTGCGGCTGCTAATTACACCATTCATCACAATTTTGAGTCAGCGATTAACTGTTGATGCTTACAAAGGCTCTGTATTATGTACTCAGAAACCGTAATGAACCATTTCAGCAACCCGCGCAATGTCGGAATCATTGAAGACGCGACCATACTGGTAAAAGTCGGTGATCCCGGTTGTGGAGACGCTTTATTGCTTTTTCTCAAGATTGAAGAGGATCACATTCGAGACATCAAATACAAAATATATGGGTGTGGAGCTGCGATAGCCACTGCGTCTATAGCCAGTGAGATGGCCATGGGCAAAAGTTTGGGTGAGGCATTACAGATCACTGACCAAGTGATTGCTAACGCCCTTGATGGACTGCCTCATGAAAAAATGCACTGTTCAAATCTCGCGGCAGGTGCAATTAAAGCAGCGATCAATGAATATCGTAAGGTCCATTCGTCTGGAGAGTCTGACGCCTGAGTCTTTACGCCTCCCACAGCTAGCACAACAAAGAAGCAGGCCCATATCAGTTTATTATTCTCCAGACATGTTAACAGGGAGCGACTTTTACGGTCGCTCCCTGTGCTTGTCTTCCAACATTAAAGCCCTATTCTATCTCCAGGATAATTTTCTAAACGGAAGGATTCATTGCGAAGCTCGAAAGTTAACTTGGAAGCTGAAGGCCTTACGAAACCAAACTAAACAAACATAGAAAGTTTGGCCGGTACTATATTTGTAATTCTATAGAGTGTAATATGTCTCTTGTTAGATTTCAGGCGACGACTCTGCCCAGAGTTAACTCTACTGGCTTGTGGCAGCCTTCGCAAACTCTCTTTACAAGGTGTTTTTTATGTCCCTTTTCTTATGGAAAAAAAGCTACGAAATTGGTCTGCCGGAAATTGACGGGCAACACCGTCAACTCGTGGGACTTATCAACGAGTTA
>CBDUFN010000237.1:0-4784 GCA_965366475.1 uncultured bacterium | reverse complement strand
CACGAGTTACGGCACCAACATATCACTTCGTCAGAACTGAAGAGGACCTAAAGGGGCTCGGGGTTAACGAGGGAAGCGTAGACTCCGAAAGGGTTCTACCTTGGTCACATATCAGCAGAACTCCTCGAGAAAGAGATGTCAAGCGCAGCGTAAGTTTTCGTTTGCTTTGTCGCTACAAAGAAAATGACGTTGCTGTCGGGCAACCCCGACGGTTTTATCCTTTTTTTTACTCTGCTGAATCCAACATAAAGGATAGGAGATGAGCTGTTTATTTTTTTAGATAACAAAGGTTCAAGTCTTTACATTATCCCGCCTCCCCTCCTCATCCTTCACCTTCACACCAGTTCATTTACTAAACAGTCTCATTTTCTATTGTAAAAAAAGAAACAGTGTTCTAGAATCGAAACATTGTCCAAGAGAGATCTACGCTAAAAAACGAAAATCTCCTTATTTTAAAGAGGAAAGGGGAATAATATGCTGTTTGTATGGGAAGATAAATACAAGATAGGGATCGACGAACTCGATCAGGACCACAAAGGTTTGGTTAATTTGATCAACGACCTTTATGAGGCGATGCAAGACGGTAGTGGTGGAGCCCTTCTGTTACCGATATTTTCTGCACTGAGACACTATACGGAAACTCACTTCGCCAAAGAAGAAAAGTACATGATTGATAGCAAGGCCCCCAATCAGGACCAACACTTCCAGGAGCACAAACAGATGACGACAAAGCTTGCGGATCTCGAGAGCAGACACCGCAAAGGCGAGGCGGCAATTTCCCTGCAAACCCTGACATTCTTAAGAGACTGGCTTAAAACACATATCTGCGTTATTGACCAATCGATGGCAGCCCAATTGAAAGAGAAAAGCATCGACCAGGGCGCATAACCAAGAGCAATTAAAAGCATAAAAAAAACGGAGTCACCTAACATTCAAGGTGACCCCGTTTTTTTTATAACTAGCTCAGGACCCTAACTATTGAACCTGAACGACCTCTTTGACCTCAGGAAGCTTCTCCTTAAGAGTTCTTTCAATTCCCATCTTCAGAGTCATTGTTGACATTGGGCACGAGCCACAAGCACCCGTAAGCCGAACGCTTACAATGCCATCATCCGTTACGTCAACCAACTCAACATCACCACCGTCAGCCTGCAGGGCAGGACGAACCAACTCAAGGACTTCTTGGACTTGCTCTTTCATCGAATTATTCTCCTTATTTGTTCTTATTTGGAGCAGTATACCTTTTTCGTATACCACGGGTAAACATGCACCGGTTCATTTTAACAGAAAGCTGTTTATATTTCTTTGCTTGTCGAGATCACAGATCTCAGCCAAACGGAATAGCCGCAATAGAGCGACTGCACTTTAGTTCCGGAGTGCCGACGTTTTTTCCCTGAACAAGGACTTTAAAAGTTTCCCCCATCCCGGCTTCCGGCATAATCAGGTTTTTAAGCGTCAAACGCAATGCACGTGCTTCCTGCTCATCGGTAGCAGCAGCTTCCAACCGCACCAATTCTTCAAAGAAACCAAGAGCCAACAGAAAGCGATATTGCTCGCCAAACCAAAGAGGCTCTAAACCTGCTTCGCTGCCAGCCTTCTGTAATGCGGTAAAATCAACGTGCGCCGTGATATCTTTTTCGCCAACACGATCATAGGGATTATCGTCAGCCTGATGCTTATGATAGCACATCAAGGTTCCAGCGCGACGATAGGGAGCATAGAGTTCACCAGCCGGATAACCGTAGTCTATCGTTAAAGCAAACCCCTTCTCAATGCGCTGTCCGACCTGACGCATCCAATCAGGAGCAGCCAGGTTGGCCTCTGCACGGTTTCCTTCAAGAGGGCCACAACCAAGCCAATTGAAGTACTCAGACAAGGGAGAATTTTCAGAGAGACGCAGCTCCTCCATAAAGGCACCATCACGACTGACGACAAAAACCTCCTGTAGACCACCGGAATGCTTTTCGACAACATGGACCGGAAACGCATCGATCAATTCATTCGACAGGAAACAGCCAGAGTCTATAGACCAACTGCCTTCTTCGCACCATGATATTTTATCTGAATGAGACGCGAGGGTATTCGCCTGGCGTTGCCTGTTATCTTTACTCACCTCAACCAATGTGTATGTTAATCGAGAATAAAGATCCGGAGCCTCTTCTCGCAGAGAGTCGAGGATATCCATGGCCAGATGACCTTCCCCTGCGCCTTGTTCAACGACCTGAAAAGGCCCATCACCAAGCAACTCAGACATCTGTACCAACTGCCGCGAGATGAGACGTCCAAAAAGGGCATTAACACTACTGGAGGTATAAAAGTCACCAGACTTACCAATCCGGTCACGTGGCGTCATGTAATAACCAAACTCCGGATGATAAAGAGCCTGCGCCATAAAATCATCAAAACTGAGCCCACCAGAATCTTGAGCTTTTCGATGAAGTAATTCAGCCAATGGTGAACTATTATTTTGCGGGGGGGCTTGCATTGTCATATGGTTCAACTTCCTCCAAATTTGGCGGGCAGTTTAGCGCAGCCTACAATGGAGTACAAGAGGGGATTAGACTGTTGGGGAAGAAGAACAAAGAGCCGATCGAAGAGTCCGTGGATCATTTGTGAAAAACCCCGAGACACCACCCCGTAGCAGACTTCTTGCTATTGAAGGGGAGTCGACCGTCCAGACAGACACGGGAAGACCAGCTCTCAAACAAGCAGCAACCATAGGCCGACTGACTTTATTCGCTGCAGGATGAAAAGCGCACGCAGAAATGTCTTTTGCTATCTGAAAAGCGTGGCGCCATCGACCGGAATCAAACAAAACCGCCAGAGGCAGAGTCTTATCAACAGAGCGCAATTTCAGTAAAAGGTCATAATTAAAAGAGGAGATGACGGCATCTGCAGAAGGGTATCGAGTCAACAATTCAAGAACGGCCATACCAGAACGAACATCCTTGAGCTCAAGATTAAGCCGCATCCGGGAACCAAAGATTTGCAGAACATCTTCCAGAACCGGAATCGGTTCGCCGGTAAATTCCTCGGAAAACCACCCTCCCGCATCCAGCTCTTGCAGATGACGTAGAGAACACCTCGAAACAGGCCCGTGTCCATCAGTCGTTCTATCTAAAGTGTCATCATGAAGGACAACAGGCACCCCGTCGCCAGAAAGATGGACATCCAACTCCAAGCCATTGGCTCCATGCTCTAACGCTCTGGTGAACGCCAGCATGGTGTTTTCAGGAGCGCAACAAGAAGCTCCACGGTGTGCCCAGATGAAAGGAGGTTTCATAGTTGATCAACTTTCGATTCATTCTAAAGAAAGAGTAGACGGCCAGGACTTTAGAGATTAAGGACCACCCTGCAAGATGGGGTAACCATTCTGAGCCCAGGCGTAAATCCCACCATAGAGATTATATATCTCGGGATAGCCCTTTCGTGCCAGATAATTAACCACCTGAGCGCTTCGAGAACCGACGGCACAGTAGACAAGGATCGGGCGATCTTTTGGAACTTCCGACAGACGCTTAACAAACTGGTCGATTGGAATCAATCGAGCACCATCTATCCGGGACTGCTGATATTCACCTGGAGTACGCACATCGAGCAGATAAACTCCATCACGCTCTCCGACCAAACTAAAAGCCTCCTGAGGCGAAACATTACGTGCCACAGCAGAGTTGGCATAAGCAGGCAGAAGCGTTAGAAGTAAAATAATACAGAGAAGAACTTGACGTTTCATAGATATAGACCTCGTTTATAAATTTCCATTCAAAGCAACACGGTAATTCTACCTGAAGTTACAAGTCTCTGGCAACAAACACCAGGCCCTACAGTGTACAATTTAATATGTTGTTTGTATGACAAGATTATATTCAGAAAGCAATATTAATCCACCCCAAAATAATTTGTCTTTACCCATAAAAAATGTCATCATGTCGACCGTTGTTGAAAAAGCGCATATCTCCAAATTTCTGGTAGATATTATGAATAAACAGACTCAGCGTATGGTCTGGCCGCAACCAACCGTTTCACTGGAGGTTTTAGATGGATCGCAACCTAGCACTTGAGCTCGTCAGAGTCACAGAAGCAGCCGCTTTATCCTGTGGCCGATGGGTGGGTAAGGGCGACAAGATAGCAGCAGACGATGCCGCCACAGAAGCAATGCGCAGCACTCTCGACTCCATGGAAATTACCGGCACAGTGGTTATCGGTGAAGGCGAAATGGATGAAGCGCCTATGCTTTATATTGGCGAGAAGCTTGGCAAAGGGAATGGTCAAGCTGTTGACATCGCCGTCGACCCTCTCGAAGGCACAAACATATGTGCCAAAGGGCTCAACGGTTCAATCGCTACGATTGCCCTGGCTCCTCGGGGAGGATTTTTACACGCCCCCGATATGTACATGGAGAAAATTGCCGTTGGCCCCACAGCCAAAGGTGCCATTGATATTAATGCGTCGGCAACGGTCAACCTGCAACGCGTTGCTGATGCTAAAAAGTGCTACATTGAAGACCTGACTGTTGTGATTCTCGATCGCCCACGTCACGATAAAATCGTTGCGGAGATTCGCGAAGCGGGTGCCCGCATCCATTTGATCACGGATGGAGATGTCGCTCCAGCCATCGCTGCCGCCGTTGAAGGCAGTGGCGTGGACATGTTGCTCGGCATCGGAGGTGCACCGGAAGGCGTGCTTGCCGCTGCGGCACTCAAATGCATGGGCGGTGATATGCAGGGAAGACTGGTCTTCATGAATGACGAAGAACGAGAGCGGGCCAAGACTATGGGCATTGA
>CBDUFN010000236.1:0-4787 GCA_965366475.1 uncultured bacterium | reverse complement strand
GCTGGCAGGCAGACGCACGGGAGGACGGGGGGGCACCCCCAGGACCGGGGGCACCGCGAGTTTCAGGGGAGTCAACCCGAAGGAGGGATTTGGACCTGTTTTTTTAGTCAGACGATATGTGTGTGTTTTTAGCGGTTGGGGTTATTGTAGGAGTTGTTGTAGAGGTCTAGTCCTTTTTGGTAGTTGGAGTTGATTGAGGTGAGTGTTTGGTTTTTGAGGTTGTTGAAGGCTTTGTCTTTGGCTTCTGGGGGCATTTTTGCTTCGAGGATATCGTTGACGCGTTCGGTGAATTCTTCGGGAGAGATGACGGGGGAGGCTTTTTTGGAGAGGATGGGCATGTTTTTGACTGTCTTTGTTTCTTTTGTGGGTATGTCTGTGGTTGTCATTGATGAGGCCGGGGCTTTCTTGGTTTTCTTTGCCATTGTGGTAGTTCCTTTCGGATTGCGCTCACTCCGCACTGCGGAGCACTTCGTTCGCTTGGGTTGGTGTCGATTGTACCCTAATTCATGAGATCAGGTGTATCCTCTCACAGCTTGGCTTAGAAATGTGAACTTTTTTCTAAGTTGTTGCTGTGTAAGGAAAGTTTTTTTGTGTTTCCCCCTTTCTGGCTTTCCGGGAAAGTGGTGGTTGGGTTTTCAAAATCTATGTTGTTAGTGTTCTTTGGGTTGCGCTGTTATTAGTTTGCTATTATCCAATTCTGGGCTAAGGGCTATGTTTACGAGCTCTATGATGCCGAACAGGCAGGTGTCCAGGCCTTGGAATTCCGTGTGGTGATTTTCCGGCATTGTGGAGATCATCTCCTGCGCTGTTTCCTTGATGTGCAGCAGCGCCTTGTGCATGATGGCGCAGCGCTGTCCTGTGCTGAGAACTCTCATGGTTTCCTCCCTTTCTCCACTTCCCAGATCATGAAATCTAGCTGGTTCTTGGCTTCCTGTCTGTTCCACGTGGAACATTCTTCTAACTCTTTGACCCACGAAACAATGCTGGTGCTCCACAAAGGAAACACGCGCCTGCGGTTGCTGTATGCCCGCAGCTCTCTCATGAAGTCATCATCATTCATCGCGACCCTCCTTAACCGTGGAAATCTCCGGCGGGTTCTTTGGGAACGCGTGTTTTGAGCCCCAACGGTCCTCCCTGAAATCGTATGACGACCCAACAATGATCATCGTGGGGGTCTCCTCCAAGAGCCAGCCCACGGTCACGCACTCAATCGGCTGGGTGACCTCATCGTCCTGCCCCCAATTATCCTCGCTCACGATGTCGGACCAATGCACCGTGACGATGGGGGTGTTGTGAGGCTTGAGGCCGCTGTAGTCAGGCATCGCTTTCCTCCAGCTTCCTCAGCCTTTCCCTCAAAGCGGGCTGAATTGCCGCGTTTTGCTGCTTTATCCACACCATGGCCTCATCCCAACCGCCGTCCTTGAGCCTGTTTTGCACCTCGGCAAACTCCGTCACCGTCGGTTTTGGGGCGTCCGGACGGTCTTTTTTCGGGATCGACTTCAATTTTGCCATGATATCCGTGACATCTGATGCCTGATATTCATGGAGTCCTAGATTCTTGAGAATGTCTTTCAACTTCACACCTCGCTCCTCGGCCATCTCCGAGATCGTCTTCTTCTGGGCGTCCGAAGGACAAAAAATGGGGGGCGTTTTCGGGCCGCCGCTCTTCCCCCCTGATGTTGAAGCTGAAGCTGAAGCTGAAGCTGAAGCACGGGGAGATCTATTGTCATGACCGGTAATGTAATGACATGCCAGCTTTGACTGAGCTTCGTGGGGGTGTATGTGCTGATAGTCCAAGAACTTGACTATGTAAATACATGTCGTTACATGCCCCGACCTTTCCAGAAGTGTCACGATTCCGAGATCTTTTAACCTGTGGATAACTTTTGCGATATCCTCAGGACTTGTGTTATCGTAAGGGAAAAGGGTCGCCGCAATCCGCTTCGGGCGGTTCAGCAGAAGCCCCTCCCGGTCGGCCATGCCCCAGAGGCCAATGAAGGTCAGCCGCTCAAAGAAATCAAGCTCAGATATGGACTCTGATGTCCAGAAATCCTTGTGGATCTGCCTGGTCCTCATTTCGGAGCGACCTTGTTTTTCGGAGCCTGTCGTTTGTCTCTCTCACACACCCGGCAGTAGAACTGGAGGCCGTCCGGACTAGCCGACCGCTGGTTGAAGCTCTCTTCTGGCAAGTGGCTGTCGCACAGGGGGCAGTACTTGTGTCCGTCAAGTAAAAGATGCCGCCTGTCAACCACAAACTTGTTATTGTAACCGTCGTATACGTGGATTTTGCTCATCGGGGTTCCTTTCGATGAGACCAATATAGCACATTCTCGACTACGATGCAAACGATTTTATTCCGTTTATCGGCAAATATCTGCACAGCCCTGCCGGAAGGCTGTACCGTCATGTACACTTCAGGGCCAAAAAACCTCAACGTGATTGAAAAACAACTATTTAACGACACATAAACAGGTAACGACTAAAATATATTTGGTTATCAATTCAAGGTATGCTAATCTGCGCACAGGTGAGGTGTTCCAAACATGCGCAAAAAAACACCAAATTCTGCGAGTGGTCCTCTGCCAAGCGGTAAATCAGGGAGCGAGTCTCCATCTGAGGTTCTGCGAGGTATGGGCATCGACGTTCCTGACGGTGAGCCCCCTTATGGCGACGACCTGTCAAAACGGAACGCCGAGCCATGGTCAGCCAACCAGCAAATGAGGACGACGAATGGCGACGGCGAAAGCCAAGATCATTCCGGCCTGGACGATGAGCCTAAATTAGAGGCTGATCTGAGGATCACACGCAAGAAATGGCCCACCGACCGCAAGAAACGCCTGACAGCCATGCGCAAAGTCATGCCGGAGGCAATCAGAGACTACAAAGGGTCCGTTACCCTCATTGCCGCCCGCCTGAACGTCATGCCCGCCGATGTCTCAACAGTAATCGACAAAGACAAAACACTCCAAGAACTCGTTGAAATCGCCCGCAACAAGGACGAAGCCGAACTGCTCGACATCATGGACGGACACGCAAAGTCATCCCGGTCGCCCACAGCGGCCAAATGGCTGCTAGAAAGAAAATACTCGGACAAGTACGGAAGAGCCCCCGCAGCCAAGCCTAAAAAAACACGCCGGTCGTCAAGCAATGTGCCTATGGCACCAGACCAGCTACCGTCTGCCCTCATGGGCAAAACCTAGCCTATCGGGCTGGAGGATGATGTGATGTTGACCAAGGAAGACAAGTCCAGCCTGTTTATGCTGATCGCTGCGGTGGTAGCCCTGCTGCTTATTGCCATCGTTCCCAAGGCAAAAGCAGGGGGCGGAGAACTCACCGGAGCCAGAGAGGCTCTCGCTTTTGGCAGTTCGTTCGTTGATACGTTCACTGTCGAAACGCCAAGCACAAACCGGGCGAACGCCCTACCAGATGCGTACATGTTCTTCTCCAAGCAACTGGAGCTTTTTTACGTTCAGCGATGGTTCGGGCCGACAAAATCAGACGAAGAATCCGTGCCTATTCCAATCCCTGCCGGAACTTCGATTATCATCCCAGCCCCACCCGCACAACGCATTGATGGACTCTGGCGGCACGTCTTCTACCTGAACGCCACGTCGGTTACGGACTCGGTGTTCGTTATTCCGATGGACAGATAATATGAAAAAACAGCTCCTTTCAGCAATAGCGATTGTTCTCATTGCTTTGGGAGCTATCGCCGCAAGAGCCACAGGGCCACGCACAGGACTGAGTAACGCTAGCAACGCAACGGGGCTGTCTGTCGAACTAGGCGGCAGACACTCATCCGGCGCAGCTACGATCACGTCTGCTGCCATGCGCCTTGCCGGGTCTCCGGCAAACGGAGATACCGCATCTGCTGTCGTTGGCGTTGCTATCGACTCTGACGCCACAGTGCGCCTGCTCGGAGAAATCAGGCGCAGCGTGGACTGGCTGGCAGACAGGGACACCGTTGAGGTAAAGGGACCGGCCAGTGCAAGAACCGTCAAGAATTCCGTTGTGAATTTCGGAGCGAGAATATACAACACAGACACCCTACTCGTTCAGGCTGTGAACTTCGCCGACGAAGTGGTGGCCAGAGATACCCTTGTTGTCTCAATCACCCCGCCGACGGTGACCCCAGATCCGGACTACCCCCTGGAATTTTTCTATAGCCAGAGTGACCTGTCCCGCACCTATGAACTGCTGGACGACGGCCTCACCGAGCTTGCCACGTACTACGACCTGGGCATTTTCGGAACCTCCCTGCTCTATGACGGGACTGCGGCCAGCGACTCCGTTGACGGTTACAAGTTCGTCGATACGATCAGGGACATCAACCCCGACTTCATTCCCATCGTTTACTACTACGAGGCTTTCTACGCCCCGGTGTGGTCGTCGTATCCGGACTCCACCCCGCAAAAGCAGCAATACGACCTGATGTCGAATTACGACCTGTTGAGCGAAAACGGCAACCCGGCCACCACAAGTTGGGCAGCGATCCGCGTCAACCGGACCATGATCGACACCACCGGCACCAAACAAGAAGCCCTAGACGGAGCCTTCTGGCACCTGCACCCGCAACTACTGAAGGACTTCATCAACCACTCATCGGCCAACGTCAGTATGCTCGGCCTGATGCCCGATTGGCTTGAAGGCGTGAACTATCCGCAGTTTGAGGGCGTGGCCAGCGACAGCCTGGACTTCGATGAAGACGGCGTTCCGTTTGACGAAGACCTGCGCCACGATCACTGGTACTGGCTGACCGGCGACATCATGACCGAGAACGAAGCCTG
>CBDUFN010000235.1:0-4790 GCA_965366475.1 uncultured bacterium | reverse complement strand
CTAATTCAATACGATTGGCAATATCCAGAACGCCATTGAGAACACCAAGACAGGCGTTGGACGTGTCATAAACCGCCACGTCACCTTGAATACCAAGGGCCGAAGCGACCTGACAAGCCGTCGCCGGCTCAAAATGTTCACGACAGACACCGGCATAAACAACCGCCCCGATATCAGAAGGGGAAATCTTCCGTTCCCGTAGCGCCTTCTTGGCAGCAGCGATTGCGCCTTCAGAAACGCGTGTATTCGGCTTCCACCAACGACGCTCACGAATTCCAGTCAAAGCCTCAAGCTGGCCGGGAGGAATATGCAAAGCTTCGTACATCGGTTTCAGTCGGTTTTCCAACTCTGTCGAGGTCACGACGATCGGGGCCAGTTCGTAGCCAACCGATTCTATGTAGACTCGCGAATATCTCATTCACACCACCATTTTTTGTATTAAGACCAGAATCGCCACATACTACCTGCTGTGAAGCGCTCAGGCAAATCCTTTAATGAAACATTAACAAAACCTTTTACATCATATAGTTATAGCAGTCATCAACGCCCAACGATTGTTGAAGCGCTGTATTCAAGGGACTTCAGTTCCTGACTCGAATGGTAAAGTCCTTCATTTGATAGATAATTTTCCCGTCAACCGAGAGATAACCGTCTGCTTTCAGCAAACGCTCTTCATCATCAACAGATGTGACCACCGCCTCAACGAGAACCTGGTCATTGCTCGGGATTATCTGCCCACGATAGTTCCAACGATGCTGTTCTCCGTGAGCGATCGTTTCAAGAATTGTATCAGAAGAACCACCCCAACGCTTGACCGCTGCAACCTTGAGCAGCTGCAAAAAGGATTCAAGCCCCAGAGAACCGGGGCAGACCGGATCCTGATAAAAATGAGCTTCAAAAAACCATTCTTTTGGATCAACAACCTTACTGCCACGCAAAAAGCCAAGCCCTGCGGGACCACCATCTGAGACAAAGAGTTCAAGGCGATCAATCATGCGCATCTTCGTCTCTGGAAAAGGAGCCTCAGCCGGGTAGTCGAACTGCTCAGAACGAGAGCTTTCCTCAGCCGTTGGTTGATAAGGTTTAGCCTCACGCACGCCAACCTGCTGAGCTAAAGATTCTGCAGAGAAGAACCCAAAAACCGTATCACCTGTGTAGACCGGGCCAAGGCTGTCACTGATCTCAAAATCGTAATTCTGAATGATCATGCCGCCACTGCTGGCAACTCGGGTGATCTTGACTTTCGTTGTCAGCGTACCTGATTCAGGAGTGACCGGTCGATGCTGAACAGCGTTGCCATCGAGATTTCGAAACTTGAGATCAATATCACTGGTTAAAGCCGACCCTAGATAGGCGGCCAACCAACCACAAGGCTGTAAACCCGTTTCAAGAAGGATACTGAAAGGCATCTCAGGTTGGCGTCCGGCCTTGAAGTACCAGGCGTCAACCGGAACATCATACTCGGCCACGCAAGTCGCTCCCTCAACCAGCTTGAACGCGTCACCTGTCACACCGACAATCCGATCAAGGAACTGGAAAGGAGGTCTCGGCAAACGGGCAATTTTCCGCTCACTATCGAAAACCCGGTAGGGCTCGCCAAACGCCTCGGAGGGCTTTCCTGCCGAGAACGCCAGAATCTTTTCATAGTCGTAAAGAACGGGCCGCGGGACGAGGGACGAGGGACGCGAAGATTCATTCAAACCAAGCCCCGACCATAAGCCCTCAACTTTCTGGCGCGTTAATCCGGCCAGGCGGATCGACATATTGGGGATCTCGACAATAGGTTTACCGTCGGCGAACATCAGAGCATCGACAATCGCAAAGGGTTCCGGTCCGTAACCGAGTTCCTTGATACTCACCTGATAGGTAACCGTCTTGGTCGTTTCGATCACCTGACCACGACATTTCAAACCACTATCAACACCGGGAACCGGTTCACACCAGGTGGTTCCGTCTTCGCCGACCCACCCCATACGCAACAGGAAAATCCGCAAGGTATGCATACAGCATTCATACATCAACGTTCCGGGCATGACATTGTCATCGCAGAAATGACAGGTTAAAAACCAGTCCTCAGGGCTGATATCCATCTCTGCACGAATCTGGCCCAGACCGTAGCGACCACCTTGCGGGTCAAGCTCAATCACTCGATCCACAAGTTTCAGATGCCCTCCCGGTAAGGTGTAGGGCTTGATCAGGTTCAAGTTGGAGAAAAGATCACCAAAAGCAGTACCCAGATCACCGGCATAAATCGCATCAACCTGTTCGGCATTATATGACTCTACAGCCAAAGGAGCCAGTTCACGCCAATCATCAGGCTTGATGCCCGGTTGAGGCATCAGGTCGAGTTTGGTGTGCACGATGCCCTTTCCTGCAGCCAATTCCTGTTCGGTAAAGAAGCCGGCACAACCATTCTGCATTGAGAGCAGCGGTTCACCATTAACAGTACCTTCAAAACTGAAACGAAACAGGTACGTCTGATCCTGACGGAAGAAATGATCGATTTTTATGTCGTAGCGAATCACATCACCAACTACGGGCAAACCGCGGTGAAAGGTCACCACAGCATCGAGAAGACGATAGACCGCCTTGCCTTTGCTGATAAAGTCGATTCCCAGATAGCCGGAGAGGAAGAGGTCAGCCTGCCCCGCTTCAACCGCGACGCAAGTCGGGATACGACCACCATCAAGATACCAACGATCAGCAGTGACATCATGTTCGGTAACCACCCGGCCACTGCTCATGGAACGTGGTTCACCCTCAACGGTTACGATACGATCCACCAACATCAGCGGCTCATCAGGCAGACGCACCCGGGTCGGGTAAGTATCAACTTCAGCGAACTCTGGCCCCAGCATCTTGGCAATCGAACCGATGGCGAATTCCATGCACATCTCTCGGTCAAAGAGCGGAGTATGGAGGCTGGAGACTGGAGACTCTACAGAAGCGTCTACCGCAACAAGGGTTTCTCGTACCGCGTCCCGCGTACCGCGTCCCGCTTGAGCCTTTGGCTCAAAGCTCTCACCATTTGCAGTCATCTGCTGCAATAGAGATATCTGCAGGTTGATGTTCTCAGTGAGGGTTTTCTCCATGGTATTGGCAAATTTCAGGTAAGCCTCATGGGTTTTGGCATTCAATGCCGCGGTCTCAGCCATCTGCGCCACCAGAGGGTCAGAAATCACCCCGGCATCGACGGTCGGCAATGACACAGATGTTACATTTTCAAGGTTTTCACGTCCCGCGTCCCGCGTCCCGCGGGCCTCGACCTTAACAGGTTTTTCTGGCATCGGTGCAGGGCTAAACGCTGCGCCTCCTATGACCGCATCGATACGCGGACCGGAAGGTTTCTCTGCAAACGTCATACTTTCCGGATAGAGTACGGAAAGATCTACGGGCACCCTTTCCGAAAGACAATTGGCCAATAAACGAAGAACCAGCGATATTGGCTTTTGCCCGGGATAACAGGCCGCTCTTGTCATATGCGGCTTATCTTTCAGGATATTTCCAATCATCCGGGTACATGAATTGCCTGGGCCCATTTCCAAAAATATCCGGGCACCATCAGCATAAGCCTGTTCAATCAACCTGGTGTAATCAACGGTCTCAAGCGCCTGGCCGAGGATCACATCAGCCGCGCTTTCGGTTGTAACCTGATAGCTTTTGCCAAGATTACAGCTATAAAAAGAAACATCCTTCGGAGCCGTCACCGGGAACAGGTGTAGATCCCGATAAGGTTGCGCCACAGGGCCAGTCACTTCACAGTGCACGGTGGTGACTCCCCGCAAAGGGAAGAAGTGTCCGTCAACTTCACGGGTTAAAGCTTCAACCTGAGCACGGTTACCACCAATCACGCATTCTTCGTGTGTATTAACAATTAACAGGTAGGCTTTCTGCTTTCCGACCAAAGCGGCTTTGACCTTCTCAGCCGGCACATCAACGATACCGAGCACCCAATCGACCTGCTCATTCTTTTTCAAACCCCAAACATTACGAGCCGCCTTACACTCTCCTGCGAGATCTTCAGTAAAGAGGGTTGATTCGTTCAGCCTTTGTGACATGCCGTCGCGGTCTTTCCAGGCGCCAAGAGAGAAAAGTCCGGCTGATTCACCCAAGCTGTAACCACTTACAATCTCAGGCTCAACCCCAAAACTTCTCACCAAGTCACTCACGGCAGTACCAAGAGCAACCTGTCCAATCACCAGAGCATTGTGATTGTCATGCAGTGTGTCACTCAACTCAGCTTTCCAGAAATGCTCCGGCAAAAATTGGCGAGCAAGAAACTGGCTGTTGCCATCCTGGACATTATAGATGGACGGCCAATAAGCAGAGAGGTCACGACCCATTCCAGAGAAGTGATTACCCGAGCCGGGGAAGATAAAAGCCAGCTTGCCTTGCGAAGCCAGAGGTTCTGGAGCAAAGAAAAGTCGATCGCGCAATGCCGCTGAAAGGATAGCGCCATGACCGCCCAGAGCCTGAGCAGGATTGTTGCGTAAGGCCATTAAGGCGTGTTCAAGTTGATCAAGAAGCTCTGCACGATTCGAGGCAACCATCGCCAGACAGAGTGGTTTACTCGGATCAAGACCTGTTTCTCGATACCACTGCACCGCCAACTGCTCGATATCGCTATCAACAGACATGGCGATAAAATCTTGTAGAGCGCTGATTGAAGTCAGCAGGCCATCAACGCTCTCTGCTTCAAGAACAAACAGCCCTTCATCCAAAGGACCAAGGGGTCGATGAAACGATGGTAAAGCTACTTTTCCGGACTTGGTTTCCACACCCTCAAGCAT
>CBDUFN010000234.1:0-4798 GCA_965366475.1 uncultured bacterium | reverse complement strand
CGGTTTTGTTCTTTTCTTAAGGCTGTAAAATTCAACAAAAAGCACAACTGATTAACTATCTGTTGTGCTTAAATTACGGCGAATAAATTATTCTCAAAAAAACCAGACTCAAAGAACCTCAGTAAGGTTTATCAACGACCTAAAAGCGCAGAAAAACGAGAAATTCTTTAATTTGTTAATCAGAAGAGATTCCTGCACGGAGGTATCGATCAGAAGCAATCAGTTCCCAGATAAAAGCATCAAAATCGGCAGCAGGAACGTCGTCATCAAACCATTTAAACCAATCGCCAAACCTGCAACAGCCCCCGAGAGACGATCAACTTCAAGCATTCTCGCAGTACCGATACCATGAGCAGAAGTCCCAACAGCAAGGCCAACAGCAACAGGTGAAGTGATACCGATGCGGCGGCAAAACTCTGGCCCGCAGATAGCGCCCAGGCAGCCAGTCAACACAACAAGAGCCGCTGTCAAAGGCGCAACACCGCCAATTGTATCAACGATACTTATGGCAATCGGCGTTGTAACTGACTTTGGTGCCAAAGACAGAATAATCTCGCGACTTCCACCGAGTACCCAGGCAAGTCCACAGGCAGAGAGTATAGACGCTAGGGAGCCGAAGAACACGCCAAGAAGAATTGGTCGTTTACGTTGCCAGATTTCTTCTCGTCGCTGATAAAGAGGTATAGCAAGCGCAACGACGCATGGACCAAGAAGAAAAACAAGGATATCGCCACCATGGGCATAATCGCGATATTCAATTTCAGTGGCCTTGATCAGTACGATAATGGAAACGATAGAGATAAGGACGGGATTCGCCCATACGCTGCCAACCCTGCGATATAAGGCCTGAGCAACAAGATAGACAACAAGGGTCAACGTGATGCCAAAGAGTGGCGTAGCGAATAAATCAGCCCACATCATCGGCGCCATCATTGGAATGAGAGGATTCAAGCTTTTGAGCCAATTTGCCGGTAACGGCCATAACAACAAAAGTACTCAAGACCGTTGCAACAGTAATTGGCAACCACTCGGCAGCAATCAGATCGCCATAAACCATAACACCAACGCCGGCCGGCACAAAAAAAAGTGCCATATTTGACAGGAGAAGTTCGGCCGCTTCTTCAAACCACTTGATATCAACCCACTTCGCCATCAACGCAAGAAGAAGCAGCCCCATTCCGAGGACGCTCCCAGGTATTGGGAGGTTAAAAGCACGGCTAACCAATTCTCCCAGAAACTGAAAAAGAAGTAAGAGCGTCAGACCGCGAACCATTATTTAAGCCTCACCCTTCAAGCCATCGATCAGTGCAGAAACCTCATCACAAATCTCTTTGGACGACGGACTCGTCTCTAGCTTAAGGAAATTCTTAAAGCACTCTATTGATTCCTGAACTTGTTCTTGATCAAGACAGATATTTCCAAGGGTTAAATGTGCAAAAGAAAATTCAGGATCAAGAGTCACTGCACGACGACAGTGTTTTTCAGCCTCTTTCAAGTCAGCGTTTTCATAGTGATACTCAGCCAGATTAAAGTGTCCCTGTGGGTCATCTGGCTCCAAGGCCAGAGCTTTTTCAAAACATTTTCGTGCCTCATCATTACGTCCTGTTGCAAAACAGACATCACCCAGAGAATTGAGTGCAAAAGCAGAATCAGGCGACTTTTCCAAGGCTTGGCGATAACAAGCCTCTGCTTCCACCATCTTTTCCTGATGAAAAAGAATCAAACCCAGGCTGACCATGGCATCAACTTGCTCTGGATCACGAGAGACGACTTGCTCATAAACTTTACAGGCGTCGTCTGGGCGTCCCATTTCAAAATAAAGATCGCCAAGATCGAACTGTAAATCGAAATCATCGGGGAGCAAGCGAACAACGTCTTCAAGAACAGTAACAGCCTCATCAAGGTGTCCTGCTTCAATCAAAGCCTCACCCAACAGAGCTTTAGCATCTGTGTTCTCAGCCTGTTCCTGCAGCAGTCGCTTCAAAATGTTAATTGCTTCTTCTGATTCGCCATTTTCAAGGGCTTGTTCTGCTCTACTCAAAGATATTTGCTCGTCAGTCATTCTTCTTCTCCTTTATCGTCAAACGTTGTCCCTAGTTCCATAGATAATGTATCCAGCATATCCCAGAGTCCCCAGGGATCTGCAGGGACCACTTCAACCTGAACATTTAATCGATCAACCAACTCTTCAACAGAGACATCGTCCAGAAAAACCTCTTCGCCTTCACGAAGCATCACATCAGGGATAATGAGAATTTCTCCTAGATCTTTATCGGCCAACTGAGACAACAAGTCCTGTCCGGTCAATAAACCCGTAACGGTTACATGACCACTAAAAAAACAATTCTCAATAACATGAACACGTAAATCCAGTCCACATTTGAGTGCTAGACTATCTGCGAAAGAATTAAGATCTCCCGCAGCGGAAACACCTGTAACAAGGCTCATTGACGGCAACTTCAAAGGCTCAGCCCCGGCAATGACGTCCGCAGCCTGCGCCCTGAATTGGGGGATTAACCCAACACCATTTTCTATCTGGGAAAGATCTTCATAGCTGCTCAGATCCGGAAAGTTTTTTTGAGCTTTTAAGTAAAATTCATCAGCGGCAAAGATAAATCGAGTCCCAATCGATTTAAGAAGATTGGCCTGCGTGTCTTCAACCCATCGGACTAATTCAGCGGCTTCAATGGCAGTGTGTGGCCTCAAGTCGGGAAGGTTTTGTCTGTGCCCTGTCAAGCCAACAGGCACAACGGCCAAAGAAGTGATTCCTGGGGCGAGAGCGACCAGATCATTACAGGTATCTGCAAGAGCTTCACCATCATTTATTCCTGGGCAAACAACGATCTGAGTATTAACCTCTATTCCACCATCAACTAATCTTTTCAAGAGAGGTAAAATATCCTGAGCGGGGTTACCAAGGAGTTTCTGACGTAACATATTCTCAGCGGCATGAACAGAAACATAAAGTGGTGATAATTTCTTTTTGAGAATACGTTGTAAATCTTCTTCAGACAGGTTGGTCAAAGTAACATAAGCGCCGTAAAGGTAGGAAAAACGGTAATCTTCATCTTTAACATAAAGAGTCTTCCTCATACCACGTGGCAACTGGTGAACAAAACAGAAGATACAATTGTTGCCACATTGTTTTGGTTCGGGGTGTGGCAAACCAAGGCCGAGAGGTTCATCATTGTCATGCTCAACGTCAACAGACCATAACTCACCTGTAGCCTTTTCCAACTCTATTTGAAGGATTTCATTGGGCTCTTCAATCAGGTAATCTACAAGATCATTGACTCTCTCACCATTAACGGCAAGGAGTTTATCTCCAGGCTGAAAACCTAACTCATCAGCAATACTGCCAGCATCTACGGATAATATTTCAAGCATTCGCTAACCTGATTCGCTCTATTTCTGTTGTGCAGAAAGACAAAAGCCCCCGACCGGATACACCGGAAAGGGACCTTTGGTTTGTTTATTCGACAGGACGACAATCAGTCCCGACCACCATGCAGGCGGAAATTACCGTCCGCGGAGGTGATTGATGTAATGGCATGCTTGTAAAGCAGCAGATCACCGCTACAGTCAACCAGGACACAGAAGCTGTCAAAAGACTTGATATGACCTTTGAGTTTTTCTCCTGACATCATAGCGATTTCTACAAGCACTCTCTCCTTACGCGCTTGGTTGAGATACTGATCTTGAATATTGAATGGTGACTTAGCCATAACAACCGCTCCTTTTTAAATGCAATAGAAATTTTCAATTAACTCCCGAATTGTAACAAAGTCGGCAGAGGATTCAAGCCAAATCATAGATTTGTCTTTACGTAACCAGGTTAATTGTTGTTTTGCGTAACGTCTTGTCGATTGTTTGAGACTATCTAAAGCCTCATCATGCGTCATCTCTCCGCGCAATAAAGCAAAAGCCTGCTTGTAACCAATCGTCCGTAAAGTTTTTAATGTCGGGTCATACCCCGCCGACAGCAAGGATTCCGCTTCAGCCAATAAACCTTGCTCAAACATAACCTCGGCACGTTGATTAATCCGCTGATACAGAAGATCCCTGTCAAGGTTCAAACAGAGCTTGATCGTTCGATAGGAACGACGACTGAAAGCATGCTCATCCTGCATGGCAGACAAAGTCTTACCTGACTGTTCATACACTTCCAGAGCACGGACAATTCTAATCAGATCGTTAGGGTGCAAACGAGAGGCGGAGACAGGATCAACTTTGGCTAATTCTGCATGCAGTACGTCCCTTCCCTCAGATTCTGCCCTGAGATTCAATCGTTGACGAATCTCTTGATCTGCAGAAGGTGCCGTTAATAAACCCTCGGTAAGGGCTTTGATATAGAGCCCCGTACCACCAACCAAAAATGGGCGCTTGTTGCGCTTAAGAATGTCGGCTAGAGCTAATTCTGCGTGAGTCAGGAAATGAGCAGCATGAAATTCTTGATCAGGCCAGGCTACGTCAATCAGGTGATGTTTTGCTTGGCTTTGTTCCTCAATGGTCGGCTTGGCAGTACCTATATCCATAAGGCGATAGACTTGACGGGAATCTGCAGAAATTATTTCCCCGTTGAAAGCGTCCGCCAATTTTATAGCCAGACCGGTCTTACCTACAGCAGTTGGACCGCAGATAACCAGTAAAGCAGGACGATTGTCTGTTGTCGTCATCACAATTAGACCCGATGAAAGAGTTTCTCGACGTCACGTTTTGTCAAACGATGCATGATCGGTCTACCGTGTGGACAACAACTGGCACAATCAATTTCGAAAAGATCTTTCAAGAGTTGTTG
>CBDUFN010000233.1:0-4835 GCA_965366475.1 uncultured bacterium | reverse complement strand
GGGAAGGCGTTTCATTTCCTTGTCACTGTAAGCCATGGCAAATCCACCCATCACCGGCTTTCCGGTAGAATCGGTCAGGACACCACTAATACCCGTCTCGGTCTCCTTATCAACCACACGACTCTTAAAGAACATCGGTGCCTTCATGACAACAACAGGTAGCTCAATCTCAACAAACTTCCCTGTTTCTACACGCGTGACCAACCTTTGGTGCTCAGAGTAATAATCTCCCGGAGAAAGAGGCCCGGTCGACTGACCACTGAGTCGCTTCCGGGCAACAACATAATAAACGCCCGCAGGAACCTCCAGTTGATAGTCACCATTTTCATCCGTCGGCGTTGATATGAACTGGGAAGGTCCCAGAAGATTGGATATGGTGTCCGGATAAATATTAACGTATCCGCCGTTCAGAGGAGTACCTTCATCCTTGAGGACAACGCGCCCCCGGATTCCAGTTTTGCCCTGCCCATCAACATATTCACCAACCCACTGAGCACCAGAAACATTTTCTTGCCCAACGGTTCCAGACGACATGATGCCTGACTGACATGCCTGTAACGAGAAAGACAAAAAGAGAACGAACGCGACTCCCAAAAGCCTCTTCAGACCGAACGTGTGCATTTTGACCTCCTATAAGATCATAAAAAAGAATCCATACAAATCTCTCAACAGTCTAGCGAGACAACGCCAGATGTCAAAACATCTTTCGGCACAAGTGCTCAAACGTTCTGAAACGTATTAATCCGTAACAGAGTCGGCAAAAAAGAACCTTACAGCTCTTGCTCCGGGCGTCTCTTCCATCGTTCATGCATCCACACCCATTGTTCCGGATGAGCCCTGACCGCCGCTTCTATCAAAGTGGTCCAATGAGCAGTGTTGGCAACCAGCTCTTCCTGTTTATCAGCTTTTTCAATCCAATCAACAACAGGGCTTATGGTAAAGACATGCTTGCCTTTTTCATCTCTGAATATATAAGCAAAAACAACCGGTGCACCGGAACTCTTCGCTATCTTGGCGGGGCCAACAGGAGTTGCACAGTCTTTACCAAAGAAAGGAACAAAACATCTGGCCACCTTGGTATCCTGATCAATCAGGATCCCAACAACTCTTTTATTTCGTAAAGCTCTTAATATCTTCCGAGGAGGGTCTTTTCGTGAAATAAACTCATTACCTTGTCGGGAACGGGAATCAACGATTTTCTGATGCAATCGCTTGTCATAGATTTTGGCTCCAACGGTACTAAGAGGAATCCCCTCACGAGACAGAATCCCCGGAATAAGATCGAAAGCGCCGATGTGTGTTGAGATCATCAGAACCCCGCACCCCATTTCCTGAGCCGCATTGAGATGTTCCAGGCCACGGATTTCAATCAGCTTATTAATTTCTTCGGAATCATCTCTGACATACATGCGCATGATCGTCGCCGCATTGATCCCTATATTTTTAAAATTATTCCTGGCCAGTCGCTTTCGTGACTTCTGATCAAGGTCATCACCATAGGCCATGGTCAGATTGTTAAGGGTTTTACGCCTTTCACCCACGGCCAAGTAATAGGCCAGGCATCCAATAGCGCCAAGAAGCCTTTCCATCAGATGAAGAGGAAGAAAACCTGCAACAGCAAGAACGCATCTAACAGCAATATAGATTAAGTCGTTTTTGAATTTTTTAAATCGTTTCATGACATCCAGCCCAAACGAACAACTTTATGCGAGAGACAGAGATGACGCTACAAGCAACATTTCTTCAGCACCCGCAGTATAACGAGAAGAAGCGAACCTGACAGGGCTCGCCTCTTATATTCAATTTAAAGAAAAACAAAAAATAGAGCGCCTACATACGTTGGATACACAACATACACAACGAAGGCTCTGTTCGTTTATCAAAACCGCAACCCAAGACCAACCATATGCAGGTCTAATCCTGTGTTATCTTTGTAAATATTAGCGTTTGATGTATGTTGAAGCCGATAACTTAAGACTGCATTTTTAACAACAACAGCAGTCCCGATATGGCTGGTGAACTGCAGGACCCCACCGAACCGGTCATCTTCAAATTCATATCTGGACAGCAAGGTCGGTCGAGTCCCGGCGTCAATTTCCCACGCGCCTTCCAACATACTCAGGACGACATCGCCACCAACAGCAAGCCATCCGCCATTTCGTGACTTTGTATCGATGTATCCAACTCCGGCATCAAGACGAGTATAGACTTTGGCATTTGAACAGAGGTCCTTTTGCCAAGGTAGAGTTTGCAGATAATAAATTTCACCAACAGTATAATCCTCACTCAGCCTTTCAGTATCCACGCCGCCACGAATGCCGAGTTCCATATTCGTATCAAGCGCCGACGAAAGTGTTGGTAAAAAAACAACAAGTAGAACGACAAGTAGATATTTTTTCATAAATCTTTTAACCCCCAGTATATCTTAATTATTATTTTTTCCAGAACCTAGCACAAAAAATAACAATTCTCTAGCCTCTCATGAACACACATTATCTAACATTTACACAAAAAAAAGCAGAGCCCTACTTAGGGCCCAGCTCTTCTCAATGTTCTATGTCTTCGCTAACCCTAAAAAAGGGCCTTTAAACCATATGGGTTAATCAACTACTAAAAGAGCACCTCTAAAAGACCACTAACCTGCAGTTCTTTCAGGGAGAGCCAAACACATTGCTAATTCGAAAGCTCTACACCTCTCAGATGTTTATACAAGTACGACCATATCCCCACCTGCTCCACTGCATAAAGAAGCGCTCCGATACAAATCACAGCCATGAAATTTTCCGGCAAGGTCGTAGAGACCAGATAGAATAGATAAAAAACCGACCGACATAAGAGGTGATGCCAACCAACAACAGGCTTTTCTCCCGTTGCCATGCGGATCAAAACAGGTACAACGACAGTAAAGCTGTAACCAATGAGTGCCAGATGAATCAAGATCGCTGGAGGAGGACATCCAAGAATTTGCAAAACCGGTTCGGGAAAGGTTTGATAAAGGTTAAAATCTTGGCCCAGAAAGGCAGCAACACTAACCAGAAGGAAGAAGAGCAATCCCCACAAACCCTTGCGAGACAAATCATGTAATCCAGCTGGTATCTGCTGTTTTCCGGCTCTAATTGGTGCAACAACATCTCTATCAAGCCAGTTCTTTGCAACCGGAACCGAACATGTTTTATGTGATTTTTCAGAATTCTTACGACTGATCGGATTATGGTATTTCATTATGTCCTCCTTGTCTCCTTGCCTAAACAAGACTCAATACCCACTTCATCTGAATCAACAGTAGACAATCTTAAGACACGCTGTGTGAATGCTCCTCTGCATCTTCTTCTTCCCAACCTGTCCACATCGGCTTGATATAAGCCATTGGCGTCTTACCAAGAGTGGCAAGATAAACGTGTGTAAAGAGAAAGGCGCAGAGGCTGCACGCCAACAGAAAGTGAATGGCAATCAATATCTTGAGCCCACCGACCAACATCACCAGATCACGCATTGGGGCGACATTCGTGAGTAAAAGCCCGGTCAAACTAACCAATGGAACCAAGAGAAACATGATGGCCAGATAAGCTGATTTTTGCATTGGATTGAACTTATTTTCAGGAGTCGGATGGTGTGGATTCTTCCAACCCAGAAAGTAAGTCAACATATAGAATTTGGCTTGGCGCATCAGTCCGTTCTGTATGTCGTCTTTACTGGGCATATAAACTTTGAACATACTGCGACTGACCAAGGCGTAGTAGATAAACCAGAGTGTAAAGGAAAAGGTCACAACCAGACCGGCCGCATTGTGTAGCAGGATAGCTGTTTTATAGTTAGCAAACATGTGGACATGCTCAGGGAAACGGATCTGGACAGCAGTGACACACAGCGTGACAATTCCCAGTGCATTCAGCCAGTGCCAGATACGCACAGGGGTTGGTTGCAAATAGATCTTAATTGTTGATGACATGACTATTCCTCCTCATCTTTGCGATTTTTACGAGTCAGGAAACGTAAGGCACCGTGTCCTAATGGCATCACCATGCCACCGGCAAGAACCACCAGGCCCACGTAATTAAGAGCCGTACTTCTGGTTGATCCGACCATGTAAAAATCTGGAGTTCCGTACAGGGCATCGAGGACAGCACCTTTTTCAACAGCGAGCCGCTTGAAACCACCATTTTTCTCTATAAGTGATAGATAACTCACTTGCATAGCTTCCGGACCAGAGGCGTGACAGAAAGAGCAGTCCCAACGATCATCCTGAATCTGGAAGTTATGACCAAGGCGCTCAGGGGTCATCATCCCCTGCAGACGTAATAGCTTTTTGTCGGGATCAGAATCGAGATTGAACAAGCGTAGTTCAGCTAACGAGATATAACCGTCAGCGTTGATATCTACCAGTTGCTCTATGGGTTTACCCTTGGAGATGCTGCTCAATTCGTCATAAGTGGCAAGTTCAAAGTCACCAAACATCGTGCCGCTCTGACGTTTGATAATGTAGAGGCTGATCACATAGTCTTGCGATGCAGAGTGACAAGAGACACAGGGCAGCATACTGATGTGCAAATCAGCCTGTGGCAGCCACTCAGCATGCATCTCTTGCATTTCAAGATGCTCATGGCAGGAAGCGCATTGCAGATTCATATCGTGACCGGAGACGGCGGTAGAACCATGGACCCGGTGAGGATTGTGACAATCACTACAGACGGCGTTTTCAGCGTGCGAACTGTTTATATACTCACCGCCAACATCTTCGTGACACTCACTACAACTGGCCTTGGAAGGAGCCAGGCCATCATCAGGATGTTGTTCGGTGATTGAAGAATGACAGGTATGGCAACCAAGCTCGGCAT
>CBDUFN010000232.1:0-4846 GCA_965366475.1 uncultured bacterium | reverse complement strand
AGGGCCTTCCTCGGGGGTCTCTATAATCCGTGCCTGAATTTTGGCGCCAAGAGGGAGTCGCGTTTTGCTCTCTGTCGCATTACCGGTAGCGGCCTTCGTGCGTTTGACTAATTGAGGTGGCCCGGCCCAGTTGGTGCTTTTTAAGTTGATTCGTCCTTCGTGATTAGCAAAACGAACATGCAGGCTTTGTTTGTCAGAGCCACTTATAACCGCTTCGATAATGCTCTCAGGAAGGAGCTCTTTTTCAGTAAATGTTTCGACCTGCTCGAGCAGGAAAAGTTTCTCTTCGTCGACACTTAACGTTGAAAGTGGACCTCGGTACCCTCGGCGTTTATCGTGTTCGCGCAGATTCTCTTGAACAGCAGTCTGGGCAGCCAACTGCATCGACAGGCTCATGCTGGTTTGAACTTGAAGTCCTCCTTGATAAAGTTGCTCTTCACCATAGGTCTCTTCAAGGTAACGCCGAACCTGTTCTGTAAAGTAAGCTGCACTGGTCAGGTGTTGATTAATCCGTGGTCTTATCTCAAGCTCTTGTGATTCTGCCTGATCCGCTTCCTCTTGAGTGATGAAACCCTCACTGACCATGCGACCAAGGACGTACAGCTGGCGTTTTCTGGCCCGTTCGTAATGGCTATATGGCGAGTAGCGACTGGGTGCTTTAGGTAAGCCTGCCAACATACTGCATTCAGCGAGAGTTAGTTCTTCGACATCCTTATCAAAATAATTTTCAGCTGCAGCCTGTACACCATGAGCTCCGTGGCCGAGAAAGATCTGGTTCAAGTAGAGATAGAGGATTTCTTCTTTGGAAAGGCGCTGTTCCATGCGGTAGGCAAGGATTGCTTCCTTAAACTTGCGCTTGAATTTACGTTCAGGCGTCAGTAGCAGGCTTTTTGCAACTTGTTGAGTGATAGTACTGCCACCCTGAACGATACCGCCGGCCTTGATGTTTTTGATTGCAGCTCGGATGATCGAAACAATGTCGATGCCTTTATGTTTGAAAAAATTGGAATCTTCGGCAGCCACGAAAGCCTGAACCAACTGTTTGGGCATCTTTGATACCGGTACAATAATTCGTCGTTCTTTAAAAAGCTCGGCGATTACAGCGCCATCATCACTTAATACCCGGGTGACGATCGGAGGACGATAATCAGCAAGGGTGTCAACTTTAGGGAGTGACTTGGCTACGTAGAGGTAAGCACCCAACGGGATCATGATCGCGAGCAGTAGACCAAGAAGCCCAAGGCCTAAAAGCACACGGGTCAGAATGGCGAGGAAAGATCTTTTCGGTTTGTTCTTCTGTTTTGACATAAAACCCTCAATTAACCTGAATCATTGTGTATACAAACGTTATCCTGTTCACAGGAGCTGGAGATTCAGGTACAACTGGTTTTTTTACCATAGCCCTTCCCTTGACGGCAACTGTTTTGCCGGTTTAACAGGGGCTCTTTGCTATGCTATAGTTAACAGTCGTTCAATAGAACATAAAGATTGATTCATCAAAGAGGGAGATTAGTGTGTCTGTAACAGATTTTCGCCGCAACAAGATCGTTGCTACGGTTGGTCCGGCCAGTTGTTCCAAGGAAATGTTGTTAGCCTTGATGGAAGCAGGCGCGGACGTTTTCCGACTTAATTTTTCCCATGGCCAGCATGATGCTTTAACCGAAACAGTCACTCTGATTCGAGAGATTTCTCGAAATAGACGGCGGGCGGTTGCCATTTTAGGCGATCTTCAGGGCCCTAAAATTCGTACCGGATTAATGCGTGGGGATGTCATGACCCTAACCGCCGGCCAGTCCGTGGTGATCACAACCTCTGAGGTGTTGGGTGAGAAGGGTTTGATACCGACAACCTACAAGCAACTTCCGCAGGATGTTCGTTGTGGTGACAAGATTCTTCTTGATGATGGATTGTTGGAACTTCAAGTTGAGAAAATAGCTGGTGAAGAAGTGTTTTGCCGTGTCGTCATTGGTGGCCAGTTGAAAAACCGTAAAGGAATGAATCTTCCTGGTGTTGCTGTCTCAGCCCCTGCGCTGACAGAAAAAGATTTAGCGGATCTTGAGTTCTGCATAAAGCAAGATCTTGATTACCTGGCGCTTTCCTTTGTACGCACGGCGAAAGAAGTTGTGCAACTCAAAACACTTCTTAAACAACGTCAATCGTCAATTCAGGTGATTGCAAAGATAGAAAAGCCGGAAGCCGTTGAAGCCTTTGCCGAAATTCTTGAAGTGGCCGACGGCATCATGGTCGCTCGTGGTGATTTGGGTGTTGAGATCAATTCGGAAAAAGTACCCTTGATTCAGAAGCATATTATCAGGCAGTGCAATCTTGCCGGTAAGCCGGTTATTACTGCAACCCAGATGCTTGAGAGCATGGTGCATAACCCCCGTCCGACCCGTGCTGAAACTTCAGATGTTGCCAACGCGATCCTTGATGGAACCGATGCGGTCATGCTGTCAGCAGAAACCGCCTCGGGTGACTATCCCTGTGAAGCTGTCGAGATGATGGTGCGGGTTGCTGTCGATGTAGAGCGTGATCCGCAGCTCAAGGAGCAGTTTTTTCATCCTCTTTCGGAGCAGAGCGGTACTCGCACTCTTCCTGAGGCCATTGGCCAGGCTGCTTGTCGTGTGGCTGAAAACGTTGGCGCTGCAGCGATTCTGGCCTTTACTCAAACGGGAAGTACCGCCGCACTGGTTGCCAAATATCGGCCACCGATGCCGGTTTATGCCGTTACTCCGACACTGGCTGTGCGTCGTCGCATGGCTCTCTATGCGGGTGTCCGTTCCATCCGTGTTGATATAGAGGGAGATACTGAGGCGCAAATTCGTTCAGTGGATGCCGCTGTGCGAGAGGCGGGTGTCCTTAATGACGGTGATATTGTCGTGATTACCATGGGAAGTCCACTTTCTGATCCAGGCACCACGAACCTGCTTAAGGTTCATCAGCTCGGTAGTTGATCGCAGACTTTCGTACGAGGAAAAGCATGAATAAAAAAGCAGTAGTTCTTTATAGTGGAGGTCTCGATTCGACGACCTGTATGGCGATTGCCCGTGCGGATGGTTTTGAAACCTATGCTATGAGTTTTGCTTATGGGCAGAGGCACTCCGTAGAGCTGGAGCGAGCGAGAGAATATGCTCCGATGATCGGTGCGGTAAAACACCAGGTGGTGGAGATTGATTTGCGCCAATTTGGTGGCAGCGCTTTGACTGCTGATCTTGAGGTGCCGAAAGATCAAAGCAGTGAAGACGATATCCCGATCACCTATGTTCCGGCTCGCAATACGATTTTTTTGAGTTTTGCTCTCGGTTGGGCTGAAGTGCTAGGCGCTTCTGATATTTTTGTCGGCGTTAATGCGCTCGATTATTCCGGATATCCGGATTGTCGTCCTGAGTTCATCAGCGCTTTTGAGAATATGGCCAACCTGGCGACCAGGGCTGGAGTTGAGGGCGACTCTCCCTACACGATTCATTCGCCATTGATTCAGCTCAGCAAGGCGGAAATTATCCGTACCGGAATGGATTTGGGAGTCGATTATCGACTGACGCATTCCTGCTATGACCCGACTCCAGCAGGTATTGCCTGTGGTCGTTGCGATTCCTGTTTTCTGCGCTTGAAAGGATTCAGAGAAGCGAGAATCGAAGACCCGATTGAATATGAAACGCGGGACGCCTAGCGCGGAACGCGAAAATCAAAACATTTGAAGAAGGTATTTATGACTATAAACGACACTAAAGGTTCTTCTCGTCCCGTGTCTCACGTCCCGCAACCCGACGCTGGCGAAGCCGGGAGCGGCATGCCCGACATGCAAAAATCCCGCGATGATCGTAATATTGCTATCGACAAGGTCGGTGTCAAAGATATCAGCTACCCGATTGTCGTTATGGACAAGAGTAAAGAGCAGCAGCAGACCGTTGCACGTATCAACATGTATGTCGATTTGCCCCATCATTTCAAGGGCACGCATATGAGTCGCTTTATCGAGATACTTAATCAGTATCATGGCCAGGTCAGTATTGATCGCATGAACACGATGTTGAGTGACATGAAGCAGCATCTTGAAGCCAGTCGCGCCCATCTTGAGCTGGAGTTCCCTTATTTCATTCAAAAACAGGCTCCAGCTTCAGGAGCGCGTAGCTTGATGGAATATCAATGCAATATGACGGGTAGCCTCGGTGAGGATTATGACTTTGTGCTCGGTGTAACCGTGCCGATGACCTCTCTTTGTCCTTGTTCTCGAGAAATCAGTGCACGGGGAGCTCACAATCAGCGCAGTGCCGTAACCGTGGAAATCCGCTATACAGATCATGTCTGGCTGGAAGACCTGATTGTGTGGGTGGAAGAGTGTGGTAGTGCCCCGGTTTTTGCCTTGCTCAAACGTGAAGATGAAAAAGCCCTGACCGAACAGGCCTACGACAACCCCATGTTTGTCGAAGATGTTGTACGTGCGGTCACTCAGCGTTTGCTCAAGGTTCCAGAAATCACATGGTTTAAAGTCTCTTGTGAGAACTTTGAGTCGATTCACAACCACTCTGCTTACGCTCAGGTCGAGCGAACGAAATCAGAACAACGTGGATAAAGCTGTGGATAAAGTGGACAACTCCGCAAATAGCCACATTTTTAATCATATTGGCCCAGTTTTAGGACTCTTTGCTAAAGAACCTGTTGCAGGGAAAGTGAAAACACGACTGTCGCCATCCCTGTCTCCTGAGCAAGCCTGTCGGTTGTATCAGACCTCTTTGCGGGAAACTGTCAGTCGGCTGTTAGCTGCAGGGTTGCCTCTTGTTATTTGCTATGCTGGCCGACGCGATTGGTTCAGCCTCCATTCGGTTAGCCCGGGCATCGGAGTCGG
>CBDUFN010000231.1:0-4854 GCA_965366475.1 uncultured bacterium | reverse complement strand
TCCGGCCTTGCAGACGATTCGTTCTCAAATCCTGACTGCAGAACAGGATTTGCGTGAGTTCTCTGGAACTTATCTGGCCAAACATCCTGTTATGAAGAAAGCTGTTTCTGATCTGGAGATCCTCAAAGATAAAAGGGGTCAGGAGATTCAGCGAATCATTGCGTCGATTAACAATGAATATGAGTTTTCGATCTCCAACGAAGAAAATCTTAAGGCGCAGATGGACCGAACCAAGGCCCAAGCTCAAGGTTTAAGCGAGCGTTTCATTCAGTATGGCAGCTTAAAACGCGAAGTTGATACCAACCGCACTATGTATGATGCCCTTCTGATGAAAATTAAGGAACAAAGTATCACAGAAGATACACACCCGGTTTCTCTCTGGATTGTTGAAGAAGCGATCGTTACTGAAAGTCCTGTCTCACCGAACAAGAAGAAAAACATCCTTCTCGGTTTGATCGTCGGTTTGATGGCTGGTGTCGGTATGGCGTTTTTCGTCGAATATCTCGATAACACCATCAAATATCCTGAGGAGACTGAAAAGGCTCTTGGTCTCCCCGTGCTCGGTTTGGTCTCTCTTTGGAAAGAAACAGACATCTCAATTGATCGAGCTGTTGAAATGAAACCACGTAGTCCTGTTGCTGAAAGTTACAAAGCATTGCGAACCTCATTGATGCTTTCTTCAGCTGAGGGGGCTCCGGGTAAGATTCTGATCGCCAGTGCGGCTGCATCTGCTGGAAAGACCACCACTGCACTGAACCTTTCTTATGCAATGGCGCAAGCTGGCAAGAAAGTTTTGCTGATTGACGCTGATATGCGTAAACCGCGTGTGCATAAGGCTATGAAAATGACCAATACGAATGGTCTGTCGAATTATCTCTCCGGTGGTAAAAGCAGTATCCTTAAGAAAAGCTCTAACGAGAATCTGGATGTCATTACGTCCGGGCCGATTCCACCGAATCCTTCAGAATTACTTTCTTCAAAGTATATGCAGCAGCTGCTCGACACTCTCGGTGAAAATTATGATGTGATTATTATCGATTCTCCACCTCTGCTCTCTGTTGCTGACGCGCGCATTTTAACTCGTGTGTGTGATGGCACTGTGCTTGTGGTTCGTGCCAAGCAAACCACCTTCGACCTGGCCCGTAAAGCCACCCGTCAGCTCTCATCAGTCAATGCACCGGTTCTGGGTATGGTTATTAATGCTCTCGACTTGAAGAAGAGTGATTATTACTACCAGTATTATTATGGTTCGTATGGGACTTATGGTGGGGAAGAAGAATCAGTGAAAAGTTGATAGTGGGTGACACGTGACGCGTTAACAGCGTAGCTTTTGACTTCCTCGTTCCACCAAGGTTAGCATGATTGATATTCACTGCCATATCCTCTGGGACATCGATGACGGCCCTGCTGATTTTGAGGGTTCCATGGCGATGGCGCGTGTTGCTGCTGCTGATGGGACTCGCCAACTGGTTGCGACTCCTCACGTTCATGAAACGTTACAACCTCTCGATGTTATTGCTGAAAAAGTTTCTCGTCTAAATGAGGCTCTCCAGATCGAAAATGTCGACCTTGAAATCCTCTCCGGTGGAGACAACCTCTACAATCTCGGCAATAAAAATCTTGCTCTCTACAGCATTAATAACACACGCTACACACTGGTAGAGTTTCCACATACGCATCTTCCTGCTCAATCCTCTGACGCCATTTTTGACGCGATCAACCATGGCTTAATCCCCATCATTACTCACCCTGAACGTAATCCTTCTATCGTCCAAAACCCGAAACTGATTTTTGAGATGGTAGAGAACGGGGCGCTGGTACAGCTAACTGCTGCTAGTTTGAGCGGTGGTTTTGGGCAAGCTGCCAAAGCTTGCTCGCGCTATCTCTTGAAGAAGAAAATGGTTCATTTCCTTGCTTCTGATGGCCATTCGGCCACACGTCGACCACCAACCCTGTCTGCGGGACTAAAAGCGGCAACGAAAATTATTGGTAAGGATGAAGCCAGAAAGTTGGTGTTTGATAATCCGATGAAAGTGATAAATGGTGAAGATGTGGTGTAAGGGCAGGGCAGAAAAGCTTTTTTTTGCCGCGATAAAAATCTATTAAGTTCTATTGTTCAAGAAAAAACCGTTAGTGTCTTTTTGTTTTACAGATTCTCATAGATTTTAATCGCGGCCATGTCTAAATGGTTTTGCTTTTTTGTTTAGCTAAAATTTCATTACTACAAGAGATCTCCTCCTGACTGTAGCTAATATAATCCTTTTCTCCTTGTCTTAAAACCACAAAACCTTCAAAATCCACTCTTGCCTTTTCAAATTTACAGCCCCAATCTTACAGCCTTACAACTTAAAGCTTACAGCTAGAAACTTATGCCTTTCTATCTCCTTATCTTATTGTTGATTTATGCCCCGATTGCCTATGGCTCCGTTGGGCCGATCTCCATCATGGTCGTACAAGCCTTTATTTTATTTGGTTTGCTGTGGGTCTGCGTTGAGACGATGCTCGGTAAACGTAAGTTCTACAGGCCACCGGGGCTATTGCCTCTCTGTTGTTTGGCCGGTTTTATGGTCTTGCAATTGATTCCTCTGCCCCCAGACCTGCTGGCAATTATTTCTCCAGTGACCTGGCAACGCTATTCTGAAACAATCTGGTTGTTACGCCCGGATCTTTGGATGCCCTTATCAATGAGTGTCGAGCGGTCTGTCTCAACCCTGTTTTTTTACCTCTCCTACGTTGGTTTTTACCTGTTTGCAACTCAGTGCTTGGCCGACAATCGCAGATTGAAAGAAGCTGTAAGGATTGTTACGGCTTTTGCTGGAATTTATGCACTGGTCTCGATTTTGGAGGCCTTACTGCCAAATGGATATGTTCTTTGGGTCTTGAAGCCCTGGCCTGAGTATGCGGGGAAGCCCTTCGGTAGCTTTATTAATGGCAATCACTTTGCCGGCATGATGGTGATGCTACTGCCCTTGACCTTCATGCTCTATCTGATCGATAAACCTGCTGTTCAGTATGGTCGACTGAAGGAACGGTTCATTGACTTTTGCAGTGATCCCCAGATGGGGTCTCATTTGCTCGCCGGGTTTGCAGCCTTGTTGATGGCGACTGGAATTTTTCTGTCGCTGTCGCGTGGCGGTATTCTCAGCATGTTAGGTTCCTTGCTGGTGCTTTGCTTCCTACTGCTTTGGCGTAAAAATTATCGTCGGCAGGCATTCATCTTGATCGGTTTTGTTATCTTACTCTTCTTCTTCGTCGGGATTTTTGGCTGGTCCGCTATCTTTGAAAGTTTTGCCAATATTCGTAATCTGCAGGGTGACTTAGCTGACGGTCGACTGAGCTTTTGGCGTGACTGTTTTGCGCTGTTTCGTGATTTCCCTCTTTTTGGTACCGGTTTCGGTAGTTTTGTGGATAGTTACGGTGGTTATCAATCGATTTTCATGCATGAGAAGACTGTCGTCCACGCTCATAATGAGTATTTCGAATTGTTTACTGAAGCTGGTTTGATAGGTTTGTCGTTGTCAGTTTGGGCCGCTTTCCTTGTTTTGCGTGATAGTTGGAAAGCCTTTGGTCATCGTCGTTCTCGTTTTACTACGTCTCTTTTCTGGGGTTGTTTGTCTGGTCTTTTGGGATTGTTACTGCATAATCTGACTGAGTTTAATTTACATATTGGCAGCAACGCTCTCTACTTTACCTTTTTCGTGGCTTTACTTGTTTCTCTAGCTTCTACGAGTTCACGAAAAGAGAATAGCTCTGAATTACCTCAGATTGGTTACAGGCCGATTCGATTGCTGTTATCGCTCGTTGTCATCGTACTGGCCGGTTCTTTAACTTTGAATGTTGGAGGCCTTGTCGCTCAAAAAATCTTGGCTCCTTATGAAAAGAATCGTCTTTCTGGTCTTCTTCAGGCGAAACAGAATTTAATGATGCAATTCGCCGATGATGCAATCTTCTGGTCTCCCTTGACGACTTCTCATCACTATTTCAAAGCGCGGGTTTTGAGTGTAACAGGAGCTAAAGATGAGGCGATGCGCGTTTATGGACGGATTCTTCAATTACGTCCTCTTGACTCTTTTTATCTGCAACGTGCTGCTGATATGTTCAACAGAACGGGCGATGTCAAATTGGCAGAGGCTTTGTTTAAATCAAGTGTCGAACTTGATCGAGTTGATTTGAGTCGAATCGAGCAATACGCGCAATGGTTGCTCGATCAAGAGAAACAAGATTTGGCTTTTGCACAGATCAAAAAAGCCCTGGCCCTTGATCCTCGTAAGACCCGTGACTTTATTGGCCTGATGGCTTCCAGGGGCGTTATTTCTGTTGATATGACTGATGCTCTGCCGGAGAGAGCGTTGTCATGGCAATATTACGCAAACTTTTTGGTTGAAGGGCAACTCTTCCTGCAAGCTGAGTCTGCTTACCGTAAAGCGATTCAATTGACGTCGACAGAAGACATTCCAACTTATGGGTCATATTGGGCTTATTGTAAATATCTTGAGAAGAACGAGCGTTATGAGGAATCTATTGCCATCATTCATCAAGGTTTAGAGTTGTTTCCTGATAATGCGAATCTTCATGCTCAAGCCGGCAATCTTTACGAGCGACAGGGAATTACCTATCGTGCCTTAGAGGAATACCGCCAAGCATTACTTTTGAATCCTAAGTTGAAATGGGTTCAGAAGAGATTAGATAGGCTTTAATGGGACGTGGGACGCGGAATCATTTAAATCTAACCCTTGGAGAATATAATGAATAATTATGTTTTGGATGCTTTAACTTTTGGTCTTGCTTGTCAAACACCTTGTACCGCGTACCTCGTACCGCCTACCAGATATCGCGTTCCGGGGAGATTCTCAT
>CBDUFN010000230.1:0-4932 GCA_965366475.1 uncultured bacterium | reverse complement strand
CTATCTTTGACACATATCAGGAGAACTCTTCGAGCAAAAGATGCCAAGCGCAGCGCAAGTTTTCGTTTGCTTTTTCGCTACAAAGAAAATGACGTTGCTGTCGGGCAACCCCGACGGTGTTGTTCTTTTCTCAAGGTTGTTAAATTCAACAACAAGCACAACTGACTAACGATCGGGACAAACATTCAATGAGACTCTCTCCATAGAAGAACCAACGCCACATGATCCTTAAGTAGGATTATCAATAAACTAAGCGGGAACACACACATTGTGCGTTCCCGCTTTTTCACTCTTTAATTGAGACATCTGACAGGTAAAAATCAATCCTGCATATAGCCCATGGTCGCCGTCCAGAAAGAGAGATCATTGCGAGTTTTCTCGTAAATTCTTGCGTTCATAATGGCAATGCCGGCAATCTCTGCCAGAGCTGAGAGGAAAGTAATATCTTCCTGACTGTACTGGCGCTTTTCTTCACTATAGAGTCTGAGAACACCAACGACTCGCTGATGGGCAATGATAGGCATGGAGAGGATCGACATGATTCCCTCTGCGACCGTTTCAACGGGGTACTCCAAACGGGGATCATTGGCGGTATCGGTAATCAGGACGGGTTTTCCTGCAAGGGTTTCACTGATACTCTGATCAGTATGCGGTTGTCCTTTGGCTAAAAACTTTTCACTCAGACCAGTGGTCGCAATCAACTCAAGCTCATGGGTCGTTTCATTTCGCAAACGCAAAGCACTCGCTTTGACCTGCATGATACTGATTACTTTATCAACGATCAACTGAATCACTTCAGTTGAGTCAAGAGTTGAAAGAACCGCGCTGGTTACTTCATGCAGGGTCCGGAAGTATCCAAGACTTTTCGTCGGATCGATAGCTTGAACAGACGTACTCTCAAGCTCTTGCAAGCTATCAGGAGTCGTCGCAGGAAGATCGACTCCTATTTCATCAAAAAGCGCAGCAAGCTGTTCCCCTTTGTCCTGATACAGCCTTGCGTTTACGATTGCCAGTCCACCCATCTCAGCCAAAGCCGAAACAAATTCAATATCTTCATCACTGTAGTCACGTGGCTCAGCGCTATAGAGTCTTAAAACTCCGATAACGTCATCTCCTGCAACCACAGGCACCGAGAGGACAGCGCCTATACCTTCCTCTCGCATGGCGTCAGGATACTGAATTCGGGGATCACTACAAGCGTCTCTAACATAGACAACGATGCCATCCAGCACCTCGGGGATACTCTGATCAGCATTAAGAGCACCTTTATTCAGATATCGCTCACTTAAGCCAAAAGATGAAACCTGCTTGAGGTTATGACTCTCTTCATCAATCAAGCGCAAACCACCAGCCTTTACCTCAAGGGCATCAACTGTGCGTTGAACAAGAGAGTCCAGAGTATCTTGCAGACTACGGGCTGAAAGAATTGCCTGAGCCGTCTCAAAAAATAGTCGAAAATATTGGCTTGTATTTGCCTGAATCATTCGTGTAAGACCTCCACAGAGAAGAAACCATCAAAGGAATAAAACATGATTATATATTGAATAATTTAAAAGTTGGCAGATTTTTTTATTTTTCTCAGTAAAGTAAGTGGATCAAACGAAAAATTTTAACACTTGGGAACCTTGAAGGGACGACATAGCTTGACACCCTGCCCTTGGATGAATAAACTTCGGCAGAATTTTGAAGCCGACAAGAAAACCGATAGAGGAGAGACATCATGAACAGCTGTCCATGCGGCAGCGGCAGCGACTACACCGCCTGTTGCGAACCGATTATTAAAGACATGAGCAAAGCCGAAACGGCAGAGCAAATGATGCGAGCTCGCTACACGGCTCACGTCAAAGTTGAGGTCGACTTCATCTTTAACAGTACTCATCCCAAGCATCGTGAAGGATATGACCACAAAGGGACACAGGAGTGGGCCCAAAGCTCCGACTGGTACGGTTTGGAAATCCTTGAAACAACCAAGGGTGGCCCAGAAGACAAAGAAGGTGACGTTGAATTCATTGCCCAATTTCGCGACAAAGAAGGACGTCGGAGCCATCACGAACTGGGTCAATTCAAACGAGAGAAAGGATCATGGCTCTTCACTGAAGGCACCATGATTAAAGCGAAACCGGTGTCCGTAAGCAAGATAGGTCGTAATGATCCTTGCAGTTGCGGAAGTGGCAAAAAATTTAAAAAGTGCTGCGGAAAATAATTCAACCTTTTGAAATGAAGGAAACAACGATGAACCAACAAGAACTGAGTGACGCCGTGATGGCGCTCTCTCTGGAAGAAAAAAAAGCCTTTATCCTCGACACACTCCCGGGCTTGGCCAAAGACGCCATGGAAGACAAAACTTTTATGATGCAACTTTTACCGGTATTCCTTGGCATCGTCCAGGAAAGTGGTCTCGATCTGGCGCAATTGATGCCGTTACTCGGCTCAATGCCTATGAACAACAATAGTTAGAAACAAGTGGCAGTCTGCTCAGCTTTCGCAAAGAGCAGAGAACGAGCAGGCTGCCATCTCCTTCCCTTCAGTTAAAGCTTCTTCGCAAACCTCTTCAACAACAAACTATTCGACACCACAGAAACACTCGAAAAAGCCATAGCCAAGCCTGCAAACTCAGGCTTAAGAACTATACCAAAGGCGGGATAGAGAGCCCCGGCGGCGATTGGGATACCGATCACATTATAAAAGAAAGCCCAGAAAAGGTTTTGTTTGATCTTGGTGAGGGTTTTACGGCCTAAACGAATACCACGTTCAACATCGCGGATATCGCCTTTAACCAGAATCAGGTCACCGGTCTCTTTGGCAACATCAGCCCCACTACCGATTGCGATACCAATATCGGCCTGAGCCAAGGCAGGAGCATCATTAATGCCATCGCCAACCATGCCAGTCATAAGCCCCTGATCCTGGTAACGACGCACAACGGCAAGCTTTTCACCTGGGAGAACTTCTGCCTCAACATGGTCGAGACCAAGTTGTTCCGCGACAGTATAGGCTGCAGCCTTCCTGTCACCAGTGATCATAACCGTTTTCAAACCAAGTTGCCGCAACTGATCAACCGTTTCTGCAGCCCCCTCTTTCAAGGTATCGGACAAAGCAAGAGCACCGATCAACTGGCCATCCTTTGCAACATAAACAAGAGATTTGCCCTTCTCAGCACACGCATTGATCTGCTCGTCAATATCACTAACATCGACAGATTCCCGCTCCATAAGACGGTGACTCCCTGCAACGATCGAAGCACCACCAACCTCACAGAGCAAACCATGCCCGCCCACTTCCTCAACACGGGTGGCCACAGGATAAACGAGCGCATTATCCTGAGCATATTGCACAATCGCTCGAGCCAAAGGATGACTACTGGCCGCTTCCGCAGCAATTGCGTAGCGAAGCAGTTCTTCTTCAGTCACAGATTCGACGGCAAACACATCTGTGACAGTGAACGCTCCTTTTGTGAGTGTTCCGGTCTTATCAAGAAGAATCACTTGCAGACGGGAGATGTTTTCAAGAACAGATGCTTTTTTAAAGAGTATCCCCGCAGAGAGACCAACGGAGCTACCTACCATAATAGCTGTCGGAGTAGCCAGACCAAGCGCACAGGGGCAAGCAATCACCAAAACCGCGATCGCCATCTTGAACGCAAAGAGGAAACCCGCCGAAGCAAGGATGTACCAGACAAGAAAGGTCACAACAGAGGTAACCACGACCGCTGGGACAAACCAGCCAGAGACAGCATCAGCCAAACGCTGAATTGGAGCCTTATCTCCCTGGGCCTCTTCGACCATACGGACAATCTGCGCCAGGACCGTGTCGTTGCCAACTCTTGTGGCCTCTACGATCAAGCGACCATTGCTATTGATAGTAGCTCCTGTAACCACAACTCCGGGAGACTTTTCAACAGGCAGTGACTCTCCTGTCACCATCGACTCATCGACTGCGGAGTTTCCTTCTATGACAATGCCATCGACAGGGATTTTCTCACCCGGTCGAACGACCACTCTATCCCCGACAGAGAGCTGACTGGCAGGGACAAGCTTCTCATGACCATCGACGAAGAGAAGAGCCTGATCAGCCTGAAGTTGCAGAAGAGACTTCAACGCCTGGCCGGCCTTTCCCTTCGCTCGGGCTTCCAGCCACTTACCAAAACGAATAAAGGTAATCAGCATGGCACTGGTTTCAAAAAACACATCTCCGGACAAACCGAAAACATTAAAAAGCGCAAGAAAGGAGTATCCATAAGCGGCTGAAATGCCCATGGCGACCAACACATCCATATTGGTCGACATATTCTTCAGTGACGTCCATGCGCTTCTATAAAAGGTCAATCCTGCGCTGAACTGAACAAGGGAAGAGAGAGCAAAGATGATAAATATGGTGTTTTTGCCAAAAGGTGCAAACCACATCAACGGCATGATCGGCAAAGACAAAGAGGCCGCAAAAATGAGCCAGTAGAGTTGTTTCCTGTCCGCGTGAAGATCTTCAGTTTCGTCAGAAGCTACGTGATAGCCAAGAGCTTCAACCTTTGCGATCAGTTCAGAGCTTTGCACCAGATTCGGGTCATAGAAGACAGAGAGTTTTTCTGCAGCAAAGTTGACGGTAGCCGTGGAAACGCCTGAGAGTTTGGCAATTCCCTTTTCGATAGACTGGGCACAATTGGCGCAGGTCATGCCCTGGATGACAAAGGTGCTCGTAGTAGAGGTCGTTTCTAAAAAGGCTGCTTCGACTTTCCCATCCATGTCATCAGCTTCACCAGTAACAATCGGCTCAGAGAACTGAAAGCCTGTTGCAACAACAACACGTAATAATTGTTCTCGACTCGGACCACCATCATCAACCTGTACCCGCCCCTGATTAGCCTCCAAAGACACAACAACAGAACTGACACCAGGAACCGACGCCAAAGCCTCAGTCGCCTTGGCAACACACTTTTGA
>CBDUFN010000229.1:0-4983 GCA_965366475.1 uncultured bacterium | reverse complement strand
GCAATCCGGGTGCGTACCAAGCCAAAGCGAGAGCGGCCTGTGAGACATCAAAAGAAGTAAAGCTACCACGCATAAAAAAGAGGCTATAGACGGCTTCATTACAGAGGACCAGTCCGATAGAGGCAGGAATCGTAACCAATAAAATCAGTATAATTGCAAAACGAAGAGAATCGCGGAAACCATCAAGGTCATTTGATGTCACCTGTCTGCTCATAGTGGGCAGCACAGCTTGTGCCAAAGAGACAACGAAAACACCTTGGGGAAATTCGAATAGCCGCTGCCCATAATAGAGCCATGAGACGCTCCCCTCCTCCAGAAAAGAGGCCAGTAGCCTCGTAACGACAACATTAATCTGATAAATAGCAACGCCTAAAATGCCGGGCAGCATGAGAGTCATAATTCTAACGACTGCAGAATGTCGAAAATTAAAACTGAGACGAAGATCGTAACCGAATCGATAAAGGGCGGGGATCTGCATAAAGAATTGCACAACACCACCAAGGAGGACACCAAAAGCGAGTGCAGTAATCGGTTGCTCCATCCTCGGTGCAAACACAAGAGCAGCCCCGATCATGGATAGATTCAACATAACAGGTGATAACGCAGGGATAAGGAAATGACCAGAAACGTTTAGAACTCCGGCAAACAGAGCAACCAGGCTGACAAATAGGATGTATGGGAACATCAGTTGATTGAGCAGATTCGTTAAGGCCAGCTTTCCAGCACTTCCGGCAAAACCGTAGCCGATTAACTTGACCAGCCAAGGTGATGAAAGGATTCCGACAAAGGTGACACCAAGCAGAACAAGGAGCAAAAGAGTCCAACATATACGCACCACCTGACGTGCTTCAACGACTCCTTCATTCTGCAAGACCTCAGTAAAGGTTGGCACAAAAGCGGCTGTAAGAGACCCTTCAGCAAAGAACCTCCGCAACAAATTCGGAATTGTAAAAGCCACAAAGAAAGCGTCAGTAACCAGACCGGCTCCAAAAACGGCCGCAACAACCATATCGCGAACTAACCCCGCGACCCGACTCATAAGGGTCGAAAAGGTCAAAATTCCCGTCGCTCTGGTAATCTGTTTCTTTTCTTGGTTAGCTACAGACATGACATTTCAATCCACAAGATTGGATTATTTTTCATTAATCCCTCAACAACAGCTCATAACCTACTCAATTTAAACACTATTTGTTTATATATTGGAATAATTTTATCTTGACTGAACCTTCTTCGAGTGATATAAATCTGACCCTCAGACAATAAAACATTGCAACATACCGTTTCGGAGGAAATAAAAGTGGCAAATCACAAATCAGCAGAAAAACGTCATCGTCAAAGTAAAATTCGCAATGCCCGCAATACTCATGTTCGTTCTACCATGCGTAGTTATGTTAAGAAATTACGTACTGCCATTGCAGAGGGCGACATGGACGCAGCAAATGCAATATTGGAAAAAGCTGTTCCTTATATTGACAAAGCCGCCAGCAAAGGCATTATTCACAAAGCAACAGCGAGCCGTAAGATTAGCCGCTTGTCCAAACTTGTTACCAAAACGGTTGCACCACAATAAACAAACCGTAAGATTGTCGTATTAATAAAGGGAGAACCTGATTTCAGGTTTCTCCCTTTTTTTATTATTGACGACCCTTCCCCATAGCAGCGATCTCAAGAACTAACATTTCCAAACGAAGCTTCGGTTCATTTCCACTCGACTTCAAAGCCAAATCTGTTGCCAGAAAAAGTTCAAAGATTAAACGGTATTGGTGACTATCGAACCGACTGGCCTGTTGCATCAATCCTTTTAAAAAGTAAGGACTCACACCGACCCTTTTCGGAAACTCATTCTGGGGTGTCTTCTGACTAACCAGTTCACTAACTTTCCACATCTGCCGAAAATGTCGCGTCATCATGGCAAGCACCATCAGCGGAGCTTGACCTTCTGCCAGCAAACGATCCAGTAAATGTAATGCGGTAGAACTATCGCCTTCACCCAACGCATCAGTTAGATCAAAGATACTTTCAATCCGTGTATCTGAAACGATGGCAGCAACATCTTTTTCATCGGCAATATCACGCTCACCAAGATAACCAACGAGTTTATCCAACTCGCCCTGCACTTCGACAAGATTGGTACCAACTCGCTTGCAGAAGAGCTTTAAGCCTTCACCGGTCAACGTCACATTGTAAGATTTAGCCAGGTCACGTACAAAAGATGGTAATTGGTTTTCATAAATCTTTTTAAATTCTATAACTTTTCCGGTTTTTTTCAGCGTTTGAAAAAACTTTTTACGCGCATCTATCTTCTCCGCAGTAAAAAGCAAGACCGTCTCAGGAACAGGATCAGAAACATATGGTAACAAGCCCTCTAATTGATCAGCAGAGGCTTCGTGGATATTTTTAACAATAATAAGACGTCGGTCAGAAAAAACAGGGAAAGTATTTGCTTGTTCAACAACTTCACCAGCCTTGAGATCACGGCCATGAAATTGGGTCAGGTTAAAATCTCTGTTTTCAGGAAGAACAACAGAGTTCCGGATCGCTTGCATGCCCTCTTCTATAAAATAAGATTCAGGGCCATACAGCAAAATCAGGCCGGGAAGATTTCCAGCCTGAATCATATTTTGCAATTCTCTTAGAGACATAGTGAAAAGTCTTGTCAGAAATTATTGAGGAGGCTGGCATGAAGATCTTCAGCTAAACGTTGAGAAACCACTCTTGCAGCAAGTTTCTGACCTTCCAGTTGTTGGTTTTTATCAACCGTTGCCAGATAATCTTCACTGCGCTGTAAACTCTGCTGCCAGACAATTTCACTACTGTTGTTACGCAACAGACGCGCTGTAATTGTCATCGTTGCTCGGTACTCAGTAATTTGGTCGGAAACACCATAAGCTTGGGCACTACTTGTGAAATCTTTAACGTCCCCTACCAACCTAAGCTCGGCTATCTCGGAATTCTCAGTCAATTCAATCAACCTTGACCTGGAAAGCTCAGCAACCAAAGCATCGGTGATAAAATTTTCGAGGTAAGGCTCAACGGTGTGATTATCAAAGAGCTGAACATAAAGAACTTTGGCATCACCACCAACCCAGCCGTCAGAAACTCCGGGGCTATGATAACCACAACCAGCAAGAAGACAAATGAACAGTACAGTAATAAAGCGCATAGACATTATCCAACCACGACGTTAACAAGGCGGCCAGGAACAACAATCACCTTGCGTAGGGTTTTACCTTCTATAAAACGAGCGACATTCGCTTCATTTAAAGCTGCGGTCTCCACTGCTTCTTTATCAGCATCTGCGGGAACCTCTACTTTTCCACGGACCTTACCATTAACCTGCACAACAATCAGGAGCGTATCAGCAACAAGAGCTTGTTCGTCCCAGACGGGCCAACCACTCGATTCAAGTGAATTTTCATAGCCGAGATGTTGCCACAACTCTTCACAAATATGCGGAACAAAAGGGGACAACAAACGCACGACTGATTCGACACCCTCACGGATAACTTCAGCAGCAGCCTCTTTGTCCTGAAAAGCAGTGATGCTGTTAACCAATTCCATCACAGCAGCGATTGCTGTATTGAAATGAAAGCTGCCATCAACATCCTCAGTCACCTTTTTAATAGTACGGTGAACCTGTCGACGCAAATCCTTAGCAGCAGGTGTCAACTTATCAATATCAACATCACCCACATCTTCAATCAAAGTATAATTATCAGAGACCAGCCGCCAGACTCTGTTCAGGAATCTGAAGCAACCTTCCACACCTTGCTCGTTCCATTCCAAGTCCTTTTCAGGCGGAGCCGCAAAGAGGGTAAAAAGTCGAGCAGTATCTGCACCATATCGATTAATCAAGCCATCAGGATCGATGACATTCTTTTTGGACTTACTCATCTTCTCGTTACGGCCCGAAGCGACCTTTGCTTTGCAACGCAGACAATGACCTTCTTCGATCTCTTCTGGGTACAACCAACCGTGCTCTGGACAGGACGTTGTCTCTTTGCAGACCATTCCTTGCGTAAGCAGGTTTTCAAAAGGCTCATCAATGGAGATGAGACCCAAATCACGCATTATCTTGGTCCAGAAACGCGCATAGAGAAGATGCATAACGGCATGTTCAACACCGCCAATATATTGGTCGGCGGGCAGCCAGTAATTAACCGCATCCGAATCGACTGGTGCCGTGTCACAATGCGGACTGGCGTAACGCAGGAAGTACCATGAACTTTCAACAAAAGTATCAAAGGTATCTGTTTCACGCCTTGCGGCCAGTCCACACTTTGGGCAAGAGGTGTTAACAAAGGAATCCAGGTTTGCGAGTGGGCTACCACCTTCACCAGAGAATTCAATGTCAGTCGGCAATTCGACCGGCAAATCCTTTTCGGGTACGGGTACAGCGCCACAGCTATCACAATAAATAACAGGAATCGGCGTGCCCCAATAACGCTGCCTGGAAACCAGCCAATCACGAATACGATAGTTAACAGATCGCTGGCCTACAGATTGAGATTCGAGGTGTTCTGTAATTTTTTCTTTGCCCTCTTTATTGTCAAGTCCGTCAAACTGACCGGAGTTGACCATTATTCCTGGACCTTCCCATGCCTCAACCATTGTAGCCGGATCGAGAATCTCGCCGTCCGGCTGAATAACAACCTGCATCGGCAAGTCGTACTTTCGGGCAAAATCAAAATCGCGCTGATCATGAGTCGGCACAGCCATAACAGCACCGGTGCCATAGCCCATCAACACAAAGTTGCCCAAGAATATCGGCATTTTTTTGCCGTTAACAGGGTTAATGCAGTAAGAACCTGTGAAGACACCTTCTTTTTCATAATCGTCACTGGTACGTTGCGCCTGATCAACGCTCTGGACCTTTTTGACAAAAGCATCAACGTCTTGACTTTGCTCAGGAACGGTAAGTGTTTCGACCAAAGGATGCTCAGGGGCAAGACTCATAAAAGTAGCGCCGAAAAGAGTATCCGG
>CBDUFN010000228.1:0-5043 GCA_965366475.1 uncultured bacterium | reverse complement strand
ATTTATCAACATCTTAAAGATGTCGAGAAGGATTTTGTCGGCGGTGTTGATACACATGATTTCTTTGAGTATGCTCGTAGCAATATGTTACTGATCTATTTAGTTGGCATGCTGCAAACGTTTTTCGAGAAGATGTACCCCGTCTTCGTTTTACCCTTATTCTTTGGATTCAAGTTCAAGGCGCATTGGGATCGTTGTCTGTTTCTGTTTGTAGCTGTTCTGACAAGTTTTTTACTGATGGACTACGTTTTTCTTCTGTCACGTAATTTCCTGGCAAGCCGTTATCTTCTTGTACCTATTGTTCTGGCATTTGTTATTGTTGGGTATGGTATTGAACGTATGGCCCCCAAAATTATCAACTTTCGCTTTCGGAAAGTTGCTTACTCTTTTGTTTTTCTCCTCTGTATTGCTTTGCCTTTGGTGATGCCTTTTAGAAAAGTTTCGCATGAGAAAGATGAGATTAAAAACGTGGGTATATGGTTAAATGAACAACGCAAACCCGCTCAATCTAACTTAATTGTGAACGATGAGCGTATTGCCTTCTATGCTGGACTTCTGCGAGGGAAGTATCATACGTTCCCGACAGCAGAACTTATAAGTCTCGAAGAAAAAGCTTTAAGACTGGGAAGTGAATTGATAGTTGTATATGTAAAGCAAAATGAGGTTGATAACATTCCACACTTCAAGAACTTTACGCGTGTTGAGTCATTTAAAGGCCGAAGAAAAATTGCGATGGTTTATGAGAGGCATATATGATGATTGATGAAGTTAGCCGTCAATTAAAGACACATATTGATGTGATCAAAATGGTGGAAGCCTCTATGGCCGAGCCGATTGTGGCTTGTGCAGAGCTAATCGTTGATGCCCTAAAGAATGGCGGCAAGCTCTTGATTATGGGTAACGGCGCATCCGCCGCTGATGCGCAGCATTTTGCTGCGGAAATGATCGGTCGTTTTTTGATGGAACGCAAGGCCCTGCCGGCAATTGCTCTGACAACTGACACCTCTATTTTAACTGCTGTTGGTAATGATTATGGCTTTGATGATGTTTTTAGCCGGCAGGTTGAAGCTTTAACCAATCCAGGTGATGTTCTCATAGGTATTTCCACCAGTGGAAATTCTAAGAATGTTAAACGGGCATTGGTCTCGGGCCATAAACTTGGAGCAAAAACGATCGGCTTGCTTGGACGAGATGGAGGGGAGATCGGTACCCTTGTGGATCTTGATCTGACTGTCCAGAGCAATGAAACCCCGAGAGTGCAGGAAGCGCATCTCATTATTATTCATATTCTGTGTGATTTAATTGAAAAAAGTCTTTTTCCAAAAAACACGTAAATCCTTTCCTGGGCCAATTGTTATTCTTATTAACCGGAGACGTTTTTGTCAGTGAACTCCTTTACCTACAGTGACTATCAAAAACTGCTTGAAGCTTCTGTTGTCCTTGAGAAGGATAAACATGGCGTCAAGGTGCTTGAGACCTCAGATGGACGCATTGTTAAACTCTTTCGTCGTAAACGATTGGTTTCTTCTGCAATCCTTAAATCCTATTCCTCTCGTTTTATTGAGAATGCGAAACTTTTAAAAAAGCTCGGTTTTCATACCATTGATGTGGAAGAAATCTTTTACTGTGAACAGATCAAAAGGGCCTTGGTTTTTTATCGCCCGATTCCAGGTCTTACCCTCCGCACAGCTTTGAAAGATTTGGACCTATCCGAAGTCCTCATAGAGAAGTTTGCTGTTCTTTTGGCGCAGTTACATGACAAAGGCGTTTTCTTTCGTTCTATTCATTTAAATAACATTATTTTCAGCGACATCGATAGCCCTCTTGGTTTGATCGATATTTCCGACATGAAAATTGGTCGAGCATCTCTTTCCCCTTGGGCAAGGATGAGAAATTTCAGGCATCTTACCCGTTATAAAGTTGACCAGCTTTCGATAGAGAGGTTCGGTGTTGATAGATTTTTGGACGTTTACTTCAGTGCCAGTTGTCTCTCTGAGAAACACAAGAGTACTTTTGTCGCGAAAATGCAGGATCTTCTTTCTCTCGAGGGCAGGGGCTAAGGTAAAAGAAAATGTCCTTTAATTACCCTTGCAATTGCATCTGAAATGAAGCCTTTTAAAAAAGAATTGCCTTTCACCATACACCTTGACAAGGTCACTGATGATAACTCTGTGACATGCGATCAAGTGCTTCGAAATTTACCTGAAAAGCGATTGGTGTGCACAGGGCTCTGGCAACAAAAACCCGTGTTGGTTAAGTTGTTTCTCGACCCTCACCGTGCGCAGCGACACTGGCAAAGAGAAAAGTCTGGTGTTGAAGCGCTCAGGGATGCTGAAATTCTAACGCCCGAGTTGCTCTTCTCCGGTCAGCTTGATAATGGCACTCCTGTACTACTCTTCAAGTTTCTGGATGATGTACAAACGGCTTTGGATCGCTGGTCACAATTGACGACTCCCGAAGAAAAGAAAACATTACTTCTTCAACTTGTTGAGGTTGTCTCCGCTCTGCACGCAGCAGGATTGGTTCAAGAGGATTTACATCTCGGGAACTTTCTTCTTTCTGAGCAGAAAATGTATGCAATTGATGGCGATGCGGTAACTCTTCGTGATCAAGGTAGCCCCTTAAACCTTAACCTCAGCAGTCTTAATCTCGCTCTTCTTTTTGCACAACTATTCCCCTCTGAGGATTTTCTTTTTGAAGACGCTATCGTTCACTATGCGCAAATCCGAGGCTTAGATAGATTTCAACTTACTGATAAACTAAAAGAAGATCTACCACAGGTCCGCCGCCGCCGCCGCTTGAAATACGTCACCAAATCTTATCGGAACTGTACCGAGTTTGTTCGTTCTGACGGTAACGGCCAGGTCAGTATTTTCCGTCGTGATCAACAAGGTGACGTATTGACCAGACTGTTGCTGGATCCGGACGGTTTTATGCGAGATGGCGAGGTGTTGAAAGATGGTAATACGTGTACTGTTGTCAGGATTGTTGCGAGTGATTGTGACTGGGTCATTAAACGTTACAATATCAAGAATCCACTGCATGCATTGAGCCGTTGTTTTCGTCCTACACGTGCCTGGACTTCGTGGGGGAATGCTCATCGTTTGAAAATATCAGGAATTGCAACACCTGAAGCTATTGCAGTGATTGAAAAACGCTTTGGCCCTTTTCGCTCAACAGGTTATTATGTTTGCGCTTTTCAAGAGGGTTCTCTGGCCAGCGATTTTTTTATTGACGACGCTACGAAAGGAAGCCTCTGTAACGCAGCGGCACAAAACGTAGTCCGCTTATTCTCACTGTTTCGAAAACTCGGTATCCACCATGGTGATTGTAAAGCGACAAATTTTCTTGTGGTCGACGATGACCTCTCTGTTCTTGATCTCGATGCAATGTGTGAGCCTTTGAGCCCGACTCGCTTCAATAAACTTTTTCAAGTTGATCGCGCTCGTTTTTTACGCAACTGGCAATCGCACCCCAAACTACAGAAGTGGTTTGATGAACATCTGCCTCACTAAACAACGTTCGATTCAGGCCCTTGTGAAAAAAGTTCCTGAAGAAAATATATAGACACTATCTGTTCAATGGAGATGACACATATGTCAAAAATTATACTCGGTCTTTCTGGTGCCTTAACGCATGACCCCTCTGCCGCACTCTATATTGATGGCAAGCTGGTCGCCGCCGCAGAGGAAGAACGTTTCCTTCGTGACAAACACGCTAAGAACCACATGCCTCTGGAAGCGACCAAGTTCTGTCTTGAGTTTGCCGGAATAAAGCCTGGTGATGTCGATATCGTCGCTTTTCCTTATGTCAAAGTAGGTTTGTCAGGCCCCGAGCGTTGGCACTATGCAAAACGTTACTGGTATGCCCCTGATCGTGCATTGACAGCCTTGTTTAATGGTAACCGCCGTTATCATCGCAATATCAAACAGGTGAAGGAGATGCTCGCAAAAGTCGGAATCAGTTGGGATGCGATCACTTTCGAAACGGTAGAGCATCACTTGGCTCATGCCAGCAGTGCCTACCATCTGAGTGGTTTCGAAGGAAAAACCGCCATCCTTGGAATCGATGGCAAAGGAGAGTACGCGACCACCTTTTTTGGTTACGGAGAAAATGGCAAGATTCACAAGATCAAGGAGTTTTATGATCCTGACTCTCTCGGTGGCCTCTATGGAGCCATGACAGAATACCTCGGTTTTGAAATGCTCGATGGTGAGTTTAAAGTTATGGGGATGGCACCTTATGGAGATCCCGAAAAATATGATTTTTCCCGTTTGGCCAAGTTTGAAAATGGTGAGTTGGTCGTTAATACCGAATTGGTGAATACGATCGGCAATCGCCGTTACAAAGAAGATGGTAAAGGTTTCTATTTCAGCCCCAAACTCATTGATTGGTTAGGTCCTCGTCGGCAGGGCGACAGTGCTGATGAACCTTACATTGATTATGCGGCCTGTGTGCAACGACTGTTTGAGAAACTTTCTCTCGATATGATCGACTATTATCTTAAGGATATCCGGCAGGAAACAGGTCAGTTATGCTTTGCTGGTGGTAGTGCTCTTAACGTTAAGCTTAACCAGCATATTATTGATCTGCCGTACGTTAAGGAACTCTTTGTTCAACCTGCGGCCTCTGATGCGGGCACGGCCCTTGGTGCAGCTTCTTTTGCCGCTCATAAACATGGGATCAAGGTTGAAAAATTACATCATGTCTACTTGGGGCCAAGTTACACCAGTGAAGAATGTATCGCTGCTTGTAAAGAACATGAAGGGAACCCTGAGTGGAAAGTCGTCGAAGACCCAGTTAAAACCACCGCCAAACTTTTGGCTGATGGTAATCCTGTGGCCTGGTTCCAGGGCCGTATGGAATTTGGTCCACGAGCGCTTGGCTGTCGTAGTATCCTGGGCTGCCCGAGTGCAAAAGGTGTTGCCGACCGGATTAATGAACAGATTAAATATCGTGAGCGCTGGCGTCCATTCTGCCCGAGTGTGTTGGATACCGTCGCTGAAGATCTATTACAGACAGATCACCCCGCGCCCTATATGA
>CBDUFN010000227.1:0-5051 GCA_965366475.1 uncultured bacterium | reverse complement strand
GTGACGAGATGGTCACGCAATCCATTCTTACTGCTTTCGCTGAACTCGATCGTCCGCTTTCTCCCGGAAGCAGAGGCTACCGCGAGTTTATCCATCAACAACAGGATCTCAGACACGAAATGCTTCAGTCTTTTCGGGAGGGCATCCTGGCCATGGACCAGAAAAAGCTATCTCATGCCGCATCGACTTATCTCAACGATAATTACGCCTCGAGTTCCATAGGTGTTTTGGCTGGCGAGGAGATGTTCAGCAAAGCGCAGCCTTGCCTTGATCAGCTAAAGATGCAGATGAAGCATCTGGGCGGTCAATAGCTGACGGTTGATTCGTTTTAAATACATAAAGAAAATTTTTAAACAAATAACGGTGACACACGAGTAATGTGTCACCGTTATTTTCTTCTCTTTCCGACAATTTCTTGTTTTAATCACAGTCTCGCCAAAGTTAAAGCGTATGAACTGACAACCTTAAAGAGATTGAACCTCATGACAAACATACTTAAAAACCAATTCGCGAGCGACAATTACGCCGGAGTCTGTCCGGAAGCCATGCAGGCACTTCAAGATGCTAACAGTGGTTACTCAACCAGTTACGGCGACGACCCCTGGACTGCAAATGCATGTGACTCTCTCCGCGATTTTTTCGAAACAGACTGCGAAGTTTTCTTTGCCTTCAATGGGACAGCGGCCAACTCTCTGGCTCTGGCATCAATGTGTCAGTCTTACCACAGCGTCATCTGCCATGAAATGGCCCATGTTGAAACGGACGAGTGTGGAGCTATTGAGTTCTTTTCCAATGGCACCAAGCTCTTAACCGTGAGTGGTGATAACGGCAAAGTTAGCCTGGATGCAGTTGAACATACCGTCAACAAACGCACCGACATTCATTATCCTAAACCCAAGGTCCTCTCAATTACACAAACAACCGAACTGGGAACCCTCTACACCCCTGCGGAGCTTATTGAGATCCACGGTCTTACCAAGCGACTCAACCTTAAATTACACATGGACGGTGCACGTTTTGCTAATGCCGTTGCTGCCCTGAATGTTCATCCCAAAGAATTGACTTGGCGAGCAGGAGTTGACGTGCTGACCTTCGGTGGCACCAAGAATGGTATGCCGATGGGTGAAGCGGTGGTCTTTTTTGACAAAAAACTTGCAGATGAATTTGACTATCGATGCAAACAAGCAGGACAATTGGCCTCTAAAATGCGTTATTTGTCCGCACCCTGGCTCGGCTTACTTAGCGACGGAGCCATGCTAAAGCATGCCAGACACGCGAACAACTGCGCTCGTAAATTAGCCGACGAAATTTCACAAGTCTCCGGAGTTAAGCTGGTTCATCCTACCGAAGCGAATGCTGTTTTTGCGGAAATGCCGGAAGAGACCATCACCAAGCTACGCGATAAAGGCTGGGTTTTCTATACCTTTATCGGATCAGGACATTGCCGCTTCATGTGCTCATGGGCAACAACAGACAGTGACATCAACGCCCTTGTTGACGACATAAAGCAGAGCATCGGCTCGCATGTCTAACGCCAACACACAACATGCATTTGAGGCCCTTACTCCTAGCGCAATCATGGATGCCGTTGAGAGCTGTGGGTACATTTGCGACTGTCGCACCTTTGCCCTTAACAGCTATGAGAACCGCGTCTATCAGGTCGGCATTGAAGATGGAGCACCTCTGATTGCCAAGTTTTACCGACCCAACCGTTGGAACGATGAACAAATTCTGGAAGAACATCAGTTCTGTTACGAACTTGTTGAACATGAACTTCCTGTCGTTGCCCCACTTCTAGACAACACGGGCAACAGCCTGTTCCATTTTGAGACCTTTCGTTTCGCCCTCTATCCTCGGCAGGGAGGTCATGCTCCCGAGTTTGATGATCTGGATAACCTGCTGATCATGGGTCGCACCCTCGGCCGTATGCACGCCATCGCTGCAACAAAACCTTTCAAACACAGGCCCAGACTTGACTGTGCGAACTTCGGTTACGCCTCGGTTGAATTGATCAGCAATGAGTTCATTATTCCAGAGTACAAAGCCAACTACGATGCTCTTACTCATGACCTGCTACAGACAATTGATGAACGACTTGCCGAAGCAGGCAACACCCCTTTCATACGCACTCATGGCGATTGCCATGCAGGCAATGTCTTGTGGCGCGACCAAGCTCCGCATTTTGTTGACTTTGATGATGCCAGGACAGCTCCGGCAATTCAGGACATCTGGATGATGCTTTCAGGAGACCGCACACGCCAGTTCGCACAACTCGCTGAAATTGTAGAAGGCTATAACGAGTTTTACGATTTCAGGCCAAGCGAATTACGGTTGGTAGAAGCGTTGCGAGCGTTACGGATTTTGCATTATTGTGCTTGGTTGGCGAGGCGTTGGAACGATCCAGCTTTCCCGCATCACTTCCCATGGTTTAATACTGTCAATTACTGGGGAGAACATATTTTGCAACTTCGTGAACAGATAGCAGCCCTGCAAGAACCGCCTTTGCAAGTCCCCTGAACCAAACGAAACTCAACAAACGAGTTTATTGTAAAAGGGCGTTCGTCAGTGTTTGGTTACAACAGGTTTGTTCGGCAAGACAACTTCTACAGTTGTGCCAACCCTGGGTGAACTGGTGATATTCACCTGCCCGGATTGCGCATCGACCAGATGCTTTACAATCGTCATCCCCAGACCCGTTCCGGAGATAGCGGTATTTGTCGCATCAACCCGATAAAACTTATCGTAAATTCTCATTATCTGGTCAGACGTCATGCCCAAGCCATGATCGGACACAGTGAGCTTGCAAAGCCCACCCTTCAACTGCACAGAGACGCCAATATCTCCGCCCTCTGGAGAATATTTTACAGCATTACTGAGCAGGTTTTCGAGAATTTGCATCGTCGCATATCGATCAACATTCACTAACACATCTGAGCCCGGCAAAAGATCCACAACAAAACGGTGAAGGGACGTCTGCATCTGGATGCTTTTTACAGCTTCTTCGCAAAGCCAATCAAGTCGAGTCGGTTTCAGTTCGAGTTTTAAACCCTCGCCAGATTCAATTCGACTGATATCAAGTAAATCACCAACGATTTCACCCAACCGTTCAGCTTTCTTTTGAATCTGCTCTAAAAACTCCGACTTCTGATCTTCCGTAAAATCATTTTCCATCAACATCAGGTCCGTATAGCCAATAATTGTGGCTAGTGGAGTACGTAGTTCATGGGCTGCAGTAGAGACAAATTCGTCTTTCATTTGCTCGATTGAGCGCTGTTCAGTGACATCGTGCAAAAGAATGATACAGCCCTTAAATTTGTTTTCTGGCGACCGGATAACAGTCACTCTGGCCTGACAGATAAACTCCTTTTGACCCAGATTTTCAAAATTCAGATCCGCGGTAAAAGACTCCTTCTTACTTTGTGCCGCCTGAGAGAGTAACTTTAACAGCCCGGCATGTGGAACATCATTTAACGACAATGGCTTTTGAGAGTCCGTGAGACAAAAGCCTATCAAATCCTCCGCGCGCTTGTTTATCAAAACAATTTCATTGCTTGAATCGGTCACCAGGATACCGTCTGCAGCTGAGCTTAAAATACCGTGAATTTTTGCGTTGGCCTCATACATCTCATCAAGAGCCTGTAATAAAGCGTTTTGTGCATCCAAACGTGCCGAGACATCGTGATAGGCCAGAACAACGTGAGTGATATCTCCCTGTTCATCAAACATCGGGCGGCCAATAACGTCAAAACTTTTGCCCTTAAGGTTCCAATCAGAAAAGTTCTGATCACGACGATTCTTCATCACAGATCTAAAAGCACATCTCTTCTCACTTGAGTCTCGCTTGCAAAGGTGCTCTCGACATAGTTTACCAAGCGCAGATTCATCTCCAACCAGCATTAGATCTCTTACTTTCTGATTATAGGAGACCACCCTTCCCTCAGGATCTAAAACTAAAACAGCTGAACCGACTGTCTCAAAAATTGCTTGAATTTCTTTGTGGGCAAATTTCAGTTGCCGGTTGGTTGCACGAAGATTGTCCTGAACATGCTGAAAGGTTTGCGTCACAATTCCGATAGGGTCAAATTCAACCAGGCTTTGATCATCTAACTCCTCAGGAGCTAAGCTCTTTGTCCCAACAACTCCAAGCAAGGAGTTGACTTTACTTCTGATATAATCAAAAGCTTTTAGATTGATTTCTGCCAAGCGCTGATTCTCTTCGCGTAAAAGCTCCAGTTCGCTTTTCTCTTCAGAGGAGCGGACAATATCGTGACTACGCGTCAGCATGCCTATATTTTCTTCTTTCATATCAGTCATTTTATTGTTCTATCGTTATACGGTAATGGCTATTGTCTTTGACGACATCAGCGGAAATTCCCATGCTATTGACAGCCTCAGGAACAGTTCCTGTTGCATGTCTATTATCTGTCAAAACGACGATGCTCAGTTCACCCGTTTCGAGTTCGTGATAATGTTGATTTACTTCGCGCAACACCATCAGTAAACAGGATGGGCAAACCTGCCCCCTTATATCCAATTCTATTGTCTTCATCGTCAGACCTCTACAGCTAAGTTCTGGAGACCAGCGTTCTTTGCAAAACTTTCCCACCGAACCATGCCCCCGGCAACAAACCAACAACAAACAACAAACTTTGCATGGTCAACAAAGGCAGTCCACCACACAGATGCCAAATATTACAACCTGGAGTCATGCGAGCACCCAGGGCCATGATAAGACCACCGATAAAGACCATCAGTCCCTGACTGACAGGAACTTTCCAGACCACCTTAAATTCTCCAAGCAGAGTTGACGACAACCAGGCACCACCAATGACACCAAGGATCAGAGGAACCTGCACAATAGCAACAATATCGAAACTCGCACCGGCACCACCTTGACGCATCACTCCATCCATCGGTAGTGCATAGGAAACAGTATCAGTAATAAAATAGGGCAAAGATTTAACATGAGCGGGTATCAACCACGTTTCAATCAGAGCGGCACCCTTTGCATAAGATGTCGTCACACCAATGGGAAGACCACTCAGAAGAAC
>CBDUFN010000226.1:0-5068 GCA_965366475.1 uncultured bacterium | reverse complement strand
CAGGGGCTATCATCTTCAACACCAACTGTATCCAAAAACCAGCAGACAACTATATCGACCGGCTCTTCACCTGGGGCCTGGTTCAGTGGCCTGGTGTTAAACATGTCGAAGGTTGGGACTTCTCTGCAGTCATCGCCAAAGCTCAGGAATGCGAAGGTTTCGGAGACGCACCGGGTCAAGAGATCCTGACCGGTTTCGGACACAATGCTATTCTCGGTGTTGCTGACAAAGTCATTGAGGGAGTTAAAGCCGGCGCTATCAAGCATTTCTTCCTGGTTGGTGGCTGCGATGGTGCTAAATCTGGCCGTAACTACTACACCGAGTTTGCCGAGCAAGCTCCCAAGGACACTGTCATTCTGACACTGGCCTGTGGCAAGTTCCGTTTCAACAAACTTGACCTTGGTGACATCGGCGGCATCCCTCGCCTGCTCGATGTTGGACAGTGCAACGACGCTTACAGCGCCATCCAGGTTGCGGTTGCTCTTGCAGGAGCCTTTGAGTGTGACGTTAACGACCTGCCTCTTTCAATGGTCCTTTCATGGTACGAGCAGAAAGCCGTTGCGATCCTCCTGACGCTGCTGCATCTGGGAATCAAAAACATCAAACTCGGACCAACATTGCCGGCATTTATTACGCCGAACGTACTTAACTTCCTCGTTGAGAACTACAATATTGGCCCAATTACTACAGCCGAAGCAGACCTCAAGGAAATTCTCGGTTAATCTCGTAATTGCCTGAAACAAAAAAGGGACGGCTCACAAGCCGTCCCTTTTTTACATCTATTATTTCATACACCATTCACTAGTTTAATTGAACATCTCTACTTTATCTTTCCACTTGCGTTGATCGTATAATTTGAATATATTGCCAATCATTAAACCAGAGAGGTGAATTATGCCGTTATTCGAATACCATTGCGAAGCTTGCAACAAGACGTTTGAAAAGATGACCAAGGTGCAGGAAGATAACATGCCCTGCCCTGATTGTGGTAAAGCCTCCCCTAAAGCCGTTTCCGTCTTTGCCGCCAGTAGTTGTTCTGCCCCGAGTGGTTCTGGCTTTGGTTGAAACGTGTAACTTAGGGCGCGTGCCGCTCTTACATTAAACAAAAAGAGACGCAACAAAGGATCGACCCCTTTATTGCGTCTCATTAATTTTACTGCAGACTGAATGGTGTTGTTGTCATAACATTGTCCCATGAATAACCATCTGCATTCAGTCCCATCGTTATCGCACTATAACTCCCTGCCGCCGTTCCTCCTGCGCCCTTCCGATTTGGTGTTTTGGTATTCCAGACAGCTTCAGCAAAGCCATTTGCGTCACTTGATCCAGTCTCCAAAGAAAGTGTTTCAGGTCCATCAATGTTGATATTGACCGTTGCATTGGAAATAGGCAAACCAGTGGTTTCATCCTGAACAAGCGCTCGAATAGTCACGTCATCACCAACTGCGAATGACGACGTCTCAACATAAACAGTGGTACTATTTTTCCCTTTGCCAGACGTTTCATATAAACCTGTAGACAGACTGACTTCAGCGTTGTTCTGTCCGGGCGTATTGGGAATGGTACAAAGAATGTTGCTCATTGTAGATTCACAAAGAAATTCCTGGTTTGCATCCAGAACATAGGAAGCAACCTTGTAACAGTATTCCTGACCATTAGTGAGCCCGCTATCCGTATAAATAACCGCACTGCCTGTATCGGCGACCAGTTGAGACTTACCTGCCTGATCATAGTATAGGTTGTAACCATCCCCAGAGACTGCAGACCAGGTTAAGGAGACCTGTGCATTACCAGGAGTTGCGGTCTCAAGAGTTGGTGTTGGAGCGACACAAGTTTGCACATCTCCCCAAGTCGCAGTGGCCATCACATAAGGTTCGGCCATTCCGGTATTCAACCAGGCTTCAAGCATGTACGTGCCTTCGTTTTCCAAAAAAGATCCTGCCGCTTGTTCATTAGCTAAATCCAAAAATTGAATATATTCCCAACTGGTTGGCTGGTATAGAAGCTCAAATGAAGCATTTGTTGCTCCAACAGGTGGATTCAAGTCGACCTGATCAAAGTAATTATAAGTTTTACCTGGTCCTCCACCATACTGATCGGCCGGAACGGGTAAGGCATTACGCAATCGAGCCGTTTCATAGTCCATACCGTAAGGTGGAATTCTATTGTCTTTCTCAACAACATTGTTCAGAACGAAATGGAAGGATTCATACTCTGTACCAGCATCAGAACTTGCCAACTCACCCAGGGTATGTGTCACTTCACCGGTCATTCGATCAAAACCAATGATTAAGCTTTCAGGATACCCAAAGCCTATAAGTTGAGAAGCCCATTGCTGATCCATAGCGTAATGAGCTTCATAAATTTTGGTATTCTGATCATTCAAGTTCAAGATCGAACGTACCGGGACACCGGCCACAGTAACGCCAATCTCTCCATATTCTCCATCGACTCGCAAAACGTTATTGGCACTATCCATCCAGGTGGTGCGCAACCACATGCGACGGCCTTCAGGGTAGCCTGAGATCAATTTGTGACCCGTGTGATTAACAACCTTAACTGTCTGAGCATTGCTATCGACAGAGAGGGTCGCAGCAAGGTTAAGTTGCTCCTTGGCACGAAGGGACGCAGCATCCAAAGCTGCAACCTGTACTGCGTTCAAGCCACCACCTAGACGTAACTTATCTTGTCCATCGAGGTACTTAATCGCTTTAGGCATCCAATAGTTACCACCGGTCATATCGTGCAACGGCAAGTCGCTACGATAAGGAGGGTTTTTGTTACAACCCTGGCCATGCACAGGCCTTAAATGACATGTCTGGCAGCTGTAATAGCGAATATCACCATCTTCATAGTTGGCACTTTTGCTGCCAAAATCCGTCGCTGCATCATAGATCGCCTTGAGAGCCCCACCTTGTAAATCGGCAGGCAAATTAACATATTGATCAACAGGTGTTTGTGAAATGAGTCCGGCTTTGTATTCACTGAAAGTTCTTTCTACAACACCATATTTATAGGCTGGATTATTGAAGGCCGCTTTATTCACATAATTCTTTGGAGACTCAGAAGGAGAACCGTCAGAGGTGATCTCTTCAGTCGCAAGGAATTCCGGTTGGGCGCCAAAATTGTGAGCCAGGTTACCAACAGCTGAATTCGAAACATCGTGGCACGTACCACAGAAATCGACCGAACGAATGAAATCGTTCTTCATAAACTTATGACGTGCTTCAGCATCAGTATAGGGTCCAAGTTTTTCCGAACCACCCCAAATGGAGGCCATGCCACTGCCATAAAAAGGCTCACCACTCAGTGAATCATTGGCAACAAAAGGTTCATTCATAACTCCTTGCAAGATTGGATCTGTGTTTCCAGGATCAGTCATTTTATGACAATAATCACATTCAACCCCATCAGCATCGCCTGCCGCCAAACCTGAACCATCAGTGGGAGTGGAGCGACCTGCCAACCAACCCGCAGTACTGTGGCAACGGATACAGAGGTCTCCTACACCATCAAAATCCTGTTCAGCGATAGCAACTGTCGCCCAAAAGATTGGATCGCGACCGGCGTTTGCCATCATGCTTCCTCGCCAGTTGAATGCAGGCTCCGTTGCACTATTGTAACCACCATGACAGTTGTCACATTTATCTGGAGACTCTAGATTACTCACCTCTGACGGTTGTGTCCCGGGCTGATCAATTGACGATGGAACAATATCAGCAGCAAAACCACTAGTGACAAACAGAACAACAACAAACAAGAATGACAACAGAGCAATTCTTCTCACAGCACACCTCCAAGACAAAAAAGCCCACAGGTTGTTTTCAACTAACTGTTATAATTGATGTAATTTAAACTTATGTAAAAAGATAAAGTGACTTATCAAGAGAAACAACCACGGATCCAATCAAATAACATAATAAGCAAACACACATAGACACACTCATGATTAACATTAGCTTAAAAGACATTTTGGCATTTACCAGACTGATAAAAAATTAATTTCCTTTAGGAAACCAGCAAAGTCAGAGGCATAATCAATCAGTTTTTTTCTATGCGGCTTATTCTTAAGGCTCTGCTATAAGTGGAATAGATTACGAATATTAATAGAGGGGTTTCAAAATGGTCACAACCCAGCAACAGCCTATGTTGCGATTTCTGATTGTGCAAACCGCTGCATCTGTTGTTGGACTACAGTGCTGGATGATTTTGTTTAACAATTTCGCCGTCGAAAATGCCGGTCTCAATGGTTTTCAGGTAGGGATTATAGGCTCAGTACGAGAAGTCCCTGGTTTTCTGGCATTATTGGTGGTTTTTGTCATGCTCATCATCAAAGAGCATCGACTCTCGGCTCTTTCTATTGTCTTTCTGGGCATCGGGGTTGGCATGACAGGCCTATTCCCAAGCTTTATCGGCCTGATTATCTCCACGTTAATAATGAGCTTCGGCTTTCACTATTACGAGACGACAAACCAATCTCTAACGCTCCAGTATTTCAACACCGCAACCTCTCCAATAATCTTTGGACGTCTGCGTAGCCTTGCAGCAGCAACCAGTATTGTCGTAGGACTGCTCCTCTTTCTCATGGGCATGATCTTTAGCTATCGAGTTATGTTTTTAGCGATTGGAACCTTGGTTACAGCTGCTGGTCTCTGGGGCTTAGTACAAAACCCCACTCACAAGGATGTCACTCCTCAGCACCGCAAAATGATCTTTCGGCGAAAATATTCGCTCTATTACTTTCTCACCTTTATGGCAGGTGCCAGGCGCCAGATTTTCATGGCTTTTTCAGTGTACTTACTGGTCATGGTCTTCAAGTGTACGGTGACCGAAATCACACTGCTGTTTGTCATTAATAACGCCGTCAACTTTGTCTTAAGCCCAGCTATTGGCAGAGCTATCGTACGCTTTGGGGAACGAAAAATTCTATCAATAGAGTATGGCGGACTGATAGCTGTTTTTCTGGTTTATGCATACAGTGACATGAAATGGGTGATTGTCGTGATGTACATCCTTGATCATATTCTGTTAAACTTCTCCATCGCGATAAGGACCTACTTCCAAAAGG
>CBDUFN010000225.1:0-5071 GCA_965366475.1 uncultured bacterium | reverse complement strand
GATTATCCGCAGGTTCTTCCGCTATCGTTGTGAGTACGCTCTGGGCTATGTCGACAAGGCGACTGTTCAGAGAGCGGAGTTGATCATGAAGGAACTTGACCTGACGCCGGAAGATCGCAGGATAGTGGAACCGGCCAGGGGCTGTATTGAGAACGGCGAGATGGAGGGTAAAGGGAATGAGGGAATTTACTGCGGGGCGGCTATTGAGCTTCATGATGGAACGATTGTCACCGGCAAAAACACACCATTGATGCACGCAGCCTCCAGTCTGGTCCTTAACGCCATAAAAACTCTGGCCGGGATTCCTGACGATATTCACTTGCTGGCACCGGAGATCATCGAATCAATAGGTAGTTTGAAAAAAGATGTCCTCAATAGCAAGACCATCAGCCTTGACCTTGAAGAGACCTTGATCGCATTGAGTGTAAGCGTCACGACCAATCCGACCGGGCAGATGGCCATGGCTAAGTTGAAGCAACTGAAAAGCTGTGAAGTGCACCTGACTCATATCCCAACACCGGGAGATGAGGCAGGGTTACGCAGACTTGGTGTCAACCTGACCAGCGATCCGGACTTCCCGTCACGAGCACTGTACGTTACTTAGTTATGATCCACGAGTTTTTATAAATTCACCTGCAGTTTTGTGAATCGTTCAAATTATTTGAATTGCGAAATTCTTACAGACTTTACAATCCAGTAACGTTGAAGGCTTCCTGATAGTCGTGGCTTTTTGGACATCAGGTCTCATTATCTTGTCCGGGTTGGATGAGGAAGCACATCCGAGAAAAACTCAATGTCTCCGGCAAGACTCAGCAGATAAGGACGCCGCTACGAAAAGAGATGCGAAAGGCGTCCTTATCGCACTCTTCGGGTTTTTAGAGCGCTTTCAGCAGTTTCAAAACCTCACGAGGTTCTGGTCTCTGAGTGTGGTCAACATACAGCTCAACGTTTCGAACGACTCCCTCTTGATCGACGATGATCTGTCCCGGCAGCGGTAACCGCCAGATCTTTTCACCGTTAAATCGCTCCAAATCAATGCCGAAGCCTTTGTAAATTTCGATCAGCTCAGCCGGCAAAGAGAAAACGACGCGTAGTTGTTTCAGGAAGAGTTGGCCGGGATCGCTCAGTACCGGAAAGCCAAGGTTTAATTTGTTGACCAATTGTGGGATATATTTGACCAGCATTGGTGAGATTGCGATCAGGCTGGCATCTGTTTTCTTGATTTCAGGCAAGATCTCTTGCAGAGCCTCCAGCTCCGCGCAACAGTAAGGTCACCACACCCCACGGAAGAGGGTAATCAACATCGGTCCCTTTTGAAGGAGTTCCTGAGAACCGACCTGGTTGCTATTTTCATCGGCCAAGTCGAAAGCCGGAAAAACCTCGCCGACCGTAATTGCCCTCTGCAAAATGTCAGTATTTCCCAAGTCCTCCTTTGCCTGCATCATCTTGCTCAATGTCTCTGGCGGAACTTTTTCTGCCGAGGCAGCGCTCATTGCGTTTAATTTGTCTCGGAGCATGGTAAACCTCCATTGCTTAGGAATAGGTATTTGATCTGAAAGATATTGTTTGGCTTTGCATTAAGGCAATAAAGTTTCAGAGAATTAAATTGTCTGTAACTACCTAATGTTGCCACATTAAAAGAGACAATCAAGCGGCCGAAACAAATCTTCATTCTTGAGCAACTATAGCGCAAGACACTGTAGTCGATCATGTCAGTTCATCATATAATCGGAACAGTCATATTTATAGGTTCACCTTTGCTTGAGATCTTGAATACAGTGAAAAAGTTTTTTTAAATTCTCTCGCATTGTTTGTAGAGTGTGAAATGGTCATAAATACCCAATTACTGAAAACCTGCAATCTAAACATCTGACCAAGATAAATGAATAGACGTGAATGCCTGAAGAAGACTATATTTGTATAAATTAAATACTCCAAAAGTTACTGGATGATTGCCATGGGCTTTACCCTTCTCATTGTTGATGATAGCAAGTCAGTTCGCCAGCAGATCTTAACCACTCTGCGCAGTGTCGATCTATTCGAAAATTATTTAGAAGCAAGCAACGGTCTTGAGGGTTTCAAGATTCTGCTCAATGAAAAAATTGACATTGTCTTATGTGATGTTGAAATGCCAGGGATTGATGGGTTCAAATTTCTAAGCATGGTAAATGCACGCAAGGAACTGGTAGACATACCCATTCTCTTGTTGACCAGTCATGATGAGGTTGCCAAAAAGATCAAAGGTCTCGAACAAGGGGCGAGTGACTATGTTACAAAACCCTTTAGTCCCGATGAGTTGCTGGCGAGAGTTAAAGTTCAACTTAAGATAAAAATATTGCAGGATAACTTAAAAGAAAGTAACCAGAGACTTCTGGAGATGTCACAAATAGATCCGCTGACGGGGCTTTTCAACAGACGGCATATGATGACGACTCTGGAGGCAGAGTTAGATCGCAGCAATCGTATCAGCAGCCCATTTGCTTTGGTCATGGTCGATCTTGATCACTTCAAAAAAGTCAACGACACCTATGGACATCAGCAGGGGGATGTGGTGTTGAAATCAACCTCATGGGAGATTCAGGAACAGTTGCGTCAGTACGATTCGGCTTCTCGCTTCGGTGGCGAAGAGTTCGTCCTTCTCTTACCTGAGACAAGCCTTGAAGAAGCTGTCAATGTTGCGGAACGTTTACGACAGGCCATCAGCAAAATACAATTCTCTGGTTCGGTCGCTGACTTAAAAATTACTGCCAGCCTAGGCGTTGCCGCGATTCCACACAAGAAGATCAAAACGACTGAGGATTTGATCCGTCATGCCGATATCGCCCTGTATCAGGCTAAAAACAACGGTCGAAATCGAGTCGAAAGTGCTCCTCCAGAATAAGACAACAAGGATCAGACTCTGGTGACCATAGTTTTTTGCACTAAAGAGTTTCTGAATATCTCTCTCAATAATAAGCCGATCTTACTCTCACCATTCCAGACATCTTGAAATTCCTCCAAAATGTTTTTACTCATTCGTCATGGTTAATTTCATCCTCCATTGCAAGATATCTTTGTTGTAGGATGGGGGCACATGTGAACATCAACGATATAGGAAAGAGATGAATGCAAGACGACTTTATTGATCTGATTAAGACCGTGACGACTGCTAACGATATTGAACTGATTGAAGTTATCCAGGAACTGTGGAGTGGTTATGGGACAATTAGACGCTACCGATTGATTGGCGCGAATCGGAAAAGTGTTGTGGCAAAGCACGTGCATCTTGTTGATCAAGACAATCATCCGCGTGGTTGGAACAGTGATCGGTCTCATTTGCGAAAGATTCGGTCGTATGAGGTTGAAACAGCCTGGTACAGAGAGTGGAGCGGCCGATGCAACGAAGACTGTCGTGTCCCTGAATGCCTGGCTTTGGAAAGTTGTGGCAATGAAACTCTTATTGTCCTTGAAGACCTCGATGCGTCGGGTTTTTCAGCACGGAGGCAGAGTGCAGGTGAAACAGAGATCGTCGCTTGCCTGAGTTGGTTGGCAAATTTTCACGCCACTTTTATGAATTGTGAACCAGAAAGGTTGTGGGAGCAGGGGACCTATTGGCACCTGGAGACACGTCCTGATGAATTAGCGGCACTCACCGACAGACCCTTAAAATCTGCCGCAGCAGAGGTTGATCGTCTCTTAAGAGACAGTCAATATCAAACTCTGGTGCATGGTGATGCGAAGTTGGCTAACTTCTGTTTTTCAGCGGATGGAGCGCACGTCGCTGCCGTTGACTTTCAATATGTTGGTGGTGGTTGCGGGATGAAGGATGTGGCTTATTTCATCGGCAGTTGTTTGGCTGACGAAGAGTGTGAAAAGCTCGAATCGTGGTTGTTGGACTGTTACTTTGAGGAACTTGCTAAGGCTCTGCTGCGTTCTCAGCCTTCCGTTGATAGCGTTGCTGTTGAGGAGGAGTGGAGAACCCTCTTTCCCGTGGCCTGGACCGATTTTCATCGCTTCTTGAAAGGTTGGAGCCCCGGCCACTGGAAGCTGAATAATTATAGCGAACGCATGGCGCGAAAAGTTCTTGAACAGCTATCCCGACTCTCTGCACGATAAAGGCTCAACGAGCCACTTCCGCCCCGGCGATCCCAACTTGTAACGTTTGTAGTTGCTCTTTCGTTAGTTTCCCTGTCAGTCCGAGATCAAAAAGCTTCTGCTCTCCAGCGGGTACTGTTCCATTCAAGTTGCGAGTGAATCTTTGTGCCTGACCTGTTGCATCCTTGACTTGAAGGTTCAATACAAGAGCGTTGATATTCCTTGGGGTGGGATTGCTGATCTGAGCAACAATCCTGCCCTCTGCATCTTTGCCCGCCCTGACTTTAATATATTTTGCCGGATTCTCTTTTAGATCCAGGTCAACGAGTGAACCGTAGGCTTTTTGACCAAGCTCGCCTTGACTGCCAGCGACCTTGGAATAGTAACCTTTGGCCTCATTGATTCGCCCTGACTTCTGAGCGAGATTTCCAAGTGAATGATAAGCATCACCGGTGGGCAGGAGGGCAACGCTGCGCTTCAGGTCTGCTTGTGCCTTCCCTGTAACGTTTAATTGTTCATGAACGATGCCACGCTGAAGGTAAAAGTAAAAGAAATTAGGGTTTAAGCTGGTTGCCTTGTCGTACTGCTTGACTGCTGGCTTTAGTCGTTTGTTTTTCTGTTCAATGTCGCCCATTAAACCATAGAAATGAGCTTCTTTAGGCTCAAGGCTAATTGCTTTTTTAGCCAACTGACTGGCTTGATTCAGGTCGTCTTTCTGGAAGGCTTTGCGTCCTTCATCATAGGCCGCGTAAGCAGGTTTTGTCTTGATTAAGTGAGCTATTTTGGATCTAAAGCGTTCGACGCCCAAGACGCCCCCTTTGGGTAACTGTGCCGCTAAGGCAATGTTGTTCTCTACGCGCTCTTGAGAGGCAGGATGGCTGGCAAATAGACCATTGAGCCAGTCCTGTCTTTTCCCTTCAGAAAGTTTTACAAATGTTCTCTGTAGGTTAACCGCACCTTGTGGGTCGTAGCCGGCTCGAACCATGTACTGCATGCC
>CBDUFN010000224.1:0-5128 GCA_965366475.1 uncultured bacterium | reverse complement strand
AATGCAGTCGCCAGATCGGCAATTTCAACGGGGCTGGCTATATCGACCTGTGTTTTAAGCTTGCCCCGGGCCATTTCTTTGGTTCCCGAAATCAACGTGGACAAAGGAGCCGTAATATTATGCGAAAGACGGTATGCAACAAAAACAACAAACAAAGAGGTCAAGCCAATCAACACCCAAGCACCGGCGAGGAAAGTTTTGTATAGATGACGAATATTCTCAGAGGCAGTGACTGCCATACTATGGAACTGGTTGACTTCAGCACCGATCGTGATGCCACCAAACACACCCACCTCAGCATAGGATCCAGAACCATAGAAAATTGGAGCATAAGCCATGATTTTTCGAGAACCACCTACGTTGGTTACGTCAAGAACACCAGACCGACCGCCGAGAACAGATTGATGAACTTCAGGGTAGTTGGGATGAATAAAGCTTGCCTCACTCAAATTGTAGGGAATATTTCCTCGGGCGATTGCTTCAGGGCTTGAATTCTTAGTGTAGGGAGGTACCAGGTGGCCTTTTTGATCCAAGCCTCTGATATCCCAAAATTTAGGGTGCGTGATAATCCAACCTTCATCATCAAACATAAAGGCGTAATTGCCGCTCTGGTAGGAAGGAAAGACTACGAAACGATCCAAGGTTGGAGAGATATGCTGGGTAAACTCCATCAGGTGGCGGTGATCAAGGGAAAGCACAACAACGCCTTGAAATTGCCCATCATCGCCCGACACTGGCCGAGCGAAGCGCACGACACCTTCATACAAGGCGCCCTCAATGGCTTCTTCCGGGGTTGTCGCTTCTCCAAGTTGGGCCTGCTTACTCACATGCCAACCAGTCACACGAGAGACATAGACTTGATCCACAGGAAGATTCTTGGCTGAGTTGAAGTAGGTCTCGGTAAGGTAGGTTGTATTCAATGGATTTGAAACGTCGCGCAGATCCTCGGACAAGACGCCATCAACAACCCGGAGCCTTTCAACGCCGTCCGCGCCAACAAAGGCAACTTCTTTATAAAGACGGACAGAAGAACGTTCTTCTTGAGGATCTTCGTTGACACCAGCGCGAACCCATATTGACTGACGGTGATGATCACTGAACCACAGGTAGGCATCTCTTTCAGCAGGAAGTTGAGCCAAGACATCAAGATCGTTCTCGACTCTTTTCAAAAAGGTGCTGACTTCTTCAGCGACCATGACGGCACGTAATTCAAGAGTCTCCGCAGCCTGTTCATCGAGGGCACTGATAGCACTGACACGTAACAAGCGCTCTACAGTATCCAAACTTTGCCCGGCAAATATCGCGAGCAAAATCAGCGGCAGCAATGTGAGGCCACAGAATACGTAAAGAACTTTCTTATGAAAAGAGAGGCGAGGCATCTGAGCAGTATAGCAGGAGTATCACCGGGTCGGGAACCTGGCTTTTACCTGGAGAGGAGCGAGCAAACACTAAAGATTACGACTGACAACGTAATCAGCCAATCGGACCATCGCTTCTTTAGCCGGGCAGTCTTCAAATGCAGCAAGGTGTGTTTTTGCCGATTCAATCAGAAGCTTAGCCCGTTCACGCGTATAACCGATCCCATCATAAGAATGAATCAGCTCGACAACGTATAGCAGATCGTTGTCCGGAAGAGTTTCTTGTTCAATAATTGTTGCGATCTTCTCACGCTCTTCTGCCGTACAGTGATTCAAGGTATGAATCAGAGGTAAGGTGACCTTGCCTTCGAGAAGATCATGCCCGCTCTCTTTACCAAACTCTTCCTGGTCAGCAACATAATCAAGAGCATCATCCATAAATTGGAAGGCAATACCAAGATCCATACCGTAAGCAGCTAAAGCTTCTTCTTTCTCAGAAGTACAACCACCAAGCAGAGCGCCACAGCGACTTGCAGCCGAGAGGAGAACCGCGGTCTTGTTTTGAACGACTTCGATATAACGCTTTTCGTCAAGGTCAACATCACTGGTGCTGATCAGCTGCAGAACCTCACCTTCAGCCATCTGAGTGGTTGCATCAGAGAGTGTTTTAAGAATCTCCAGATTGCCTTCACGGACCATGAGGGAAAATGACTTGGCAAAGAGAAAATCGCCGACCAGGACACTGGCCTCGTTTCCCCAGACAGCGTTTGCGGAATCTTGGCCACGACGCAGAACGGCACTATCGACAACGTCATCATGAAGCAGGGTTGCAGTGTGAATGAACTCAACAACACTGGCCAAGCCTATATGAGCGTCACCCTGGTAGCCTGCGAGACGCGCACCAAGGAGCAACATCATTGGACGCACTCTTTTGCCGCCGCTCGCAAGGACATACTCGCCAACCTTACGAATCAGAGGAACCCGCGAGTTCAAATCTTCGCGAAACTGTTCCTCAACACGACGAATCTCGTCATTTAACAAGTTCAATACAAAGTTCATAGTTAGTTGAAATCCGGAGGGAAAATTATCGCTTATCCTAATGAATCCTCACGAAGCATGTCAAAGCTTTTTTCCACAAATCGAAAGAATCAATCGTTCGGTACAAAGTTACTCAGAGAGAGGGAGAGATACAGAAAGGCGTGCGCCCCCCAACCTCGACTGATCCACAGAGATTTCGCCCTCCTGTTCATCGATCAATTTACGACAAAGTGGTAACCCCAACCCTGTTCCTTCACCATGTGCTTTGGTTGAAAAAAAGGGCTGAAAGACCTTCTCTCTATCAGATTCAGGGATGCCTGGCCCGCTGTCGTCGACGTAGAGAACAGCACAACCAGACTGCTTCGCCAAGGAGACTTCGAGCTGGCCACTCCCCTGTAGAGCCTGCGCAGCATTCAGAAGAAGATTAATCAGCACCTGTCGAAGTTGGTCGGCATCTCCAGTCACAGAGAGATTGTCTTCCCTGCAATTTATTTGAATATCAAGATCTTTAAAAAGTTTCTGTGGGCGAAGAGAAGCCAACGATTCTTCAACCAGATTCTTCAGGTCAACGTTTTCCCGATAACCCGCCGGTGAACGTGCAAAGCCCAACAAGCCGCCGGTAATGCGTTTGCAGCGCCGGCATTCATCAATAATCGCGGCGACATCGTCTCTCATGGGATCGCCAACCGGCAAATCTTCAAAAACCAACTCTGCGTGCCCAAGAATGATACCCACCGGGTTATCAATTTCATGGGAAACGCCGGCTGCCAGTTGACCAATCGCGGCAAGGCGCTCACTTCTCAACAACTGGTCTTGCATTGACTGCAGATTCAGATTGGCCGCGCTCAGAGCGTCATTCTTTCGGGTTAATTCAGCTCGGTTAGCAGCCAAGCTTTCTGCCATATCGTTAAAAGCTTGGGCCAGAGTACCCAGTTCATCGCGGCTCGCCACATCAATCCGGGTTGCTAATTCTCCACGTGTAAGGGAACGTGCGCCATCGGTAAGGCTAGCAATCGGACGGGTAATTCGTCGGGCCACAAGACTGACCATAAACAAGCAGCCAAAGAGCGCAGCAAAAGCAATCATGACAAAATAACTGCGCGCCTCCAGGACCCGAGCGTCGATTGAGTCATATGAAATCAGATAACGAACCGAGACCACCTGCTGACCGGTTGGGCCAAAGGCAGGTTCGATGAGATCAAGTAAACGCCGACCACTTGGGAGCTTATGCGTAATCATTGTGGTGCGCTCGGCTGAGAGACGGGTCGAAAGAACGTCCTGTTCGAAATTGCGCAGGTCCAAATCGGGGAAATCTTCAAAAACTGTCGACGCGTAGAGACGACGACCGGTAGAAGACACCAGTGAAAACTGAACGAGATCGCGATTCAGGCCGAGGAATTCGTGCATGTCGGCTATATCAGCCGGCTCATCAGGCGGAAAGGAACCACGAAAACGCTTTAATAGCTCAGGCGTTGCCAGGCGAGAAAAGGAGAGACTCTGACTAAAAAGATAGTCCTCCCATGCTTGTGTCTGATTGCGCTCCAAAACCATAAAAGTGAGAGCCAACAACAAAGCAACGATTCCGCCCGTGTACAACAACAATTTTTTACTTAAGCTGGTCCGCACAACAGAAAACCTCAAAGAGAAAGTTGCCATCATAATCATATTTTGCCGCCACAAATGGAAGCCAAAACTGGGCTCTTATCTCATATGTATATTTTTACACATCAAGAGTTGACAAAGTTGCCGTCGACACGTATAAATAATACCGTTTTTGTAATATTTAATTAAGTCTTGACAATCACACGCCTAACCTTAAACTTTGGAACACATTAATTTTCTTGCAGGAGGTGCTATGGAGAAGCAGAGCTACAACTATGCCATTGTACGCAGTTTTGTCACCTGGAGCTTAATCTGGGGGCTGGTTGCGGTACTGGTCGGGGTCATTGTTTCCTTCCAGATGGTAGAACCGGATTTAAATTTCCCCCCTTACTTGACCTTCGGCAGGCTGCGCCCAATTCACACCAACGCAGGAATCTACGGATGGGGAGTCGGCGTTATCTTTGCCACCTTCCTCTACATCGTCCAGCGTCTCTGCAAAACGCCTCTCTGGAGCGACAAACTCGCTAAATTCCAGCTGTGGTTTTTTAACTTAACAATCATTGCCTCGGCCGTCACTCTGTTGCTCGGCTACACCACCTCCAAAGAGTACCATGAGATGGAATGGCCAATCGACGTGATGATTGTCATCCTCTGGGTCGCCTTTGCGATCAACGTGATCATGACCATCCTTAAGCGCAAAGATGAGCAGATGTACATCTCGCTATGGTACATGATGGCGTCAATCATCGGCGTAGCCATCCTTTTCCTGGTCAACGCAGCCGCTGAGCCGGTCTCTCTCTTTAAATCTTATTCAGCCTACGCAGGCACCAACGACGCCAATGTCGAATGGTGGTTCGGCCACAACGCTGTCGCCATGGCGTTAACAGCGCCTCCACTGGCAATGTTTTACTACTTCCTGCCTAAATCAACCGGAGTACCGATCTTCAGTCACCGGCTCTCAATCATTGCGTTCTGGAGTCTGATCTTCATGTACCTCTGGACAGGTGCTCACCACCTGCTCTGGACTCCGGTTCCAGACTGGATTCAGACTCTGGCCATGGGCTTCTCTGTCATGCTGATTGCACCTTCCTGGGGCAGTGTTTTCAACGGTTACTTGTCGATGAACGGCC
>CBDUFN010000223.1:0-5141 GCA_965366475.1 uncultured bacterium | reverse complement strand
TCGCGCAAACCAACGTTAAAAAAACCGTTGTGCTTATAAGGTCGATAGAAACTCCACGACAACACAACAATAGATAACATCACCAACGCCATCTTCAACACTTGTTTGAATGCAGGTGATAACAGAAGAGTTAATTGATTATGCAAGGAATCGAGGTATCGGGGTAATACAACAGCACAGGCCATAAAGAAAAAGGGCGTGTGCCTATCAAGACGGAAACCCATGAACGCCAAACCAGCCAAAAGCAATAAGTCACGGACTTGAATCTTACGAAAAGAGAGCAACAGCAGTATGCCGGCGACAAAAACCGAATAATAGTACTCTGGATGCTGCTGAAAAGTGGTCAGGTTCCAATCCATGTTGTTGATCTGGGCAATATTTGCAGAATCTTCACCGAGTTTTGGCGAATAAAGCAATGCTTTGTAAATTTCTGTCGCATAGGGCGTTACAAGACCGGCAAGAGCAACACCACCGCCAATAAGCCAAAATTTTCCGTAGTCCGATCCAAGCTTTTGGTGACTTTTAAAATTATCTAAGCCAAAACCAACCAGATAAGCCGCAAGCAGTGGAAAGGCTAGAATAGCTCCAGCATGCAGATTGGCCCAAAGGACCATTAATGGAATCAGCCAAACCGCTTTTAGCCAAGAATGCTTGTGAAGGGCTCGCTCTAGAACGAACAAGAACAAAGCAAAGAAGAGGAACGTCCATAACTGCGGACGATCAAGCCAACCACCCCAGGGAAAGATGAAGCAAGGCAGAGTAATCAAGCCAATGGAGAGCCAAGACGTATTACGGACCCGGCTGGCAAAGACCAGCGTGAGACCGGTCAAAGCCACCAGCCCACCTTTCAAAAAACTTAAACCAGAGTAACCACCGACTTTAAAAACATAGTAAACGACGAGGTCATGCAACCAGCAATGTTCCCAACGTGGAGCATCTGCAGCAAGGGAGAAGAGGTCCTGGTAGATAAAAGCTCTGGTGTCCGCCATGTAACGGCCAGATTGCAACTGCCAGAATATATCAAAGGAATGAACTTGCGTTGCAGCAACGCCGAATATCAGGGCAAGACTCAAATAAACCAGATAACGCATCAGAATTACACCATCTGCGTTTTAAAGGTTGATGGTTTCACGAACGTTGTAAATCGGCTTATTTTGCGCTTCGTGATAGGTTCTTGTTATCAACTCTCCCATCAGCCCCATCGCAAAAAACTGTACTCCGGAGAACAACAGAAAGGCGCTGAGAATCAATAAAGGATTCCGGTTCATAGACAAGCCTTCAAACAGCTTCATATAGAGCGTTGTCGAACCACTCACACCCGCGGCTAGAAAGGCGTACACACCCCATTTACCAAAAAGTTGCATGGGCCGGGTTGACTATTTCAAGAGGAACTTAACGGTTACCAGATCAAGAACGACTCGCAAAGTTCTATCTATGCCGTACTTACTGACCCCCGCCACTCGCTGTCGGTGATTGACTGGCAGCTCTTCAACGCGGGCACCAAACTGACTCGCCAATGCAGGAACAAAGCGGTGCATTTCACCATAAAGGTTCACTTGTTCAAGCAGTTCTCGCCTGTACGCCTTAAGGGTGCAACCATAATCGTGCAATCTCACACCAGTCATCAGAGATATAAGGCGATTAGCCAAAACCGAAGGTAACCGGCGGCTGACAAACTTATCTTGCCTGTCTTTCCGCCAACCAGACACAACATCGGCGCCCTCATCTATTTTTGCAAGCAATCTGGGAATATCCGCAGGGTCATTTTGTCGGTCACCATCCATCGGTACGATCACTTCACCACTAGCAGCATTAAACCCGGCAGCCATTGCTGCCGTCTGACCGAAATTTCGTCGAAAACGGATAATTTTAAAGGATGGACATTTTGCAGCCTGACATTGTAACAGTTCAAAAGAATCGTCTGAACTTCCATCATCAACAAAAATAGCCTCAAATTTCAAGCCCGAGAGAGTCGATCGCAAAGGGGAACAATGTTCTCAGCTTCATTGTAAATAGGAATAACAAGTGTTAGTTCGTAGCTCATAAGACTATAGGCACCGGTTTTAGTGTCGTCAGTTGAGAGGGGGGATCTTTAAAGAGTCATTTACGCGAAGAGGATATCAGACCTAAAAAGAGGGTAACAGAAGAATCTTAATCAAAGAGTTTTCTTAACCTTAACTTCCCAACGTTGCTCGGTTCTCTCGGCATAATTGGCATGTTCATCTCTTACGCCGTATGAATAATCCATACCGACAACCAACTTCGGAAAATTAATTTCAGCGGAAAGTTTAGCAGCAGTCTGACCAAAAGCTCCATCAGAGTAATATTGCTGCTCCATGGAGGCTCCTAAACTAACATAGTGGCCTGGGTAATAATTCCCACCCAAGGTAAATACAGTTACAGAAGGATCATTTCCTACCCCTGAGAAGTTCTCATAAGTAATCTCTTCATAGAGACTACCCAAACGCCGAATTCTACCATTCACGGTATAATAGTTGTAACGAACAGCTTGATTCAGATGAAATTGCAAAATGCCATTATCACTTAGAGAGAGTTTATATTTGGCGCTTGCATCAAAACTTCTCGAAGGGGAATAGTCAAGGAGCCCCTGCGCCAGAAAACTCCATTGATTAGAACCCTGTTTAACACCTACACTCCCAAGATAGTTTGACGAGAAATTACGACTCAAGTCAGCGTCGCCCAAAAGGACGTCACTATAGTGTGAGGCCCGAATCCCTGTAGCTTTATAATCAAAACGATGGCGCAAATTCATAACAGCACCACCATTTTTATCTGGGTCATCTGACAATTCTAGCAGATCATACAAAACTTCGAATCGGTTTTTCATCCGTTTATAGTCATGCTCGGCGAACAACGTCGTTGTTGAGTGAAGAACATTTCCATGGCGGGTAGTGGAACTAGAATCTGCTGAAGACATCATTAACGGCAAACTCCCCGCAACAGAAATGCCAGGGGCCATCGACCCATCAAGCGTTCCATTGCCAAGGATCAATCGTTCTTCTACGCCGACTGTCAAATTAGGCCGAATGAGCCTTGAAATCCTTCCGAGCAGACGCGACTCAACGTAGCGAAGGCTCTTTTCTTCTTCACCATCGCCATTCACCACACTAAAGTTCGCAGACCCAAATATAGTATTTTTTGGCCTGTATCTATAATTACTAAAAACTTGAACGCCTAAATCTGCACCAAAGCCCTCACCTCTGTCTCCTTGACGCAAGCCAAAGGAAACCTCTGGCCGAACAATGTGACGAGAACGTTGAAACAGATCAAGTTGAGAACGGCTATAAACTAGCTCCTCAGTGACGTCACTGAATGTCTGTGTCTGTGATTGATCACTCCATTCGGCAATGAGTTGTGTCCTCCACGAAGTATCTTTACTCAAATCACCTTTACCATAAAAAGGCAACCTCAGTCTTTTAGAGAATAATTCGTCACCATCGTTACTACGGCTGAAAGTTGAAAAATTACTCATCTCCCAGCCTTTGCGACGTCCAACTGAAAAGGCATTTACTGCGAACTCATTGGACTCTCGTCCATCTCGGAAAGAATCTTTAGTCTGAGTATAACTTCCATCAACAGAAAGCTGCAACCAGTTGGTCATGTTGATCCACTTGCGCTCTAGAGTATGGTCAACGGTACCTAATAAAATGGTTGTTTCCTCGAAGTCGCCTTGTTCATTCTCAAAATCCTCATACTTCTGAGCTCGATAATGAAACCAGTTATCTTTCTTATTTAATGAGACAAAAGCGAGTTTGCGATCACGGTAATGAACAGGCTGTGCAGCATCCAGGTCACGGGCATAAATTTCACGGTAATCCATCAACAGGCGTGGATATTTGGAGAGAACATCTCTATACTGCCCCAAATAGCTGCCGTTACGAATACCAGCGAGGAGAGTAACTCCAGTTACTATATACTGACCATTACTTAGTCCAGTTATAATATCGGGTTTAAGGATTGAGCTTCCGGGGGCTAGATAGGGGCTTACTTCTGCAACAGATCTATTCAAATCCTCACTGAAGGTTGCGGGGCTGTTATCAAAGCTATAAGCATGCAACCGAAAAGGCAGTCCACCTGGTGCGAAGACCAAGTCACCTCGGTAAAAGAATTTAAAAGAATCAACATCACTATCATTGCCATTTATCTCTGCATTTACTGAGGTCCATTCGGCACCGACTCCGAGGTTATAGTTACCCGCACGCCCACCATTAATCAGCGAGGATTTACTCCAAGTCAACGAGTATTTTTGAGTGAAATGAGATTGGTCTTCTGTTTTCTGGCCACCCTTTTCGGCAGAATATTCAGCAAAGCGCAACTCAGCAAACCCGTTGAAATTCTGAGCTGTCGCTATAGCACAAAATGTCAGAAGGAAACCAACACAACACAAAGATTTTATTATAAAGCGTATATGCACTGGTATAAAACTCACAATACTCATGGAACTAGAGAACATACATAAATCAACTCACATACTGCGGGTCTTTAAGCAATGCAAATATCGTACCCCTTAGCTCATTGCCGAAGACAGGACTTTTCAAAGCATTCGAGATACTTAAGAGCAAAAATGTCGGTCATTTCACAAAGGATTATACAGCGATACAACACTTGACTGGCTTCACTATCAAACAGATTATTGCAAACTAATTTTATACACGACAACACAAGAAAGGAACTTTGATTTTCTCTTTAAACTTTACAGACAAGACTTGCAACATGAAACATGCAGCACCATGAACTTCACTCACAAAAAAGGGAGCAGGCAAAGCCTGCTCCCTCAATCTCATACATAATCTCAAATGCAAATAAAGCGCGTAAGATTACTTGTTGTGACAAGCAAGACAAAGACCTGAAGCGGTGTTGTCTACTGTCAGGAAAGGGTAAAGGGCATCGTCATGAACGTTGTGACAAGAAGAACACCACATTTCACCACTGTAGAAAACGACAGTCGATGAGATATCAGGATCAACCTTCAGACCACCGCCGTCCTGGCCTTGAGCAGCATTGTAATCCATGCCGATCGGATGATCGTTGTTGAAATCTGTACCGAGGTTAGCGCTGGCAGACAAGGCACCAGCGATAGTCGGCTGAACGTTATTCTCGAGGTTTGAAGGGTTAACCAG
>CBDUFN010000222.1:0-5182 GCA_965366475.1 uncultured bacterium | reverse complement strand
AAGCCATAACCGGGATGAATCGCGTCGACATCTTTCTTACGAGCCAGATCAATAATTTCATCAATACTCAAATACGCATCGACAGGTCCTTTTCCTTTACCTACAAGATAGGCCTCATCTGCTTTGTAACGGTGCAACGACAGCTTGTCTTCTTCTGAGTAAATAGCAACAGTACTGATACCAAGCTCTGTACATGCTCGGAATATCCGTATGGCAATCTCACCACGGTTAGCTGCCATGACCTTGCGAAATTTTTTGATAGGCATATCGATATCTCTCCTGAAAATCATTTAGCTAGAGGTATTCAGTCAAACCGAAACATCACAAAAGGCTTCAGGTTGACTAAAAAAATAAAGCCACATTAAATATTTAGTTTAAGTAAAAATTTTCAATTAATTTAAATACTTACGTCATTTTGCGGAAGGCAATATAATCAAAACAACCAAGCCGCTGTCAAGCAAAAAACCGTTCTATTTTCAACCTGCTGAAATAACTGATAATAATTACCTTGATTCGAACAAGATCGTACAAGCCTACAGGTTACATCTGAGAAAACCTGAAAGTTAACCCCTTCTTGCCTACCTAATTAGCCTTGCAAACCCCCAAGATCCATGCTAATTTTGCAGATCGTCAATTTACTGACACACTTCAGGGAGGATCTTTCAAGTTATGGACAATGCCGCCAGCATCCTGTTCATAGATGACGACCCCGGGAATCGAGAAAGCCTGACACTGCTTCTTAAACGTGAGGGCTACCAAGTCGATGCGGTTGCGGCCGGTGAAGAAGCCTTGAGCCTTCTCTCGGACAAAAGTTACGATGTCATTATCAGTGACCTCTTTTTACCGGGTGTCAGCGGTATCGATATCCTCAGACACGTCAAAGACCACGACCTCCCCTGCAACGTTATTCTCATCACAGGTAATGCAACCGCTGAAACCGCTGTGGAAGCGATGAAAGCCGGGGCATTTGACTACATCACCAAACCTCTCAATTTTGAAGAGCTAAAAGTTTTGATTGCAAAGGCAGTCAAACAAAGTCGCCTTGTGGCAGAAAACCTTTATCTACGTCAACAGCTGCGCGGCAAATACAAATTTGACAATATCATCGGCAACAGTCCCGCAATCCAGCCGGTCTTTTCTCGCATGGAAAAAGTTCTGCACACCGACTCAACGATACTCATTTTAGGCGAGTCAGGCACTGGCAAGGAACTCGTCGCGCGAGCCATTCACTTCAATGGCACGCGAAAGGAAAAACCTTTTATTGCCATCAACTGCGGTGCTATACCAGCAGACCTTCTGGAAAGTGAGCTCTTCGGTCATGTTCGGGGCTCGTTTACGGGAGCAGTCGCAGATAAACCGGGCAAGTTTGAAATTGCCAACCAAGGCACTATTTTCCTCGACGAGATAGGCACTATGCCACTTCATTTACAAATGAAGTTATTGAGAGTTTTACAGGAACAGGAAGTCGAGAGAGTCGGAGCAACACATCGAACAAAACTTGATGTACGAGTCATATCAGCAACCAACGCAGACCTGGAAGAAAGAGTCCACCGGGGAGACTTTCGCGAGGACCTGTACTATCGTCTGAATGTTATACCGATCCTGTTACCACCATTGCGAGAACGCCACGAAGACATCCCCCTCCTTGCCAAATATTTTCTAAAAAAAATCTGTGCAGATATGCGACGCCCTCAACTGGAAATATCCCAGGAGGCAGTGCGATGCATGGAAGCTTATTCGTGGCCCGGCAACGTCCGGGAAATGGAGAATGTCATAGAACGTGCGATCGCACTCACAGACAGCGAGATCATTGGCAGAGAGGATCTACCAGTAAGTATTGGTGGTATTACTCAGGCAAACGGACAGTTTCCAGAGTTAAAGGTTCCGGACGAAGGGTTAGATTTAGCTACGACCATTGCACGAATTGAACAAACATTAATCAAACAAGCACTGGAAAAATCTCAAAACATCAAAGCTCGCGCCGCTGCACTTCTAAACATTAAACGCACGACCCTGGTTGAAAAAATCAGACGTTACGATATGTAATTAGAGACTCAATATTCAGCAACCATAGTTAATGCACATAAATCAGGAGGACAACATGTCACAGGAGGCTTCAATGGTAACGTCCATGCTCGGCAACATAGCTTATGCCATTATTATTCTCGCAATCGGTTTTTGGGGTGCCAAGATGATTGCGCGGTTCGTCAAAGGATTGATGGAACGCAGAGAAACAGATCCAGCTCTGACAGGTTTTGTCGGGAATCTCGTTAACGCTCTCGTCGTTACCTTCTCTGTAATCGCCGCACTTAATCAACTTGGCATTCAAACCACATCTCTGGTTGCTATCGTCGGTGCGGCCGGTCTTGCTATCGGCCTCGCCTTGAAAGATTCCTTGGGCAATTTTGCTGCTGGCGTCATGATTCTGATTTTCAAGCAATTCAAAGCTGGAGACCTGATAGAAGCCGCCGGCGTTTTGGGCGTCGTCGAAACACTCAACGTTTTTTCCACCCAGTTGAAAACAGGTGACAACAAAACCGTTTTCGTTCCTAACGGTAAGCTTATCGGTGACAACATCATCAATTACTCAACCAAACCGACCCGCCGTGTCGACTTGGTTATCGGCGTTAGCTACGATGCAGACTTAAGCCACGTAAAAACGGTTCTTGAAGATATTCTTGCCAATGAAAGCCGCATCCTTACAGACCCTGCGCCCACAATTGGCGTTCTGGAACTTGCAGACAACAGTGTCAACTTCGCCGTACGCCCCTGGGTGAATGCCGCAGATTACTGGGGCGTCTATTTCGACCTTCATGCTGGCGTAAAAACTCGCTTTGATGAAGAAAGCATTGGCATCCCGTACCCACAGCGCGATATCCACCTTTACCAGAAGAGTCCAGCTTTAGAGAAATAGTCTAAACGAACAACGTTTACCAACATGGCCCGGCACAACGACCGGGCCATGTTTTTTTGAGACTAAAAAGAACCAGACAACCCCCTAGCAAAGGTTTGGTTTTTAAAGTAAAGTAGCACCCCTGAAACAAATTCCATAAAGCAGGAGTTCCCATATGTCACGCACCCCCGCTATAGACCGCGATTGTTGCATAGGCTGCGAAGTTTGCACTCAAGTCTGCCCTGAAGTTTTTCAAATGGAAGATGAGGATCACGATGGTCATGCGCATGAAAAAGCGAGGGTTTATAACCCAACAGGAGCTGGAGAAGATAAAATCGAGAAAGCAATGGACAATTGCCCTTCAGCCTGTATTTACTGGGAATAATGCTTTCAGAACAAGGGTGGAGATGAAAACATAACAGCTTCCCGAAATAACATGCCCCCCTCCACTCTTATCTGAGCCAGAAAGCTGAACAGCAATCTCAGGTCGCAAGCTATAAAACTCCAGGAAGTCTATTTTGCTCTTACCGCGTCCCGCGGCCTCCTCGTCGCACACCGAATTTTCAAAAAACATTACACTTCTTAATATTTTTGCCAGTCTGAAAATGGCCCTTCTACCGATGGCCATCATCACTCTGTTCTGGAAAGATCAAATAGGATTGAGTCTTTCTGAGATTCTCCTGTTGCAAGCGATCTTTTCATTAGCGACTCTCCTTATGGAGTTCCCTTCCGGCTATGTAAGCGACAGACTTGGCTACCGTTTTGCCCTTAATCTGGCTTGCTTTTTTGGTATTACCGGTTGGACGACTTACACCCTTGCCGGATCATTTGCCGGAGTTCTTGTCGCCGAGATACAACTCGGCATCTCCTATGCCTTCATCAGCGGTGCCGACAGCGCGCTCCTTTATGAAACCCTCAGACATCACGATCAAGAGGAGGAGTACGCAAAACATGACGGCCGCATGACAGCCTGGGCTCAGGCAGGCGAAGCCGCTGGAGCTTTAGGTGCTGGAGTATTCTACGCCTGGTTTCCTTTATTGCCTTTCCTGTTGCAGATCGGAATCTGGATTTCTGCACTGGCTGTTTGCCGCAAGTTAAAAGACATCCCCTCATTGCCCCGACATACCACTTCACATTTACGTGAAGCGATAGGAATTGCTCACAAAGCCTTCCTGAAAAGCCCCGGATTGCGCTACAGCATCATTCTCGCTGCCCTGCTAGGCCTTGCATCATTTTATCCAGTCTGGTTGATTCAACCTTACATGCAATCACTAAATGTCCCTTTGATGTGGTTTGGCCCGATTTGGGCGATTGCAAATCTCTTCGTGTCATTTGGGTCAATCATCAGTCATCGGGTCCAGTATCACCTTGGTACAAATGGAACGCCCTTACTCCTGCTAGCGTTGGTTACCGCAGGATATGTTGGGCTTGCATTCAATCAGGCGATATGGGGGTTTGCCTTCTATTTTTTACTGACTTTCATGCGTGGTATTCAAGGGCCTTTTCTGCGTCTCGCCCTACAAAAGCAGAGTGAACGCCATGAACGAGCGAGTATCCTTTCGTTGAAATCTTTGACCTTCCGGCTTGGTTTTGTCATCACGGCTCCGTTGATTGGCCTCTTGGCAGACCGAGAAAGCTTAAGCTCCTGCTTTATGACATTACTCATCGTTCAAAGCCTGGGCATCGCTTTAGCCATTCGACCTTTTCTCAAACACACCAAAGCTATCTGGAAGAATTAGCAAGCAGCGCAGATTTACTTCAAATAAAGAGTTTATGGACGGCGATAAGGACCTAAAAACATTGTCATCAGCTATTAATGTCCGTTTCGCTAAACCCCTTTGACACTTCCTTCACCTCTTCCTTTTCTCAGTTAAATCCTTATTCACCCATGCTCGCTTCCAATCATCATAAAACAATGTTATATTTTTAGACAGTTCACAACATCCATACAACAGGAGACAGGCCATGCCAATCTCACCGCCCATTGAATCGTTGCTTGATCAACCACCTATGCAACTGATGGATCTCTTTGGACGAATGCGATCTCTTACTGATGAAGCCTTTTTTGATGGGACTTTACCTGTTGTATGGCAATGCTCAGACGAGAGTCAAAAAATCAAGAAGAGCCTCTTTGGATATGTTTATGATTGTCCGGTTTTCAACTTGGGGAGGGTTGGAGCCTTAATCGATCCAACACGTTTAATTCCTGCTTCCCATCACGGAGGCGATCTGGTGATTCTCGGAGGGAGTCACATTGGTGGGACAGAAGACGATGGCATTGGCTACGTC
>CBDUFN010000221.1:0-5228 GCA_965366475.1 uncultured bacterium | reverse complement strand
AAAGCCAGTGACCGGCAAGCCAATTCCTTTTCGAGCCAAAAGTTGTAGACTACGCAGTTTGTCCCGTGAACGACTGATTGCCACCGATTCATTAACACTGTAGACATTCATCATTTCAAACTGCCGAACGACTGCAGTGCCATAGAAAGTGATTGAAGCACCAATGCGAGGAATGATTGCATCAACCTCGGTCAACTCTTCACCTTTGTAGTGGATCGTCGGTCTCTGGCTGGCGATAGTCATGTAACAAAGGAGAGGATCAATGACACGGACCTCATGTCCTTTCGCCTCAATCTCTTCAGCCATACGACGAGTCGAGTAGAGCTTTGGGTTCCTCGAAATAATAACAATTTTCATTGTAGGTCCTCTCTTTAAATCTTAGTATTTATGCTTCTTACGGCCAGTCAGGTAGGATTTGTCCGGAGCTACCAGAAGCCCTGCCATAGCGGTTCGCCCAAGAAGCATACGGAATTTCATGTTGTCGCGATTGGTTAAGGTCATCTCTATAAGACGGGACGTCTCCCCCAACACAACTTCGGTTTCTATAACGTAGCGCATTTCCTTGTGCCCGCCAGAATCGCTGATCTCACGAAAGTCTTTAACCGGGGCAACACAAATAATCTCGATATCCAGGCTTTTGGGTAGAGGATGCACACCAAAGCGAACCATTTGCATGCCATCCTCTATAAATGGCTCAACAAAGAAAGCATGGAGTGCCGATGTTCTTGCACCAGTATCAACTTTTGCTTTGATCGAAGGGATGTTGAGTGCAGGGAGAGCCAACCACTCACGCCAACCAATTGTCATATTAATATTCTCAGTCATTTATTAAATCCCTAAACCATTATAACGTAATTTTTTCATATTACATGTCTGAACACTTCAGTATTTTCGGACGGTTACGCTGACATTTGAAAAGCGCGCCATCATAGTCAAAAACACGACAAAATCAATAGAAAAGTGAGGTTCAAATTATTGTCATAATTTGACAGCTAAAAGCGCCTAACTGGGGCAATTCCTATACGCTCTGACAAATCTTTAGTGATAACGGTAATGCTTCCTTAAAACATCTTACCTTTCTGTCCCAATATTGAGAAGAACTGTAGCATGGCACGCTCTTTTCTCTACCAGATAAGAGTGTGTTCCGGCTGACAAGTGACTTTTTAAGAATCAGTTTTCTGCAACTTGTCTTGCCGCCTTTTCTTCTGTGTTGTTGGCTGAAGACCCTTTATGCCTACTGAATATCATGAATGGTTATGTTTGTTTGTGAACGAGGGTGCCAAGAGGGGGGGCGGAAGTACAAAAAGAAACAGGGACTCGGCCATGTTGGCTAAGTCCCTGTTTTTATTAATTGGCGGGAGTAGATGGGGATCGAACCCACCGGAGACGGGATACGCCTCCCATCGGTTTTGAAGACCGAGCGCGCCACCAGGCCACGAACTACTCCCGAACTTTAAAGTCTTATGATGTTGCCAGCTCCTGCAAGAGCGTTAACCAGTTCCAGCATGTTTGAAATTCTACCAACCATCAGCGCTTCTTTAATTCTAAAAAATTCCAGACAGAGGCCACAAGATGCAATGTCGACTCCGCGATTTGCCAGTTCGGTTAACGGTTCTATGACATCTGAGCCGCCGACAGTGAGCTTAACGCCGCTATTAACGAAATAGATTGCGTCGGGTGTTGTGTCGGATTCGATCAAGGTGAAGATGAAATTCTTCATCAGAATCTGGCCGAGCTTTGTGTCACCGTTACCCATTTCATCTGAGCCGATGAAGAGTATGGTTGGGCCGGCAGTGGGCGCGTTGGTCGCGGCCTTTTCTGGAGCGACTCCTGGTGTCAGGTCAATCTCATATGTCAAACCGGATTGGTTGATGTTCGAAATGTAACCGAGGCTTTTTGCCAATCGGGTAACGTTGTCTCTTGCAACATCATCATCAACCAGAACTTGGAATGTGCTGGTTGGCTGTTCCAACATGTGCCGGCGGGTTTGTACAACCGGTTGCGGACATTGCTGACCACGACAATCGAGTGTTTCCATGAAGCCTCCTTGTGAAGCGGCATCATAATAGTTGGATTATGGAATAGAGACAAGACTATTTGGATTTTTTATCTCAAGACAACTCTGGCATTATTTATTCTATAGTCAAGTCTCCTTGACTCACCGGAGTGCGCCCTTTAAACTCCCTGTCATATTGTTGATAAGGCTATTTACATTATGAGACGTCTCACCCGTAAAATTCAAGTTGGTAACGTCGCTGTTGGTGGCGATGCCCCTGTTTCGGTGCAGTCAATGTGCAGCACTGACACGCGCGATGTGTGTGCGACGTCAGCACAGGTAGAAGCTTTAGCTGTGGCTGGTTGCGAAATAGTCCGCTGCGCAGTTCCTGATGAGGACGCCGCAAAAGCGCTTGCCTTAATTTGCGATCAGAGCCGCATCCCCATGATTGCTGATATTCATTTTGATTATCGTCTGGCGATGATGTCTCTTGAGGCCGGGGTGGATGGGTTACGTTTGAATCCTGGCAATATTGGCGAGCGTTGGAAAGTGGAAGAGGTGGTCAAGGCTTGTGCCGATCGTTCTGTTCCCATTCGTATTGGTGTTAATTCCGGATCTCTTGAAAAGGAACTTCTGGAACAATACGGCCATCCCACAGCAGAGGCGATGGTGGCCAGCGCGCTTGGTCATATTCGCATTCTTGAAGACCTTAACTATCGCGAAATCAAAGTGAGCCTCAAATCTTCCGATGTCCGTCGCACCGTTGCGGCGTATCGTCTTCTTTCCGAACAGGTTGACTATCCATTGCATATTGGTGTGACCGAAGCTGGTACGACCTGGAGCGGCACGATCAAAAGTGCCGTTGGCCTTGGTGCTCTTCTCTATGATGGTATTGGCGATACACTGAGAGTCTCTCTGACCGGTGATCCTGTGGAAGAGGTTCGGGTTGGCTGGGAAATTCTTAAAAGCCTCGAGTTGCGTGAGCGCGGCCCTGTCTTCATTAGTTGTCCAACCTGTGGGCGGTGCCAGATCGATCTGATCACTGTGGCGGAAGAAGTCGAGCAGCGCTTACACGATCTGCCGTGCCGTATCAGTATTGCCGTTATGGGGTGTGTTGTGAATGGCCCCGGCGAAGCACGCGAGGCGGACCTTGGTATTGCCGGAGGCAAAGGGCAGGGATTGCTTTTTCGTAAGGGAGAGGTGATTCGCAAGGTGCCACAGGATGAACTCGCCGATGCTTTGGTTGAAGAAGCTTTGAGACTCGCGGATGAACGTGGCTCTTGAGCCGTCAACTCTCCTTGCAATCACTTAGAAAATAAGCTAATTTCATAAGCCCTTTTCAGTTCCCTGAGAAGGGCCATTATATTATTAAAGAGGTTACCCCCATGCGTTATACCCAGTACTTTTTACCAACGTTGAAAGAAACTCCAGGCGATGCGGAAGTTGTCAGCCACCAATTGATGGCCCGTGCGGGTATGATTCGTAAGGTGGCGGCCGGTATCTATGATTATCTGCCGATTGGCCTGAAGGTGATTCGCAAGGTTGAAAATATTGTTCGTGAGGAAATGAATCGTGCTGGTGCGATTGAAATTCTGATGCCTGCGGTCTCCCCGGCGGATCTCTGGGAGCAGTCAGGTCGTTGGCAGCAGTATGGTAAAGAGCTGTTGCGTCTCAAAGACCGTAAAGACACGGAATTCTGTATTGGACCCACCCATGAGGAGGTTGTTACAGAGATCGTTCGTGGTACGGTCAATTCTTACCGACAACTGCCATTGAATCTGTATCAAATTCAGACGAAGTTTCGCGATGAAATTCGTCCTCGATTTGGTTTGATGCGTGGGCGTGAGTTCATCATGAAGGATGCTTATTCTTTCGATGTTGACGATGCCGGTGCTGATGCTTCTTACGAGAAGATGTACAAGGCGTATCGTCGTATCTTTAAGCGTTGTGGACTCGACTTTCGTGCTGTTGAGGCGGATTCTGGTGCGATCGGTGGAAGCTTTTCTCATGAATTCATGGTTCTGGCTGAAACCGGTGAAGATGCCATTGTTTCGTGTGATTCCTGTGAGTATGCTGCGAACGTAGAGAAAGCAGAGCTGAGAGCGCCGGAAGGCGAGCCTTCTGCTCCAACTCTGCCGTTAGAGCGTGTTGAAACGCCAAACCTGAAAAGCATTGAAGATGTCGCGGCCTTCCTTAAGGAAGTGCCGGAGAATATGATTAAAACTCTACTTTTTCAGACTGAGGAAGAAGAGGTCGTTGCTGTGCTGATGCGCGGCGATCATACGCTTAATGAGATCAAGCTTTGTAATTATCTTGGTTGCAATCATGTTCAACTTGCTGATGAGGCGATTGTCAAAGAATTGACCGGTGCACCAACCGGCTTCTCCGGCCCGGTTGGCTTGTCCTGTCGTGTCCTTGCTGATCAAGCTGTTTCTGTGATGAGTGATTGTGGCCTTGGTGCCAATGAAGCTAATTACCATCTGACCGGCGCAAACCTCGGCCGCGATTTTGAAGTTGAGGCTTTCGCTGATCTGCGTCAGGCAGAAGGTGGCGATGCCTGTCCGCGCTGTGACGGTAAGTTGGAAGCCTGGCGTGGAATCGAAGTTGGTCATGTCTTTAAGTTGGGAACGAAGTATTCTGATTCGATGAATGCAACGGTTCTTGATGATCAGGGCAAGGACCGCACCTTGATCATGGGTTGTTATGGTATCGGAATCGGTCGCACGGCCGCAGCATCGATTGAACAGAATCATGATGATAATGGTATTGTCTGGCCGATGCCTTTGGCACCGTTTCAGGTCATCGTGACCTTGCTTAATCCAAAAGATGAGGCCGTCTCTGCCGCTGGTGAAAAACTTTACCAAAAGCTCCTTGATGAGGGAGTCGAAGTTCTTCTTGCTGATCGTGATGAGCGACCCGGAAGCAAGTTTAAGGATGCTGACCTGTTGGGAATCCCCTTGCGCGTTAATGTCGGTGCCCGTGGTTTGAAGGAGCAGTCCTTTGAACTCCAGGAACGTCGGGGTGGCGAGAGGGTCATGCTACCAATCGAAGGTGCTGCAATGACGGTTGCCGAACAAGTTCGTGCGGCACTCGCGGCCGAGTAAAGGATAAACCACTATGGGTGAGATGCGGATTGAAAAAGGTGGACGTCTAACGTTGCCGCCAGGTATTTCCAAGGTGTTTGGGGCTCAACCCTTGCGGTTGTCTTCATGTTCCTCCAATCATCTGCTTC
>CBDUFN010000220.1:0-5230 GCA_965366475.1 uncultured bacterium | reverse complement strand
TCTGGTGGGCCCGTGTCGGGTGTCGTTGGCAAAAGACCGATCCATCAAATTGATCCTAAAGATCGTGATAAAGTGGTGCCTTTTAAGGAGCAGTTTATTGATATAGGCAGCAAAGATAAAACAGAAGCGACCACGCTTGTGTCCATTGGTGACCCTGTGACCTTCAGTGTTGGTGTCGAACGTTTGCAAGGGACACGTCTGACCTCTCGAGCGTTGGACGATAAGATGGGTGCATTTATTGTTGCTCAAGTCATTCGCGAAGTGCGTCGTACAAATCAGCTTTCAGTTGATTTGTACGGTGTATCAACCGTTCAGGAAGAGGTTGGTCTGCGTGGTGGGGCTACCAGTGCTTATGGCGTCAAGCCTGATATTGGGATTGCCGTCGAGGTTGGCTTTGCCAGCGATTACCCAGGAGCTGACCATAAAGACCTCGGTGAGGTGAGCCTCGGAAAAGGTCCCGTTATTGCTCGAGGACCAAACATTAACCCCGTGCTTTTTGATTTATTGATGGCGACTGCTAAGGAGGAAAATATTCCTTGTCAGGTTATGGGGATACCTCGTGCTACGGGAACTGATGCGAACGTGATGCAGCTTGTGCATGGTGGCGTGGCAACGGCTTTAATTAGCATCCCACTACGTTATATGCATACCCCGGTCGAAGTTCTTGACTGGGCAGATATTGAAGGAGCCGTAAAGCTTTTATCGGCGCTTTGTAACAAGATTACAGACAAGCAAGCTTTTGTACCAAATTAGTTGTTCGGGGCATTGATTGAATTGTTATAAAATAAGTGCCAGGCAAACCGAGAAAAAGCTTGACAACCCCAGCCCTTTTGACTAAGTTTCGGGTTTCTGTGAGCCCCGTTAACTTACAGAGTTGACATAGAGAGGATAGTAATGAGTACTCCAGTTGCAAAAAATGAAGACCTCCAGAAAGATTGGTATGTAGTTGATCTGGAAGATAAAGTTCTGGGCCGTATGGCAACAGAAATTGCTAAGGTCCTGCGCGGCAAGCACAAGGCCATTTTCACACCAAGCGTTGATACTGGTGACTTTGTCATTGTTCTCAATGCAGAAAAAGTACGTCTGACTGGTAATAAACTTAGCCAGAAGATGTACCATCGCCACAGTGGTTATACTGGTGGCTTGACTTCTGTTTCTGCTGGGAAAATGCTTGAGACAAAACCTGAAGAGCTGATCAAGAAAGCAGTTAAGGGTATGTTGCCGAAAAACAAGCTTGGCCGTCAGATGTTCAAAAAACTTAAAGTCTACTGCGGTGCCGATCATCCGCATCAGGCACAGCAACCCAAAGAACTTCAGGTTTAAGGGAATTTAGGAGAAATAGACGATGGCCGAACAGAAATTTTACGCCACCGGTAAAAGGAAGACTTCTATTGCCCGTGTCTGGATGAAACCAGGTACAGGCGAGATTACCATTAACCAGAGGACGATTGATGAGTATTTCGGTCGCCCGACCTCCAAGATGGTTGTACGTCAACCTCTTGAGTTAACTGAGAATACAGGCAAATTTGATATCTCCGTTAATGTTTCTGGTGGTGGTCCTTCCGGCCAGGCTGGTGCTATCAAACACGGCATCACTAAGGCTCTGCTTGAAATTAATCCAGAGCTTCGTGATTCGCTGAAAAAAGCAGGTTTCATTACCCGCGACAGTCGTATCAAGGAACGTAAGAAGTACGGTCGACGCGGTGCACGCCGTAGCTTCCAGTTCTCCAAGCGTTAATACCTTGCGACCCATTGGGTCGATGGGATATTTGGTTGAAAGGGAAACCCACGGGTTTCCCTTTTTCCGTTTGTAGATTCTTAATTGTTAAAAGGATCCTTTTTTAAGGAGTTGATATGCATCGGATCGCTGTTGTAGGCGCAAGTGGTTATACAGGCGTTGAGTTGCTACGTTTTCTTGCTCAGCACCCAGACATTGAATTGGTGTGTGTAACCTCTCGGCAATATTCTGGACTCTCTGTTGGTGATGTTTTCCCATCCTTATACGGTTGTGTTGACCTGGTTTTCGAAGATGTCAATCCTGCTGGGTTAGCTGGAAGAGCTGATCTTGTTTTTACAGCGGTTCCTCACCAGGCTGCGATGGGAATGATTCCTGATCTGTTAGACGCTGGCTGCCGTGTCGTTGATCTCTCTGCAGACTTCCGGATTACAGACGTGCCCACTTATGAGGAATGGTATCAAGAGCATACTGCTCCTGAATTGCTTGGTGAGGCTGTTTACGGCCTTCCTGAACTCTTCCGCGAAAAGATCTCTAGTGCACGTTTGATTGCCAATCCGGGTTGTTATCCAACCAGTATTGCTCTTGCCTTGGCTCCTCTACTCGAAAAGACACTGATTGATCTTTCAACCATTATTGTAGACAGTAAATCAGGAACAAGTGGCGCAGGTCGTGCTGCTAATGTGGGGTCTCTCTATTGTGAAGTTAATGAAGGTTTTAGGGCTTATAGTCTACCGAGGCACCGTCATACTCCGGAGATAGAGCAATCACTCTCCCGATTGGCCGGTAACGATGTAAGGATAAGCTTTACACCGCATTTGCTCCCTGTTAATAGAGGCATTTTGAGTACTTGTTATGCGAGTTTTATCAATATGATATCACTTGATATGCTTCATGATCTTTATGATGAAAGATATGCTGAGGAGACTTTTGTTCGTGTTCTCCCTAAAGGTGTCTTGCCAAATATTGCGCAGGTCAGGGGGAGTAACTACTGTGACATCGGTCTCTCTGTCGATGAGAGAACTGGTCGCGTCATCGTTCTTGCTGCAATCGATAACCTTGTAAAAGGCGCTGCAGGGCAAGCCGTACAGAACATGAACCTCATGCTTTCCTTGCCTGAAAGCAAAGGTCTAATGGCTCCACCTATCTTTCCCTAGACTTTTATTCTGCATAAGGATTTCATCAGAAGAGTTTCTTTGTTTCAAGAGATTAGAGAGGTGAAGTTTCTCTAGCACAGTATTAAACCTGTTGCCAACGTCTCTATCTGATTTACTAACGTGCTAGGTTCTCGTTTCTTCGCTGAATATTTAGTACAAAAGGCCACCTCATCTCTGAGGTGGCCTTTTGTCTTTTCTTTCTTTCTTTAGGATTTACTCTGGCGCTGGTGCCGATCCTTCCCAGGCTACGGTGCAGTTGCTACCGTCTTTTTTAGCAGCGTAGAGTGCTCGATCAGCCAGATTTAATAACTCGTAAATGTTTTTGCTGTCACCAGGAAACTCTGTTACTCCAAAAGAGACTGTCAACTTGAAACTTTTTTCAGACTCAATCTGTTTTGAAAAATCCTCTTCTATAATACGTTTACGAAGTTTTTCCGCAGCTGCAAAAGCACCCTTTTTGTCTGTTTTGGGTAAGAGTATAATGAACTGGTCATTCCCAAATCTACTTACAAGGTCTATGCCACGAGTGCTCTTTAAGAGCGATTGTCCAACCTGCCTTAACAGCGCATCAGAATGCATGTTCCCTAAAGTTGACTTATGTTGTTTGAAGTCATCTATGTCACACATGACAATCGAGAAGATTGAGCTGAAACGCCTTGCTTGGGCAACTTCTCGTTTGAGAATTTCCTGAAAATGTCTCCGGTTTGAGAGCCCTGTCAATTCATCTGTATTACTTAGATCGCGACTTCTTTCCAGAAGTTGCGCATTATCGACGGCAATGGCTGTCTGGTTGGCTATTGCTTGTACCAGTTTTTGTTCTGAAGCTGAGAAGCCTTCAGCCTTCTTCTTATGTAAATTAAGGGCGCCGACCAAACGGCCTTTAACGACTAATGGTACTGAAATCATCGATCCGCGAGTTGAAATCAAGCCATGGTAACTCAAATTACGATCGTCATCATCTATGTTCTTGACGTAAATCAGACGTTGGCTTTGTGCCGCTTCACCCGTTATTCCCTGGTCAAAAGTAAAGCGAACCTTGCTGAGGATATCAGCATCAAGCCCTGCAGTTCTGACGACTTCAAGAACACTTTCTCCTGGATTGTGTACCAACAAAACGATGTGGTCGCAAAAGAGCGTTTCGTTTAGAACTTGTAATATGCGGTCGAATAGAACTCCCAGTTCGATCGATGCTGTCATCGCCTGGTTCAACTGATAGAGTGCGGTTGATTCTCGTTGTATGTGGGCCAATTCTTCATTGAGTTTCTCGCGTTCACGTTCTTTCTTTGCCAGGATAAGCTTGACCTTCTCTTCTTCGTAAGCAAGTGCGTTTGCAATATCTTGATTTGCGCGATCTTGGTAGGAGCTTTCAAGCTCAGTCGCCATATTGTTAAAAGATAGGGCAATCTGCCCTAATTCATCATCGCTCACATCGACAATACGGTAAGACAAATTACCACGACTGATTGCTTCCGCTGCGTTTCGCAGTTCCCTCGCTGGGAGCGTAATGGCGCTTATCTTGCGGAAATAAAAGATGGTTCCAACGATTATGACAGCGATAATAACCATAATCATTCGTAGAATTGTTTCATTTTGTATGTCTGTCGTTGCCTTCAGAGAGGCTTCGAGAGAAAGCAGAACCATGTCGCTGCTACCGAGAGGGATGATTGAGAAGAGATGGCGCTCTGGGTCCTGACGACCTTCATGATTAAGAAAGAGAGGCTGACCGCTTCCGACCAAATTGATTTGTGCAGGTGTCAAATCCAGAATGGTGAATTCTGGGTTGCTTTTAGCCATCACTTTACCTTCAATCGACATGAGAGCCGCAGAGACGTTCAGTGAGTTGGTGACGTTACGTAGAAAAGCTTCACCCATAACGGTTTGTAAAACAATGATTTGCGAGAGTTCGTTTTTTTCATAAATTGGTGCGGCCACCATGAGAACGGGGACTCCACCAAATTCATTGCTGTAGCGGAAGCGTGGTTTGTTGCTACGACGAACCTGATCGAAGAGCATGATCATGCTCTGTTTTTCGATTAAGCCACGTATGTCGGCAGGGTAAAATGTCGTGGATATTTGTGATTTTTCTAAGGTGTTGTAAAGGCGATCCTGCAAGATTGCAATTTCTGCTTCATCTTGAAATCGCTGAGATAACGTATGAAACTGCTGCATGATTACAGTGTAAGTCTGTAAAATGATTTCTTGTTTTTTGAATTCGCGATAGAGGACTTCTTGAGTCGCAGCCAAGCGTTCGTCTGCACTGTTTCTGAAGGACTCATTTGCCAGGTGCACGGACCCCCAGATGGACGCTATGCTGAGTGAAGCAATTAAAAACAAAAAA
>CBDUFN010000219.1:0-5271 GCA_965366475.1 uncultured bacterium | reverse complement strand
GTCTTTATCGTTAATCAGGTTTTTTTACAGAAGATCGTTCCGGGTTTAACTCTCTTACAGACCTCTTTAAGCTTTTCTTTCTTCCTCGGCATTATTGCCGTAGCAACAGCTCCTGCCGCGACCTTGATGGTCATTCGTGAATATGAAGCGGAGGGCCCGGTAACCAGTGTAGTCTTGACGCTGGTCGGCTTCAATAACCTGGTTTCAGTGCTCGGTTTTGCTGTTCTTGCGCATATCTTTATTTTCCCGGAAGAAAGTTTTGCGGCTCTTGCCATGCGTATGGGAGGACCTATAGTCGTTGGCGCTCTCTTGGGGTTTGCTATGTCGATTTGGGCGCAGCGGCTTGAACTGCCAAGTGAGAACAAGATTCTTATGCTTGGTGGTATTGCTGTTAACGTTGCCGCATGCCGAATGTTGCAGGTTGACCCTTTGCTGGCAAGTATGGTGCTGGGAATGACCCTCGCCAATAGTTGCCCGCGCTGGAACAAGTTACAAAGTGATATCCGCCAGGTTGATTACCTCCTTTATGTTGCATTTTTTGTTCTGGCCGGAGCCAACCTTCATATTGAAACTTTAACGAACATCGGTCTGCTTGGTGTTGCCTACGTTGTTGCCAGAACTCTCGGCAAGTGGCTTGGTGCGGCCATTGGTGCACGTCTTGGAGCGTTCGGTCCGAACGAAAAAGCTTACATTGGCCTGACACTGATGGCTCAGGCAGGCGTTGCCATCGGCATTGCCAGTCAACTGGCGCAACACTGGCCGGTAGGTGGTAAGCTCCTTGAAACTGTTGTTTTGGGCTCGGTGGTTGTTTTTGAACTGATAGGCCCTCTGGCTGTGAGGCATGGTCTGGTCCGTTCAGGAGAAGTTCCGATACTGGCTTTGCTGCAGAAAAGAGCCCCGGTTGGAGCTCTGGAAGGGATGCATAATGTTGTCCATCATTTCCGCAGTTCATTGGGGGTGCCCATAGGCCACCGCCTCGAAGATCCCGGCGATATTCTGGTGCGGCATATCATGCGGCAAAACGTCGAGACAGTAAGGCACAGCACGCCATACTATGCCCTGCTCAAACATATTGCGCATAGTCGCTATGATCGTTTCCCGGTGGTCGATGACAGTGATCGATTTATCGGTGTGATCGATTACACCGAAATCAGAAACCTGCTTTTTGAGCCCACCCTGGTGCCTTTGGTGGTCGCCGGAGATTTGACAGCTTCTGCCTCTTATTGCCTTCGGCCCGATCAGCCTTTACGCGAAGCCTTGAAGATTTTACAACTGCATCGCAATATCAGTTACTTTCCCGTGGTTGATTCAGACGACCCTCAACGGTTGGTTGGCATTCTCAATCAGAATGATGTTCTCGCGGCTTTTCGTCGCTTGGGGCAGGATGCATAAACGGATTTACTTTGTAACGCGTTCAAACGGAAATATTGTAGACCTCGTAGTTTTTTCATAGTAATTATTTGTGCCAACTTAATTTTTCTTGGAGGGTCCTTTGATACCAAAGCAATTTCGTATTCATATTGTTCTAGTTCTTGCCTGCATTTTTATGATTGTCTTCCCGATGCTCAATGAAAAACCTGATGAGGGTAAGGCTGAAAAAGCGACTGCAGTTGCTATGGAGTTCCTGCAGTTGATCGATGCAGAAAAATACGCGGAAAGTTGGCGCATGGCGGCAGATCTGATGAAGGATAGAGTCACTGAGAAAGATTGGGTCGAAAAGTTATCAAAGGCTCGAATTCTTTCTGGAACGTTGATAGAGCGCCAGACAGAAGATACGAGTTATTCCACTTCAGCGAAAGATAGCCCCGAAGGTGAGTACATTTCACTGATATTTTCTTCCAAGTACCAAAAGGCCGAGAGTGTCTCCGAGTATGTCACTGTGATGCTTGATGAAGGCCATTGGAAGGTTGCTGGTTACTTTATCCAGTAACCTCTCGGAATAATTGGTGATATGAACAAAAAAACGGGCCGCAGATTGCGGCCCGTTTTTTTGTTAGTGAAACCAGAACTATTTAACTTATTCGAAAGGGTTGCTGACCTGAATCGTTTGGTCGCGACGAGGGCCAACGGAAACCAGAACTGCGGGACAGCCGGCCAGTTCTTCGAGCTTGGCCAAATAAGCTTTGGCTGCAGCAGGAAGTTCTGCCATCGTTGTTGCATCACAGATGTCGCTGCACCAGCCATCGAATTCTTCGTAAACGGGTGTGCACTCCTGAAGGATGTCTGCATCGCGAGGGAATTCCTCGAGAAGCTGTCCTTTGTAGGAATATGCAGTGCAGACCTTAATGCTTTCCAGATCGTTGAGGACATCAAGTTTGGTGATAGCCAGACCTGTCATACCGTTAAGACGAACCGCTTCGCGAAGAGCTACGGCGTCGAACCAACCGCAGCGACGGGGACGTCCGGTTGTAGAACCGAACTCGTGTCCGGCTTTGCGCAGGCGTTCACCCATTTCATCATGCAGTTCCGAAGGGAATGGCCCTTCACCGACTCTGGTGCAGTAGGCCTTGGTGATACCAATAACGCCGGTGATATGTCGCGGAGCGATACCGGAACCAGTGCTTACTCCACCGATGCAGGTGGAAGAAGACGTAACGTAAGGGTATGTGCCGTGGTCAATGTCGAGCAGCGTTCCTTGGGCTCCTTCAAAAAGCAGGCTGTCGCCAGCTTCGATAGAGGCATTCAGGGAGCTTGAACAGCAGCCGATATACTTCTCGATCTGTAATGCATACTCAGAGTACTCGGCAAATATTTGTTCTTCATCGAGAGTCGGTTCGCCAAAAAACTTCTCCAACAGGAAGTTCTTCTCAGGCAAGATTTCTTTGAGCTTGCGCCTGAAGACCTGCGGCTTGACAAGGTCGCTCCTGCGAATGCCACGACGGCCTACTGTGTCTTCGTAGGTGGGGCCGATACCGCGACCCGTCGTGCCAATTTTACGATCAGCATTCTTCTCACGTGCCAGATCAATTGCTTTGTGCCATGGCATGATGACGTGCAGATTGCTGTCTACCACAAGCTGCTGATCGTCCTGAAGGTAACCTTTTTTCTTAAGGCCTTCAATCTCGCCGAGGAAAATTTTGGGGTCGAGGACAACACCGTTGCCGATAATGCAACGTTTGCCTGGATGCAGGATGCCGGAAGGAATCAGGTGCAGAACGATGGTCTCCTCGCCAACAACAAGAGTGTGGCCAGCATTGTTGCCACCTTGATAACGAACAACCTGTTGAGCATGTTCGGTGTAGATATCGACTACTTTACCTTTGCCTTCGTCACCCCATTGGGCGCCGACAATGACGACGTTTGCCATGTTTTTCTCCGAGTCTATTTTTGAATTTTGAATTGTCCTGATTCGATCGCAGAGAGAGACACGCTGGTCTCTTTCTTGTCCGTTGTTTGAATCAGGGTCATTTCTTCTGTTGATGAATTTAGGACCAGTAAATAACGATAGAGCATGCGCTTGGCATAGTCGAGACTGGATTCCTGGTCACGGTCGATAATGTCTCTTGCCACCGAGTAGCCTTGGCTGCGCAAGGTTGCTGCCAGTCGCTGCGCCGGAGCTTTGTCCTGTCCCGAAGAGAAGAGCAGGATGTCCGTGCCTTCATCTGCGCGCCCATCGAGTTGTTTGTCGAGTGCAAAGAGCAGGTTGTACAGGTTGAAGGCAAAGCCTGTGGCTGGCGAGGTAAATCCATAACGCTCAGTCAAGCCATCGTAACGGCCGCCAGAACAAACATCTCTGCCAAAGCCTGAAAGGAAACCTTGAAATACCAGCCCGCTATGGTAATCGAAACCACGCATTTCACCAAGGTCTAAAGTGATATGTTCTTCAACTCCATAGACCGTGAGGACTTCAAGGACTTTTTCCAGGTTGTCCAGAGCTTTTTGAGACGCTGGATTAGTTATGGCTTTACGGGCCTGGTCGAGGATCTCCTGGCCGCCATAGAGCTTCGGTAGTACGAGTAGTTCAGCTTTCTGTTGATCGTTTAGTGGCAGGTCTTTGAGAAGGCGCTGCAATCCTGAAAGATCTTTGGCGGCGATGGCTGTGCGAACAGCTGTCATCTGTTGCTTGTCAAGTGGTAGGTCATTGAGGATACCCCTCAAAAATTCCACTTGTCCAATATCGATTGTAAACTCTGTCGCGCCGACCGCTTGCAGACATTTCACCGCCATTGCGATCATCTCTGCATCCGCTTCCGGACCACTGAGACCGATTAACTCCACCCCTGATTGAAAAATCTCACGATCTTTACCAAGGCGTTGTTCGGTATGACGAAGCACGCGACCGTTGTAACAGAGACGGAATGGTAGAGGCATCTCGCGCATGCGGGTTGCTGCAATGCGTGCCACCTGAGGAGTAATGTCCGGTGGGAAGGCAACCAGACGACCGGTTTGGCGATCGTCAAAGCGAAAGGTCTTTTCGCGTAGGTCTGTTCCCAGCCCCAGTTCGAGCACGGCGAGATCTTCGAGCACGGCAGGAGCGACAGGGCGAAAGCCCCAGGAGCGATAGATGCTCCGCAAGGAGTTTTGGAGGTAGTCTAACTTGGCTGCTTTTACTGGCAGAAAGTCTTTTACGCCCGTTGGCAAACGGGTTTCTATGGTGTTTGGCACGTTAAAATCCTTAACTTAAAACAATTTGATTGGCGGCTAAAATGTCTTCGTGGGCCCGCAGTTTTTCAAGGATTTCATCTGGGATGCAACTGTCAACGTTGATCAGAGAAACCGCTTGCCCATCGGTTGAGCTACGGGTGAGGTTCATTCCTGCGATATTAATCTTTGCTTCACCGAGGATCTGACCGATAAAACCGATGATTCCAGGGTTGTCTTTGTTGAAGAGGACCAGGATGTGACCATGTGGTAGAGCTTCAACGTTGCAGCCGTTGACGCGAACAATACGGTAGTCTCCTTCTCCAAACATGGCTCCGCAAAGAGAATTTTCACCTTTTGCGCCAACCGTTGTCAGTCGGATCATGCTGGAAAAGCCACGCGTTGTCTGGCTACGTGTTTCCGTTACTCTGATGCGACGCTCTTTGGCTAAATGCGGAGCATTGATAAAGTTCGCTTCAGAGCCGACCATAGGAGTTAACACACCTTTAAGGGCCGCCATAGTTAAAGGCTCAGTCGGGTGATTCGTTACCGTGCCGGCATATTCAAGGCGAACTTCTTCAAGACCTTTGCCGTAGAGTTGTGCCTGAAATGAACCGAGACGTTCAGCGAGCTCAAGGTGGGGACGCAAGACTGCCAGCAGGTCGGCACTAATTGAGGGCACATTGACCG
>CBDUFN010000218.1:0-5278 GCA_965366475.1 uncultured bacterium | reverse complement strand
ATCAACTATCTGACCGGAGAAGCGCAAACTATTGATCGTGAGGCTCAAAAAGTAACTCTAAGAGACGGGAAAGAACTTGAATATGACCGTTTGATCATGGCCAATGGCGCCCATCCTTTCATTCCGCCAATTCCGGGAGCAAATCGAGATGGTGTTATGGTTCTGCGCACACTTGAGAACGCGCGAGAAATGATCGATTCTCTCCATCCAGGGTGTCGAGCCGTTTGCATTGGAGGTGGGTTGCTTGGCCTCGAAACAGCCTGGGCGATGCAGAAACGTGGTGCTCAAGTCACTGTCCTGGAAGGCTTTGGATGGCTTCTGCCACGACAACTCCCAGAAAAGGCGGCAGAACTACTCTTCAAAGATCTTGAAAAGCAACAGATCGCAGTCGAGTGCGGAATTCAGGTTAAAGAATTCACAGGGGATGAGGCTGTGCATGGTGTCCTCCTCGAAGATGGTCGAGAATTTCCTGCAGACCTGGTTATCCTTGCGACCGGCGTTCGACCGAACAGTCACCTTGCCCGGCAATGTGGACTGAAGGTGAAGCAAGGGGTCATTGTCAATGACCAGCTGTTTACTTCAGACCCTCACATCCTTGCGGCTGGAGACGTTTCTGAACACCACGGCAAAGTCTACGGAATCTGGCCGGCAAGCTATGAACAAGGTCTGATCGCCGGAGCCAATGCAGTAGGTGCTGAGGCAGAGTTTTCAGAACTGCCCATGACCAACCGTATCAAAGTGCTCGATGTCGACCTTTTCAGCATCGGTCAAGTTCAGGCAATCGACGCCAGCACCCGATTCTTTGAAGTGGCGGAGGATGGCAATTACCGAGGACTGGCCTGCCATGACGGTCAAGTTGTCGGTGCCTTCCTCTATGGAGACATGTCATTGACCAAACCCTTGCAGGAAGCTGTTGAAAAGGGACAACGAGTTCAGGAACTATCAGCGTTGTATGAGTTTTTCCCAGGGTTAAAACAGAGCTTAAGCTGAGGCTTCAAACTTTGAAACATGGATACCCGCTAAAAGCAGGTATCCATGTCTATCATCACTAATCGCACGCTATCGTTTGATAAATGGGCTGGGGTTACAAAGATCTTCAGGCTGGTTAGCAGAAGCATTGCAGTTGTGGCAAAGATAACCAGGATCATCGGTACGCACGGCAAGTTCGTTATGCGCACCGGCTTTTTTCAATTCACAGATATGCAGGTGATGTTCTGCAGGGTTCTTGCATTCAGTGTTTGCACTTTCAGACATAAACGCCTCCATTAAAATGCGTCTTTAAAGTAACACTGATTATAACACCTCCAATAAGGATTGCAGTGGATCGATCAATCTTCTGTCAGTAAAATCGCCTCGGCAACGTCACGCAACGATTTACGCTTATCCATGGCCAGCTTCTGCAACTTCCTGAAGGCCTGTGGTTCATCCATTCCCCGCTTCATCAAAACGCCCTTGGCGCGATCAATCACCTTGCGAGATTCCAGCGTCTCCTGCAGCTTGGACACTTCATCACGCAAGCTGGAGAGTTCTACAAACTGGTGAATCGCCAAATCGACAGAGGCAAAAAGTTGCTCCGCTCGCACCGGCTTCACAACATAATTCATCACGCCGGCCAAACGCGCCCGTTCAATTGTCTCTGATTCAGTATTTGCTGTGACCAGAACGATCGGCAAGGGTTTAATTTTGCCTATTTTTTCGGCAGCCGTGACGCCATCCATAACAGGCATCCCAACATCCATGACAACCAACAAAATCTCCTGATGGGACGCTATTTCAACGGCTTGTACTCCGTTCTCTGCTTCAAGAATTTCATCAAACCCGTATCCAGCAACGATTTCAGCAACCTGACGCCGCAACAACGGTTCATCATCTACAACCAAAGCACGCTTCATAACATGGGACTCCTGACATTCAGTTAGAATTGATATACGCACTTAGTGCATCAGCGATGCCGAAAGTTATCAGGACAACTGTTTTATCCCCAAGAACTCATCTTAACAATTATTATTTGACGCAAAAGATTTTATTAGTTTAATGTGTGCTTGTTAACTAAAAAGCAAGATGTCAATATCAACCAACGACAAAGGAGGCGACAAAGTGAAAAGATCAACCTCGTTACTAGTATTTGGAACCTTACTCATCCTCTTGATTTCTAGTACTTCTTTCGCAGCCAATGGTTACAACGAAATAGATGCTGCAGGTGTAAAAGATCTCATGGAAAAAGAGAACGCTCTTGTTATCTTTCCTCTCAGCCCTATGGAATTTGATCACAAGCATATCAAGGGCTCAGTTAATATAATTATGGCAATGCTGGAATACGAATTACCACAGGACAAAAACAAGACCATAGTCTTCTATTGCCTCGGAACCAAATGCGTTGCATCATGGCGTGCCGCTGAGAGGGCGGTTGCACTTGGATATAAAAATGTTTATGCCTTCCGAGAAGGGATCCCAGGATGGGAAAAGGCCGGGTATCCTTTAATCAGCACCAATAAAATCCCTGACGTTGATATCGAGGCGATATCTACTCGAGAGTTGTCAGACATGCTGGTTTCAAAGGAAATGATCTTACTCGACATCAACCTCGATGAAGACGCTCATAAGTTTCATATAGACAGCACAAAACGAACACATATCCCTCTTGATGAGCTGAATGTCAGCTTACCTCAACTGCCTAAAGACACAAAAATTGCAATTATGTGCCTGAAAGGAAAACGCGCACCAACAGCGGCAAAGTACTTGATTGGCAAGGGCTACAAAGATGTGGTTATTGTGACTGGAGGTCTCCAACAGTGGATTCTTGAAGGACGCCCGGTCATAAAAGAAAGCGTTTGAAGTGAATAGAAACATTTTGCTTTAGCTTTTAGTGAGTCCTCTTCATAAAGAATGGCCACTTGGGTTGATCACCAAGTGGCCATTCTTTTTAACAATACGGAACAATATCTGTGAAATCTCGACTCTCTGGCAAAACTCAGAGTCGATCGATGGTCAGCAGATGAGTAGAACAGCTCAAGCAAGGATCATAAGCACGCACAAGCTTCTCCAACTCTGCCTGAAACGCTTCGGGCTCCAGATGAATAATTTGCGGAACTCTTGCCCTTAAATCTGCTTCCAGGTTAGCCAGGTTCTGCGCTGTGGGGATCACACAATCAGCCGCAGTCAAAAAGCCTTCTTTATCATAACTGTAAGCATGCAACAGGACGCCACGTGGAGCCTCGAGGGTAGCGACTCCTTCTCTCGCCCTACAGGTAACAACGGGAGCCTCGTAATCCAGTCCATCCAACAGCAGATGATCAATCAGGTGCATCGATTGTTCAACACAGTGCAACACTTCAACCAGACGGGCGCCTTGTGACAGGTAAGGATTTTTTGTTGAGGGTGACAAGCCCAACAAATCAGCAACCTCACGGGCCAGCGGAGACAGGTGATGATAACCCTGACGCAACCGAGCAAGCGGCCCCACCATGTAGGTCGACTCATTGATCCGGGCATGTTTGGCGGTGGAGTGAGGAACAACATATTCGCGAATCATTTCCCGATAACAGTCACTCGGGACCTGAAATCCGGCACTTGAAATCAGGGTGTCACCGAACTGTGGATAGCCTTCCGCATCGTGCAAAGCCAGGCATTCGGCTTGATGTGAGAAATCTGGCCAATCGAGACCGGCAACCAACTCCACGGTCTGCTCTAAATCCGGTAAGGCCTCAGAGAGCTGACGACGCAAGCGTTGCAACTCATTTGCCTCTGGAAAGCGGTAGAAACCACCAACACATGTTGTGACGGGATGGACCGGTCGACCACCGATCACTTCGCAGAGATCACTGCCCAACTTCTTCAGACGCAAAGCCCTTGAAACCAGATCACGACGAGATTGCGCCATAGCCAACAGACTGTTGACTCCAAGGTAGTCAGGCACGGCCATAAAATACAGGTGCAGCAGGTGGCTCTGCAGAATTTCACCGGACATCAGCAAGCGACGTAAACTTGTGACCTTGTCACTAACCTCCATTCCGAACGCCCGCTCGGTCGCCATCAAAGAGACCAGGGTATGTGAATGCGAACAGACTCCACAGATACGCGAAGCCAAACCCGCGACTTCTGAATAGTGCCGTCCAACCAACAGCTTCTCAAAAAAGCGAGGCGTCTCGACAACCTCAAGATGACACTCAACAACCTCTCCGGCCTGTGTATCCACAACCAGATGAGCGTGACCTTCAATACGACTGAGATAAGGAACCTGAATTTTCATTATTCGTCATCAATCCGCAAGTTATAGGTGCGGTATTCATCTAAAATGTCATCCACGCTACGATTAAATGCCTCCAGCACGCGATGATAGGAGCTTTCACGCGGGTTATCGACCAGGCCACGGCATCCGCGGCAACGATCACCACCTTCAATACAGAGGGCGTTGCAACCGGCTCGAACCACCGGGCCAAGACAAACGATGCCCTGTTCAAAGGTGCAAGGAAGTTCGGCCAGCTTGCACTCAACACAAAGTGAAAATGCCGGCAAATCGGCAGGACGATCTAGCAAGAGAGCATGGAGAATTGACAAGAACTCTTGACCATCAATCGGACAACCAGGGACTCGCCCATCGATCGGCACGACAGCACTTACCGGACGGGCAGGTCCAGTTTGCAAATGAGGACTGTCGCTTCCATAAACGGCCATGGCCAACTCTGCGCCGTCACTCACTTCATGCGCGATATTAATCCCGGCCAGATCGGCACAGGCGCCAAGAGTGATAAGTTTCTTGCTTCTCGAGCGAATCACGCGCAAACGCGCCACTTCATCCGGGCGGCAGATACTTCCTTCAACAAATGCGATATCGAGGTCCGCACTGTCGCTACTTTGCACTTCACGAAACTCGACCACCTCAACCAAATCGAGAACATTGAGAAGCTTTTCGGCAAGATTGAGGATCGTTAGCTGGCACCCTTCGCAACCGGTAAAATCAAAAAAACCAACCCGTGGCTTCATCGCTCAATCGCCTCTTTAAGGTGCTTCACTCGGCTATAGGGGAAAATCGGGCCTGTTTCGCAGACACAGACATCATTGATACGGCACTTACCACACTTGCCGAGGCCACACTTCATATGCCGCTCGAGGTTGAGGAAGAGAGAGTCTTCATCAACCCCCATACGCAACAAAAGAGGATTGATAAAACGATACATTCCGGCCGGACCCGATACCGCTACAGTGGTTCGCTGGGGAGTCAAATCCAGGTTGCGGAAGAGATGTGTAATGTCGCCGGTCGGAACGCCCCAACTGTTGC
>CBDUFN010000217.1:0-5291 GCA_965366475.1 uncultured bacterium | reverse complement strand
TAATTAACCAGCCCCACGTTTTTTTAGTTCGTCCTGGACGAGGTTCTTCTGCGAAGGATTCAGCCTACGCGATGCAAGAAGGTTTCGAATGTCAGCTGTTCTGAGTTGTGGCAGGTAGAGTGTAAACCAAACAGATGGTGTTCTTCGGTTTTTCAGGATAGCAAGCCTGAGGTTTGGGCGTAATTTCCATTTGGGATGTCTCGCGACCATAGATATTGATTCTGGAGAGGCAGAGGCACCATTGATAAATTGGAGAATGGCAACTTCTCGAAGTCGCGGGCTACCAAGGCAAATATCAACCAGTCGGATTTCTCCTTCTTTCAAAATAGCTCCAACAACAGTGGCGGTCGCTCGTCTAGCTAACGTCATTTTGTTTCCAAGTTCTGTTGTGGGTAGGCGCTGAAGTATGGCACGTTCTGCGGCAAACTTCTGGTCAGGCGTCACACCTGGGATAAGACATAGATCGACTAGCTCAAAAAGATGTAAGAAAGGGAGTAAAGCAAGTACAACAGGCCCTGGCGTCCCCGGGTTTTTAACCAGGGCAACATGAAGGCGGTGACTGCTTTTGGCTATGTCGAGTTGATAGATTGTCTTAAGGAGGTCTTCGCTGAGGTCGCGGCGCTTGAGTAGTGTGAGAAGGTGCTCTTCGTTAAGATTCTGGTTTTTGCAGGTCGAACGTAGAACCTGCATATCCGGATCGGTCAGAATCTGAAAAAGTTCGTTGGCGTTCGCCGTCAGGGCTTTGTGAAGACGCTTAGCATAGTCGATGTCAATCGTTGGTGTATGCGAATTGCTTTCCATGGCTTAAATATGCTGGCCGCCGGAATTCATCAGCGGCCAGGTTTCCCATCATCACGTAAATACTCACCGAGGAAGTCTGTTTTAAACGCTGTATAGTCGTTTGCTTCTATTGCTGTTCGTGCCTCGGCAACCATGTCGAGGTAGAAACGTACATTGTGAATGGCGGCCAGCGTTGCAGATAGAACTTCATTGGCGCTGAAAAGATGGTGTAAGTAGGCTCTTGTGAAGTTGCTGCAACAGTAGCAAGTGCAAGAGGCATCAACTGGATAGAAATCTCTACGGTATCTCTTGTTTGTCAGCCTGATTTTTCCTCGCCTTGTAAAGAGGGTTGCACTGCGTGCGTAGCGAGTTGGGATGACACAGTCAAACATATCCATGCCGCGTTCTATGCTTTCCAGGATATCTTCAGGTAGACCAACTCCCATCAGGTAACGTGGTTTATCTTCGGGCAGGAAGGGTTCGGTATAGTCGACAACCTTTTTCAGCAGCTCAAGTCCTTCTCCGACGCTGACACCACCAACGGCATACCCAGGGAAGTTCATGTCTTTCAGTGCAAGGGCACAGTCACGTCGCAAATCGTCATAAACACTTCCCTGAACGATACCAAAAAGGGCCTGATCTTCGCGGCCGTGTGCTTTAAGGCATTGCTCAGCCCAATTGAGTGTTTTGCGAATAGATTTGCTTGCATAATCATGTGTTGCCGGGAAGGGGATACATTCATCGAACGCCATGATGATATCTGCACCGAGGCGGTTTTGAATGCCGGTTGCTTCTTTGGGACCAAGAAAGATACGATCACCATTGATCTCGTGTTTGAAGAATACGCCTGTGTCTGTAATCTCTTTTTTAGGTAGAGAGAAGACCTGAAATCCACCACTGTCGGTAAGGATTGGCTTGGGCCAGTTCATGAACTTGTGCAAGCCACCGGCTTTTTCGACCAACCCTTCACCCGGTTTAAGGTGCAAGTGGTAAGTGTTGGAGAGGATAATCTGTGCGCCCGCATCATCGACTTGCGCCGGTGTCATTGCCTTTAGGGCACCATGGGTGCCGACGGGCATGAAAATTGGAGTTTCAATGCTGCCGTGCGGGGTTGTTACACGTCCACGGCGAGCGCGAGTGTTCTGGTCTTTTGCGAGCAGTTCAAATTTCAACATGATATTATTAGGCTTTTCTGGCGCAGACGTTGCAGAATGTTATTCATTAAGTTTGATCTGCACCAATAGATAGATGTTATTGATTGGCCGAACTCTAACAGAATTGTACAAGGACTACAATAACCTGCAATGATTGTTGAGAATGATTTTTTAACCCCAGAATGGCCAGAGCCTCTTCAAGATGTTGATGTTGTTAAGGTACGTTTTGTTTTGGTCTTCACTACCTCCTGCTCTTTGCAGCCTGCTGATTTTCTCGGTATGGGGCGAGTTCTTCGTATGGCAGGCAAGCAGGGTCTTGATCCTCATAATGATCTTTCTCGCAGACAATGGGCGGCACTTTTTCAACCCGCTTTAAGTGACGATCCTGTTGCCAGACGTAAATATCAGAAACCGGCTCCGGCGTTTGTTCTCACCATGCCGATTATGCAACGTGAGTCGTATGATGTTGATGATCAACTTGAGCTTGAGGTGCTATTTATTGGCACCGGCATTCCGCTAATCCACGAGTTCTTACGTAGTTTGATCCATTTAGGTAGCCTTGGCCTGATTTCAGGTGAAGGAAGATTCACTGTAAGCAAGCTCTATAGTCAAGAGTCCGATTGTTCCGAACGTTTGGTCTGGGCGCACAATGCTCCTATCGATGGCTTAGCCTGTTCTGTCCTTCCATTACCCTGGTTTCTACCTCAAGAGAGAATTCATCAACACCTGACTGTTAAGTATGTCACTCCTGCGCGGCTTATCGTGGATGGCAAACCACTCAGAAAGCCAAATCTTGAGCAGATGTTTCCCTTTATGTTACGACGAGTGACATCTTTCCTCTATGCGCATTGTGAACAGGAAGTCCTTGATGATCCCGCTTATCTCTTGTCGCAACTGGCCCTTTTAAATGTCACTGGTGAGCAGTTTCGTTGGTATGATTGGCGTCCTGTTAAGGGCAGGCAAGAGATGGCTGTTGGTGGTTTTATGGGACAATTGACAATTCATGGGCATGCTCTGGAAAAGGTTTATTGGGTCTTTGCGATTGCATCGATGCTGGGAATTGGAAAAGGAGCCACTTATGGCTCCGGACGCTTTGAACTTAATCTTTAGGTGATGTTGCTGGTCTTCAAATGCTTGTTATAATTGGAAAAACCTGTAACACCAAGGAGGTGCCGAAATGACAGACGCATGGGAAGAACGTAAAAAAGCCTTAGAGAACAAATATTTTCATGATTTAGAGATAGAACTAATTGATAAAATTAAAACAGAGACACGTGAAAAGTTGATCCGTGAGTACTGTCTTGGACGATGCCCTAAGTGTGGTGATCACATAGAACCCATTGATTTTAGAGGGGTCCCAATGGACAAATGTGTCAGTTGTGGTGGGGTTTGGTTGGGACCGAATGATTTGAGACTTTTATCGGAAAAAGATCATCGGACCTGGTTTGAACGCTGGTTTAAGGAAGAAGCCATCGACGAGCCGAATCCTTAAATATTAAGACGTCACTTCAGTGCATTCTCCAGGATGAATATGCATTTTACCCTTATACGTTACATCTTGATCGGTTTCCTTATCACGTCAGCGAGTTTTATGTTGGCTTGCTTGACAGCTTTGTCCTCTTTGGAGCAGGTCGCTGTACAGCTCGATCCCTCTGCTTTAGACGTTTTAGAGTCGATTCGTGATAGACAAAGTGCAGTTATGGTCCTCGGTTTAATTGGCTTTCTAGGGGGATTAGTTGGAATGGCTTTTGCCGTGCATCAGGCTGCGCGAATTATGGATCGTTTACGTCAGGCAACTCAATACCTTGGTGATGTTGTTCTGGATGAAATGTCTCCCGGTGAATTTCTGACTGCAAGTGATGGTCTCGGTCGTGAAATTCAGGAGATGATGTTGAAAATTAAGGACAGTCAGCAACGTTATCTCGATGCAAGTCCTTTGACGCGATTGCCCGGTAACTTAGCGATAGAGCAAGTTCTTAAGGATAAGATGGATCATGGTGAGAAGTTCGCTCTTTGCTATATTGATCTTGATGATTTTAAAGCCTTTAATGATAAGTATGGCTATGCAAAAGGTAGCGACCTGATAAAGATGACCGGTGAGGTCCTGTATCGCGCTAAAGATGAGTATGCAGAATCACAGGATTTTGTCGGTCATATTGGCGGCGACGATTTTGTGTTGATTACTTCGCCTGATAAGGTAGAGCAAGTCTGTCAGGCAATTATCAACGAGTTTGATCGTTTGATTCCTGAATATTATGTTGCTGAAGACCGTGACAAAGGGTTTATTGAAGGTACTGATCGTTATGGTGTGAAGCGGCGTTTTTCAATTATGTCAATTTCCATTGCCGTCGTATCAGACGTTAAGCGTTCCTTTAAGTCTCCTGTCGAAATAGCTAAAGTTGCGACAGAAATAAAGGACTATGTTAAAAGCCTCCCGGGAAGTAATTACTTGATCGATCGACGTGTGACAACGCGCTGGGATCCTTGATGAGTGAATTGCTAAAAGTGAGTTGTAGAAGTTTCTTGGTGAATTAAATAAAAACGGGAAGGCAAAGTGCCTTCCCGTTTTTATTTATATTTTATGCAAGCGAAGTATTACTCAATAGAATCTTCGCCGAAAACTTGAGCGCTGAAAACATAGATATCGGCATCTTCTGCCTGCCATGCATCTGTAGGGAGACCTGCTTTGATGCATGTTTGTTTAAGAAAAGTCTGACGGTCCCAGTTGTGTTCGGTTGCGACCTGAGGCAAAAGAACTCCTCGGTAGAAGCTTTTCTCAATGTAAATTCCGTGCTTACCAACTTCAATGTCTTCAATATCTTCAACTTTTAGTAATGGTGAGAGGACAGAAATCTCAAGCTTGAAATTATCAAGATCTTCCTCTTTTAGAGGGTAGAAGCGAGGGTCCTTGGCTGCAGAAGCCTGTGCCATCTGAGCCACCTCTTTGAATAGCGGCAACTCGGACTGAAAGTTACCAATACAGCCACGTAATTGATCGTTCTGCTTGATTGTGACAAAGCAACCGTTGCGTTGGTTCAGCGCCTTCTCTTCTCGCGGTTCGATGTACTCTTGGCCGGTTTGTACACCTTGAACTATCGCTTGGCGCGCAATGGCGAGCAGGGCTTGTTTTTCGTGAGCTTTCAACTCTCGGTCCACGCTTCCTCCGGTGATGTCAGGAATAAAATTATGCGGCTGAAGAACGCGCCAATCATAGTGCCATCCGCTGATTTTTTCAAGACATCTCACACCCTTTTTCTATTTATTTACAAGATCGGGTTGTCAATGAGCATTTTGAGGCCATTAGGTTTGTAAATGTCTACGATAAAAGATTCTATTTGTTCATTTTTGATTCATTTT
>CBDUFN010000216.1:0-5300 GCA_965366475.1 uncultured bacterium | reverse complement strand
TGTTACTGGCCTGAAAACTAAGTTTGTACAGGATAATCATTCACGCTCTGTTAAAGGCGTTTTAAGGGGGCTGCATTATCAGTTACACCCTGCCGCACAGGAGAAGTTGGTCCGTTGTGTTGTCGGAGAGGTCTTTGATGTTGCTGTTGATATCCGACGAAATTCTCCTACTTTTGGTAACTGGGTTGGCGTGCACCTCTCAACGGAGAACAAAAGGCAGATGTGGTTACCTGAAGGGTTCGCGCATGGTTTCCTGACTCTTTCTGATGTGGCGGAAGTCGTTTATAAAACTACCGAGTATTATCACCCCGAATGTGATATGTCGTTTGCTTGGAATGATCCAGAAATTGGGATTGACTGGCCTACGCAAACTGCGCCAATATTGTCAAAAAAAGATACTGATGCACCGTTATTGTCATTTTTAAAAGATGCAGAATTGTTTTAATTGGCGTGCTGATCGTCAGATAACTTCGTTTTTCTAATAGGTGATTCTTTGACACGTAATGTTCAACATTTTATTGATATGGTCTTTTTACTGACGCTCAAAGAGGTGAAGGTGCGCTACAAAAGTAGCGTCTTTGGTTATTTGTGGTCAGTTGGCCAGCCTCTTGCTTTTGCGATGGTTTACTTTGTTGCATTTAAGGTTGTCATGCGAATCCAGATGGAGGACTACACAATTTTTTTGCTGGCTGGATTGTTCCCGTGGCAATGGATGGGCAACTCATTCAGTGCGTCACCAGGTATTTTTATAGGGAACACCTCTATCATCAAAAAAGTAAAATTCCCTAGAAACATACTCGTTATCAGCTCTCTTTTGCAGGAAATGATTCATTTCATTGTGGCGATACCTGTCCTTGTGTTCTTTATGTTCATTTATGACAAAACTCCGAGTCTGTCGTGGATTTACGGTATTCCGTTACTGCTAACAGTACAGTTTGTTTTTTCATACGGTTTGTCTTTGGGGATTGCATCAATGAATCTTTTCTTCCGGGACCTTGAAAGGCTTGCTGGTATTTTCATTACTCTTAGCTTTTACATGACTCCAATCATCTATCCAGAGACGATGTTGCCTGAGAAATACCAACCGTTGCTTTTATTAAACCCCTTTGCACCATTAATGATCTCCTGGCGACGTCTTTTTCTTGAGGGCGTGCTGGACTTCAACTATATAGGTTTGAGTATTGTCTATGGTACTGTCTTTCTGTTCTTTGGCAATCGCATTTACAAAAAACTTTCGTGGAAATTTGCTGAGTTATTATGATGTCGCCTGTTATTACTTTCGAAAACGTCGGAAAGAATTACCCTCTCTATCATCACTTTACGGGAGGGTTTAAATCTTTTTTGTTCAATCTCCCCAAATCTATCACGGCTTTCAAACAAACTCGTTTTGAAGTTTTTAGTGATGTCTCGTTTCAGATTGAAAAAGGTGAGACTATCGGCTTTATTGGTAGAAACGGCGCTGGGAAAAGCACCCTGTTAGGATTGATGGCCGGTGTTCTAAAACAATCATCTGGGAATGTTATTGTTAATGGCCGGATCTCTCCGCTTCTTGAGTTAGGTGGTGGTTTTCACCATGATTTAACTGGGCGAGAGAATATCCTCTTGAACGGTGTTTTGTTGGGATTACTAAGGTCAGAAATTACTAGTTTTTTGGATGATATTATAGAGTTTTCTGAACTAGGCAATTTTATCGATCAGCCTATCAAGACCTATTCCAGTGGTATGCTGGCCCGATTGGGTTTCTCTGTTATTGCCCATCTGGATCCGGAGATCCTTTTGGTTGACGAGGTCTTGGCCGTTGGAGATTTTAAGTTCCAGGAAAAATGTAAGTTGAAAATGGATGAATTCCGAAGCCGAGGAGTGACGATCGTCTTGGTCTCGCATAGCACTGGTGACATTAAGAGACTTTGTAACAGAGTTGTTTGGTTGGAGGATAAGAAAGTTAGGATGATTGGTACTCCCGAAGAGGTTCTTCCGCTCTACTCAGGATGATTCTCAGTTGTTTTCGTTATTCCTTAATGTTTTTTGAAAAATACCACTTAGCTAAAATTTTCAATATATCAATAAATGGAGAAAATTATGTCTAACTACGAAACAGCGCTTAAAGTTATTAGAGAAACGATTGAAGGCCTTCAGGATTCAGGTGTCATTTCCTCAACAGCTTTATTTTCTGAAGAATTGGTTGTTTTAGGTAGTAACTCAGAATTTGACTCACTTGGTTTTGTTACATTTATCTCTGATCTTGAAGAGAGAGCCTCAGTTGTTGCAGACAAAGATATCTTCCTTGCCCTAGATGAAATTGGCGAATTTAATATGAATAATCCTTCGCTTACGATTAAAACTCTTGCTTCCTATGTTGCAAGTTTGATTAAGGAATAGACTTGTTATGGATAATCCGGATTGTTCAGTAATTGTTGTCACTGGGACGAGTCGAGGTCTTGGTCTCCAACTGGCACAACTTTTTTTAGACGCTGGAAATCAAGTTTTTGGGTGTAGCAGGAGTCCATCCCCACTTCAATCAGAAATGTATCAACATGCTACGGTTGATATTGGAGATGAGTTGCAGGTCAGGTCTTGGGTGCGACAAATCAAGAAAGACGCAGGTAAAATAGATGTTCTTGTCTGTAACGCGGGCTTGATGTCATCGGTTCTGCCTTTTACAATGACCCCGGCAAAAGTTCTGGAGGATTATTTAAGAATAAACGTGGCTGGAAGTTTTTTTGTGTTGCGAGAAGTTGGGAAGGTGATGGCAGTACAACAGTCTGGCAGGATCGTTGCTATCTCTTCGGTTATGACCCGTTTGCATGAACCAGGAACATCAGTATATTCGGCGACCAAGGCCGCGATCGAACAAATGATTAAAGTATACGCACGCGAATTGTCCGGAGCTAATGTTACTTGTAACATCGTGGCTCCCGGTTTGATTGCGACTGAGGCTGCTGATATTTTCGGTGATGAATGGCACCAAAACATGCTTAACCTGCAAACTATCAAGAGGCCGGTGACGGTAGATGAAATTTATCATGCGATTTCATTTTACACATCTTCTTCTGCTGCGGTCATTACAGGCCAGACATTGTACTTGGGAGTGGTAAATTGAATGCTTTTCGTCAATACCCAGACTATGAATCTGAGACTCATATTGTCAGTGTATTGGCTGCGCAAGACCAATGGAAGGTTAATTGTTATCTTGTGACCTCAAAGCGTTCTGGTCATGCTTTTCTTATTGATCCAGCAGTCGGGTCATCTGAACTCATTACATTCCTTAGCACTGCTTGTAAGAAGGTTGATTTTGTGCTCCTTACCCACGGCCATTTTGACCACCTTGCGTCGGCCTCAGCCGTTTGCTCTGAATATGATATCCCTTGCGTAGTTCATTCAGGCGATTATCGCTTGGTTCGTCAAGCACCGTTTTATTCTATCCGTTTCGATGGAACCCAGGTCAAGCCTCCCCGCAATCTTGTTTTGCTTGATTCTGCTGATTCGCCTTTGTGCGATGAATGGGGTGTGGTGAAGACTCTCCTGACGCCAGGTCATACTCCAGGCGGGTGTAGCTATATTGTTGATCAATTCGTATTTACTGGAGACACCATTATCAGAGAGGCCATTGGCAGGACAGATAACCCCGGCGCTGACGTGGAGGAACTGTCGAATTCTGTAGAAAGGATTTTACAAGATTCACCTGAAGAGGGAATTGTCTTACCTGGCCATGGTCGCCCTTGGACAATCACGGAAGCTAAGAAGTGGTGGGAACCTGCAAAGATAAACCCTCCTAAGTTGGATAAGTTCATTAATACCTAAGCTTAAGTACTAGATTGTGAGGCCTTATGAAGGTAGCTATCAAAGATATTGAGTATGCACTCCCCGAAAGAGTTGTGACTAACCAAGACTTGAATGTCGAAAACCCTGATTGGGAGATGGAGCATGTTGAAGCTAAGTCAGGGGTTCGTCAAAGACATATAGCTAGGGCGGGAGAAACCGCTTTTGATTATGTTAAAAAAGCTGCTGACCAGATGTTTTTGTCGGGGAATCAAGATAAGAGCTCAATTGATGCCATCATTTTTTGTACCCAGACTCCAGATTATATAATGCCATCTAATGCCTTTCTCCTTCACGAGTATCTGGATTTAAGTGAAGATGTCTTGGCCTTTGATTATAACCTCGCCTGTTCTGGCTATATCTATGGACTAGCCATTGCACGATCATTAATCATTGCCGGGACAGCGACTAATGTTCTTTTGGCTACTGGTGACACATACTCAAAATACATCAACAAACAGGATCGCTCCACCAGTGTTTTGTTTGGAGATGGTGGCTCGGTTTCTTTCGTTTCTGCTTCTAATGATGACACGGGCATATCCGACCTGATGCTTGCTTCCTCGGGTAAACATCATCGTAAATTTTATGTTCCAGCGGGAGGATGTCGACTTCCTTGTTCAGAAGAGACAGCTGTCGAAGAAACTGATCGAAGTGGAAACGTTCGTAGCAAAAATGATATTCACATGGATGGAATGGCCGTTTGGAGTTTCATCCAGTCGACCGTCCCTAAACAAATCAAAAAATTATTATCGCGGAATTCACTCGAAGTGGGTGATATAGACCAATATGTTTTCCACCAGGCGAGTAAACTGACTCTCGATTCCCTTACAAAGGCTCTCAAGCTTGATCCAGAAAAGGTTTTTGTTGATTTGGCCACAACTGGAAACCTGGTTTCAACCTCGGTCCCGGTTGCCTTGAAGAAGGCGATTGCTGCGGGTAGGATTGCAGAAGGTTCAAGGGTCCTCATATCAGGTTTCGGTGTCGGATTATCTTGGGGATCAATGTTGATCGAGTATTGATCTTTTCTTTAAGGAACAAAGATAAATGCAAGCAATTAATACAATCTTTGATCGTATGCGCCAGAAGAATTCAGAGCCTGCTCTTTTCTGGAATAATAATGAATATAGTTACGCCGGTTTTATGAATATGGTTGATACCTGGACGGAACTTTTGCCGAGCTACAAGATTGGTCGTGGTACTGTTTGCGGCTTCGTTGGCGAATACTCCCCCCAGATTTGCTCTCTTATGTTTGCTCTTATGCAGGCCAGAGCTATATTAGTCCCGTTTACAGCAGAGATTGAACATGAATTGCCAGAATTTATGAACATTGCGGGAGTGGACTGCTTGTTCAGGTTTGATCCAGAAGACTCGTGGACATTTGAACCATGCCCCTCCTCAGAAAAGAACGAAATTATTACAACATTTTTACAAAAGGAAGTGCCAGGGTTGATCGTATTCACCTCGGGGTCTACCGGAAAGCC
>CBDUFN010000215.1:0-5320 GCA_965366475.1 uncultured bacterium | reverse complement strand
AGCTTCGCTTCGCAATCCGCGAAGGTGGCCGTACGGTTGGCGCCGGTGTCGTCAGTGATATTGTCGAGTAATATCGCTTCTAACTGAATTTTTACAAGATCAGGCGTCCTGCCTTAACGGGTGGGACGCCGAGGATTAATCAATGCGTGATATCGTGACTCTTGGCTGTACAGAGTGTAAGCAGCGCAACTACACGACGACCAAGAACAAGAGAAATACTCCTGATAAGCTGGAGTTCAAGAAGTACTGTCGTTTCTGTCGTAAGCACACGGTCCATAAAGAGACCAAGTAGGGCTCACGGCGAGCGGATCAGATTGTTTAAGGTTGCAGGCCAGTAGCTCTAATGGCTAGAGCACCGGTCTCCAAAACCGGGTGTTGTAGGTTCGAATCCTACCTGGCCTGCCAAATAACTTTAACGATAATCCTTAAGTATAGGTTGCTATAGTGAATACCAAGGTTGGCGAATTTCTCCAGCAGGTCAAAGCTGAACTGCAAAAGGTCACATGGCCAACCCGCAAGGAAACTTACGGGTCGACGATGGTTGTCATAGTTCTTGTCCTGATGGTGGCAGTTTTCTTGTGGATTGTTGACTCTGCATTGTCGGCAATGATCCAGACCTTGCTCAACTAGGAGACCTGGTGAATCCAATGAGCGAGAAGAAATGGTACGGAGTACATGTCTACTCAGGTTACGAGAACAAGGTTAAGCTTAGCCTTGAAGAGCGAATCCGTTCGTTAGACGCGGAAGAGCTGTTCGGCGAGGTTTTGATCCCCTCGGAAACTGTTGTGGAGTTGAAGAACGGTGAGCGTAAAACCTCCACCCGTAAGTTCTTCCCTGGATATATCCTTGTCCATGTCGAGTTGAACAATGAAACTTGGCATATCGTTAAGGATACCCCGAAAGTAACCGGTTTCGTTGGTGGCGGTACAACGCCTCCACCGATCCCTGACGATGAAGTGGCTAAGATCTCTGCGCGCATGGAAGAAGGCGTTGAGAGACCGAAGCCAAAAGTTGAATTTGAGGTTGGTGAAACGGTTCGGGTTATTGATGGCCCCTTCTTGAATTTCACTGGCATTGTTGAAGACGTCAAACCTGATAAGGCAAAGCTCAAGGTTATGGTTAGTATCTTTGGCCGTGTAACCCCGGTAGAGCTCGAATTTATTCAGGTTGAAAAGACCAGTTAATTGCTGGTGGAATATAGTTTTTAAGGAGTCATTTCATGGCCAAAAAGGTTGTTGGACAGATAAAGTTGCAGATCGCTGCCGGTAAAGCAAATCCTTCACCGCCCGTCGGTCCTGCATTGGGTCAGCACGGTGTGAATATCATGGAGTTCTGCAAGGCTTACAACGCCAGAACGCAGGACCAGGACGGTCTGATTATTCCGGTAATCATTACGGTTTACGCTGACCGCTCCTTCACGTTCATTACCAAAACGCCACCAGCTGCAGTTCTTCTGCTTAAGGCCGCAAAGATTCCTAAAGGGTCTGGCGTTCCTAACAAAGACAAGGTTGGTAAAGTCACCAAGGCTCAGGTTGAAGAAATTGCCAAACTTAAGATGCCTGACTTGAATGCATATAACATCGAGGGCGCCATGCGTATTATCGAAGGAACTGCGCGTAGCATGGGTCTTGAGGTTGAAGCTTAATTAATACACGCTGAATGCGGAGAAAATAGACAATGGCAACAGGAAAACACATAAAAGCGTCCAAGGAAAAAGTCGATCGCGACAAGACTTACGAAGTTGACGAGGCTTTGGCTTTGCTCAAAGAAACGGCATTCGCCAAGTTCGATGAGTCCGTTGACGTGTCGGTTAAACTCGGCGTTGACCCTCGCAAAGCGGACCAGATGGTTCGTGGTGCGGTCGTTCTACCGAACGGTCTTGGGAAGACGATTCGTGTACTGGTCTTTGCTAAAGGTGAGAAAGCCTTGGAAGCTCAGAACGCAGGCGCCGACCACGTTGGTGGTGATGATCTGGTAGAAAAGATCAAGGGCGGCTGGTTTGACTTTGATACAGCAATTGCAACTCCAGACATGATGGGTACCGTTGGTAAGATCGGTAAGCTTCTCGGGCCTCGTAGCCTGATGCCTAACCCTAAGGTCGGAACGGTTACCTTCGAGGTTTCGCGTGCTGTTGAAGAAGCCAAGTCAGGTAAGGTTGAGTATCGTGTCGAAAAGGCCGGTATTGTTCACGCACCTGTTGGCAAGGCCTCTTTCGAAGCTGAAAAGCTCAAAGGGAACCTGCTGACTTTGATGGATGCTCTCTTCAAAGCTAAGCCATCGACTGCTAAGGGAACCTATGTTAAGAAAGTAACCATTTCTTCAACAATGGGCCCTGGCATCAATATCGATGTGTCAGACCTTCAGGCTCTGGTTAAATAAAATTGTTTTGCATCGTTGCTATAAACTAGCAGCGGACAATTCAGGATAAGCAACTCCTGGCCACAGACAGCAGGTACCTATCGGTTTAATGGTACAACCACCTGCCGAGGCGAGATGGATGGTGTTCGAGACAATTCGTCTCTTCTTCACCTACTTGAAAGGCTAGGATGAAGAGCTTGTAAAAGCTCGGAAATCTACAGGAAAGGAGGAGAGACATTGAATAAACAAAGCAAAGAAGTCCTTGTCGCTGAGTTTGCGGCAAAGCTAAAAGAAGCTAAAGCAGCTTTTCTGGCTGATTATCGTGGTCTGGATGTCGATCAGGCGAATGATTTGCGGAATAAACTCCGTGAAGCTGGTGTTGAGTACCGAGTAGTAAAAAACACCCTACTTCGTCTAGCTTCAAAAGACACTGATTCTGCCTGTCTTGTTGAGTATCTTAGCGGACCAACTTCAATAGCATTGGTCAATGAAGATCCAGTAGCCCCAGCCAAAGCGTTGGTTGAGTTTGCCAAAAAGAACGACGTCTTCGAACTGAAGGCTGGCATGCTCGACGGTAAGCTTTTAGCGGTTGCTGATATTCAGGCGTTAGCTGAGCTACCAAGCCGTGAAGAATTGCTGGCGAAGATGCTTGGTTCCATGAGTGCTCCAGCGACCAACTTTGTTGGTGTTCTGGCCGCTGTACCACGCACGTTTGTGCAGGTGCTGGCAGCAATCAAAGACCAAAAAGAAGCAGCCTGAGTTCTTCTCCGGCTAACTACTTACAAGTTTTAACTACTTAAATAGATAAGAAATTTACGGAGGATTTAGAACAATGGCTGATATCACAAAAGAACAAGTAATCGAATTCATCGAGAAGATGAGCGTCCTGGACCTGGCCGAAATGGTCAAAGAACTTGAAGACAAGTTTGGCGTTTCTGCTGCAGCTCCTGTTGCTGTTGCTGCTGCTCCTGCTGCTGGTGGCGAAGCTGCTGCTGAAGAAAAAGACGAGTTTGATGTCGTTCTTACCGCTGTTGGCGATAAGAAAATCAACGTTATCAAGGTTGTTCGCGCAATCACCGGTCTGGGCCTGAAAGAAGCTAAAGACATGGTTGACGGTGCACCTAACACCATCAAGGAAGCAGCATCCAAAGAAGAAGCCGCAGGGATCAAAACTCAGCTTGAAGAAGCTGGCGCATCTGTGGAGCTCAAATAGTAGCCCGTTTCGGATAATCACGTCCTAGCCAAGGCCGCTTGTGCGGCCTTGGCTATTATACTTTAGTCAGCAAGAAGGAGACACCATGGCTTATTCGATTGCGAATAACCAGCTTCTTAGGAAACATTTTCAGGAAATCAAACGGATTATCGATATCCCCAACCTGATTGATATCCAGAAGAACTCCTATCAACGTTTCCTGCAGGCGGATTTGCCTGCTTCCGCCCGCCAGAACCTTGGCGTTGAGGCGGTTTTCCGCTCTGTGTTCCCAATCCGGGATTTCAGTGAGACCTGCTCTCTTGAGTATGTTGAATATACACTGGGAACCCCGAAGTACGACGTTGAGGAATGCCACCAACGGGGGATGACCTTTGCAGCACCAATGAAAGTTAAGGTGCGGTTGGTCTCTTGGGATGTCGACAAGGAATCGGGTGTACAATCGATCCGCGACATTAAGGAGCAGGAAGTTTATTTTGGCGAAATTCCATTGATGACCGAGAACGGTACGTTCATCATTAATGGCACTGAGCGTGTAATCGTCAGTCAATTGCATCGTTCCCCCGGGGTCTTCTTTGACCACGACAAGGGCAAGACGCATTCGAGCGGTAAGGTGCTTTATAGTGCCCGTGTTATCCCTTATCGGGGATCATGGCTCGATTTTGACTTTGATCATAAAGATATTCTCTTTGTACGCATCGACCGTCGGCGTAAACTGCCGGCCACCGTGCTGCTCAAGGCTCTTGGCTTCACAGCGGAAGAGCTCTTAAATCGTTACTATGACAATGAGGAAATCTTTGTCGAGGACGGAGCGTATCGTAAGAAAGTGAATACCAAGCTTCTGCTTGGTCAGCGAGCAACGTCTGAAGTGCTTGCTGCCGACGGTGAGGTGCTTGTTAAAGCTAACCGAAAGTTCACCAAAGCTGCGATTCGTAAAATTGAAGAGAAGAAGCTAGAGTTCATCAATGTTCCTGAAGAAGAAGTCGTTGGCAAGATAGCTTCGGTAGATATTGTTGATGAATCAACTGGAGAAGTTCTGGTTGAGTGTAATGAGGAGATGACCGTGGTTAAGCTCGAAGAGCTTGCCAAGCGCGGGATAACGTCTTTCAATATCCTCTTTATCGACAATATGTTTGTCGGCCCATATTTGCGCGATACTTTGCTGCAAGACAAGGTGAACTCACCTGAAGAAGCGAAAGTTGAAATTTATCGTCGCCTTCGTCCTGGTGATCCACCAACCTTGAAAAGCTCTGATGCTCTTTTCTCGAGCCTCTTCTTCAATGAAGAGCGCTATGACCTCTCTACCGTTGGTCGCCTTAAGCTGAATCACAAGCTTGGTTTGAAGCTGCCTCTCGAAGTGACGACCCTCACCAAGGAGGATATCCTTGAGGTTGTTCGCTACTTGATTGATCTGCGTAATGGCAATCATGAGTGGACTGTTGAAGGAGACAACGGCAGCGTTCGCAACCTTCCGGTTAAAATTGATGATATTGATCATCTCGGTAACCGTCGTGTGCGTGCTGTTGGTGAGCTGCTTGAGAATCAGTACCGAGTTGGATTGGTTCGTATGGAGCGTGCGATCAAAGAGCGCATGAGCCTGCAAGAAGTTGACAGCCTGATGCCTCATGACCTGATTAACTCCAAGCCGGTTTCGGCTGTTGTTAAGGAGTTCTTTGGTTCAAGTCAGCTGTCCCAGTTTATGGACCAGACCAATCCGCTGTCAGAAATTACTCACAAGCGTCGCCTCTCTGC
>CBDUFN010000214.1:0-5328 GCA_965366475.1 uncultured bacterium | reverse complement strand
AGCAAAGAGCAACAGCACGATCGTAACAAACGCAAGTCCAGGAACAGGCCATTTCCATAAAGACATCGCCAAAGCACCCTTTTCAGGACAGTGGCTGACGCAAGTCAGACAACCGGTACACTCAGGCGAATAAACCCTTTTTTTGTGCTGCACATCGATCTGTGCAGGGCAAACTCTGCTACACAAACCGCAATCAGTACAATGCTCCTCACAACGGGAAATCTTGAAAGGACTGCACATGCTTAATAAACCAAGCAGCGCGCCGTAAGGGCAAAGATAACGACACCAGAAATTTTTATAAAAAACGGACAAGATGGACAACACTGTAATAACGACCAGACTAAGCGTCGACATCCCGGTAAAAAAGTGCAGCATTTTCACATCAGCAAGAGCCCAGTAGGGTGCATCGAGGAACTCTTTTAAAGCAACAGTGGGCATCCCGAACAGGATGAGCTTAACAAAGAAGAAGAGGAGCGCATACTTGATAAACTGAAGGAACAGATCGAGGCCACGCCAAATACGGAAATTTCGTCCAAACAGTTTGAATCCAACTTTCCAGGTAAACTCTGAAATTGTGCCAACCGGGCAGATAAACGAACAGAAAGACTTCTTGGTCAAAATTGACATTGTCAAAAATGTCAAAAAGAGCACCAATGCTGCGGGGTGGACGACGTCAAAATGCCCTGTAAATATCCATGTTTTGAGACTCACAAGCGCACCGATGGGCAGAAAGCCCTCGACTCCCGGGGGACGCGAGTAATACCCCGCTTGACCTAAGGTCTCAAAATGTCGGACCAAAAGACCAAACTGAACACCAAGGAAGAGGCACCAGCCGAAGAAAAGCCACTGGATCGTCAAACGCCAGTGACTCGCTTTTTTCAAAGAGTTCTTATTATTCATAGTTCGCTGAAGTTACTCCAACTCGATCAACAAGAATATGACCTTGGTCAAGTTTTCAAATCATGGACACGTTCGCAAAAAATTTACTTGTTCAAGACTTAAACAACATCTCCGCAGCTTCAAATATAGTTTCAGAAAGAGTCGGGTGTGGGTGAATTGACTTTCGCAGATCTTCACTCACGGCAGCCATTTCCATGGCCACAACACCCTCAGCGATTAACTCTCCAGCTCCGGGGCCTACGACTGCAATACCTAACAAACGATCCGTTTCTGGGTCAATAATAAGCTTCGTCATACCATCATCACGGCCAAGAGTAAGAGTCCGACCATTGCCCCGCCAGGGCATCTTAGCGGTCTTTATCTTGATTTTTTGGGCACGAGCTTCTGTTTCGGTTAAACCGCACCAGGCAATTTCCGGGTCAGTAAAAACCACAGCCGGAATCGCACGCGGATCAAAAACAGCTTTTTTACCTGCAATCACTTCGGCAGCAACATTTGCCTCGGCATAAGCTTTATGCGCCAGCATCGGTTCCCCTGCAATATCGCCAATAGCAAAAACATGTTCTTCACTCGTTCGCATCTGGCCATCAACAACAACAAAACCTTTACTATCCACTTTGACTGTTGTGTTCTCCAGCCCCAAGTTCTCACTATTTGGTTTTCGACCAATAGCGATAAGGACTTTATCGAAACGTTGCTTCGAAGACTCCCCTTGTTTGTTCTCAAGGGTAACAGAGACACCATTTTTTTGCTCTTTTAACACTGTGACTCTGGTGTTCAATTGTATGTCTGAAAACTTTTTACTCAGTCTTCTTTTTAGCACCGAAACAAGATCACGATCACAACCGGGTAACAACCCATCTGTCATCTCCACAACCGAAACATTACACCCAAGCGCGGCATAAACAGAGCCAAGCTCCAACCCGATATAGCCACCACCAACAACCAACAAGGAAGAAGGAACGTCTGCAAGTTCAAGGGCGCCAGTGGAATCTATAATTTTATCACTCGTACGGCTAACTCCGGGCAACAGTATCGGCCTTGACCCCGTCGACAAAATCGCTGTTTCAAAAGACATCTCACCAATAGCACCGGTCGTGGTTGTCACTACCAAAGTCCGATTATCTTTGAATTTCGCCATACCGCGAACATAAGTGATCTTTTGCTTTGTGACTTTACTACCAAGCCCCCCGGTCAATTTTTCAATAATTTCATCCTTCCAACTCCGGACACGATCAAGATCGATTTCAGGCTTGGAAAAAGACACACCAATAGCTGTGGCTTCAGCAGCTTCAGAAACAAGTTTCGCAACATGTAACAAGGCTTTAGAGGGGATACAACCACGATGCAAACAAACCCCGCCAGGATTGGCCTCAGGATCAATCAGCGTGACTTCACAACCCAGCTCAGCAGCCTTAAACGCAGCGGCATAACCACCGGGACCGGCACCAACAATGACCAATTTTGCACTTTGGGGAATCGTTTCGCTGTGACTCACATCGTCATCCTTTCATCACAAGATGTAATGGGTTCTCAAGAGCCTTGCAAATCCATCTCAAAAAACGAGCCCCATCAGCGCCATCAATGACTCTATGGTCATACGTTAAAGAGAGTGGCATCATCAATTGTGGAACAAATTCCTGACCATTCCATTGTGGTTGTAATGATGCGGTTGAAATACCCAGAATGGCCACTTGGGGTGAATATACAATCGGCGTAAACGATGACCCGCCTACACCACCTAAGTTACTGATAGTGAATGTTCCCCCTTCCATATCGGCCGGGCTTATTTTACGTTCACGGGTTTTTGCCGCAATCTCATTCAACTCAACGGCCAGGCGCTCGATCCCCTTTTGATCCGCATCGCGAATAACGGGCACCAGCAAACCGCCCGGAGTATCAACAGCGACCCCGACATGTACGTAATCTTTCAGAATCAGCTCTTTGTTGGCTAGGTCGAGGCTACTATTGAAACGAGGGAACTCTTTCAGAGCTGCGGCGCAGACTTTGACCATAATGGCCGTCATGGTCAAGCGATTCTCACTGATGGCTCGCCGGTTCGACTCCTGACGAAAAGCTTCGATCTCTGTGACCTGGGCATGATCATATTGTGTCACCATGGGAACCGTTGACCAGGCATAGCTCATTGCATCGGCTGTCAATTCTCGAACTCTTGAGAGTGGTTCGCGACTGATTTCTCCCCAACGAGAAAAGTCCGGCAGAGGTCGTTGTGCATGCAACCCTGGAAAGGCTCCCACTACCGTTGGCGCAGAACCGCCCCCGGTGAGGCTCTTCATCGTTTCACGCACAAAGCTCCTGACATCTTCGGCACTGATACGACCGGCAGGCCCACTTCCCTGCACCTGGTAGATATCAACACCCAACTCACGAGCCAATCTACGTACAGAAGGAGCTGCGGGAGCGACCATGTCACCCTTACGTACCGGGCTTAAATCGAGCACTGGCTCAGCGACCTCCGCAGAGACGGGGTACGTCTTTTCCTGCACAGGAGCTGGGGAATCATTAACCACTTCATCCTGTGCAGATTCGACATCAACTTCAGAGTCAGAAGAAGACGTAACCTCAGGCGGAGTCACCTCATCAGTTTCGGCACCAGAAGAAGCTTCGATCGTTACAACCACAGCTCCGATCGCAACGCTATCCCCTTCTGCAACCCTCACCTCTGTGATCAGACCTTCAAGGGTCGAAGGAATTTCTATAACGGCCTTATCAGTCTCCAGTTCGAACAGGGTCTGATCAACCTCAACCTTATCGCCAACAGCGACAGCGACGCCAACGACAGTCCCCTCGGTGACGCCTTCCGATACTTCCGGAACCTTGATCTCATGTATCATGACTTTCCTTCTAATCAGTTCGTAGCCTGCAGTTTCTTTACAACAACGAGATGGCCTAAATTCTAATCGACATGGGGGTTCAGTTTGCCGGGATCAATCTTAAGATCAGCAATCGCATCGGCGACGACATCTTGAGTAACGTCGCCAGCATCCGCCAACTCCTTCAAGGTTGCAACCACAATATAGCGGGCGTCCACTTCGAAGAAATCACGGAGCTCCTCTCGACCATCACTACGGCCAAAGCCGTCCGTGCCAAGACAATGCAACGGACCAGGGAACCATTGTGAAACAGAAGCGGGTAAGATTTTCATGTAATCGGAAGCCGCAACAAAGACACCTTCTTCCTTAGCCATCAGCTTGCTTATATAAGGAATCTTTGCTTTCTTTTTGGGGTTTAACAGATTCCAACGATCACATTCCACACTATCTTGATACAACTCTTTGTAGCTGGTCACACTCCAGACATCTGCAGCAATACCATAATTCTCTTCCAACAACAGCTGCGCTTTGATTGCCTCGTTGAGAATTGCGCCGCTCCCTAACAAATGAGCCTTGCTTTTGCTTTTTTTCAAAGACGTAGACTTAAACTTATACATCCCCTTGAGAATGCCCTCACGAACGCCCTTTCCTTTCGGCATGGGCGGCATCTGATAGGTTTCATTCATCACCGTCAGATAGTAGATCAAATCTTCCTGGTGACAGTACATCCGGGTCAACCCTTCATGGATGATCACTGCCATTTCATAGGCAAAAGCCGGGTCATAAGCCTTCACCTTGGTCGGCGTCATCGCCAGGACATGACTGTGGCCATCCTGATGTTGCAAACCTTCTCCTGCCAGAGTGGTTCGACCGGACGTCGCTCCGATCAAAAAGCCTCTGGCACGACTGTCACACGCTTGCCAGATCAAATCACCTACGCGTTGGAACCCAAACATTGAGTAGAATGTGTAAAAAGGAATGGTCTGTACGCCGTTATTGGAATGCGCGGTTCCTGCAGCGATAAAGCTGGCCATAGACCCTGCTTCGCTCAAACCCTCCTCAAGGATCGCACCGGTTTTCTTCTCATTGTAATGCAACAAGCTGCCTTTATCGATCGGCTCGTACAACTGGCCAGCATGGCTGTAAATTCCTGCTTGCCGGAAAAGAGCTTCCATACCAAAGGTGCGTGCTTCATCGGGGACAATCGGCACAATCAACTTGCCCAATTCAGGATCGCGCAGCAATTTCGCAAGTAAGTGGACGTAGGCCATGGTTGTGGCCAGTTCACGTTCACCGGAACCATCATAATATTCTCGGACCAGTTCATCGGTCTGGCAAGCCATTGGCTTGCTTGAGTCAAAACGCTTCGGAATAGAACCACCGAGGGCCGCCCTGCGTTCTTTGAGATAGAGCATTTCCGGGCTATCTTCTGCCGGGCGATAGAAAGGCGCTGCGGCAATCTCATCGTCACTGACAGGGATGTTAAAACGGGTACGAAACTCTTTGAGTTCATCCTCGTTGAGCTTCTTTTGAGAGTGAGTGATATTCTTACCCTCACCGGCCTCACCCAGACCGTAGCCCTTAATGGTTTGGG
>CBDUFN010000213.1:0-5332 GCA_965366475.1 uncultured bacterium | reverse complement strand
CCAGCCAGCCAGCCAGCCAGCCAGCCGATAACAGCACGAGGTCATAATGAATAACACTGAACAATCGTTCCTCAAGGAACTGGACGACAAACTCTGGAAGGCCGCCGACAAGTTGCGCGCCAACCTGGACGCCGCCAACTACAAGCATGTGGTGCTGGGTTTGATTTTCCTGAAATATGTATCCGATGCCTTTGAAGAACGTCAACGGCAACTGCTGAAGATGTTCCAGACTGGAGATGCCGACAACATCTATTACCTGCCGCGCGATGATTTCGACAGTGATGGCGACTACCAGCAGGCGTTGGCCGATGAGCTGGAGCTTCTCGATTATTATCGTGAGGCCAACGTGTTTTGGGTGCCCAAGACGGCTCGCTGGAATATCTTAAAGGAAAAGGCCACCTTACCAACCGGCTCGGTGCTGTGGATGGATGATCAGGGTAATGCTGTCAAGCTGCGTTCTGTTTCATGGCTGATCGATAACGCGCTGGAAGAAATCGAAAAGAGCAACGCCAGACTCAAGGGCATTTTAAATCGCATCAGTCAGTATCAGTTGGATAATGATAAACTGATTGGTCTGATCAACTCTTTTTCCGATACCTCCTTCTCCAACCCGGAATATAAAGGCCAGCCACTCAACCTGCACAGCAAAGACATCCTCGGCCATGTATACGAGTATTTCCTCGGTCAGTTCGCTCTGGCCGAAGGCAAGCAGGGCGGCCAATACTACACGCCGAAAAGCATCGTCACCTTGATTGTGGAAATGCTGCAACCTTACTCCGGTCGGGTATATGACCCGGCCATGGGATCGGGTGGTTTCTTCGTCTCCAGTGATAAGTTCATCGAGCAACACGCCAGCGAACAACACTATGACGCCGCCGAGCAGAAAAAGCACATCTCGGTCTACGGACAAGAATCTAACCCCACCACCTGGAAGCTGGCCGCCATGAATATGGCCATTCGCGGCATCGACTTTAACTTCGGCAAGAAAAACGCCGACACCTTTCTCGACGATCAGCACCCGGACTTGCGCGCCGACTTTGTCATGGCCAACCCGCCGTTCAACATCAAAGATTGGTGGAGCGAATCGCTGGCGGAAGACGTGCGCTGGCAATACGGCACTCCGCCCAAGGGCAACGCCAACTTTGCCTGGATGCAACACATGCTGCACCACTTAGCCCCGACCGGCTCCATGGCACTGCTGTTGGCCAACGGCTCCATGAGCTCCAACACCAATAACGAAGGCGAAATCCGCAAGCGCCTGATTGAGGAAGACCTGGTGGAATGCATGGTGGCGCTACCGGGGCAGTTGTTCACCAATACCCAGATTCCGGCTTGTATCTGGTTTTTAACCAAGGATAAAGGTGTAAGAGGTAACGCGACCGGCGCTGCCTTCAGCGATAGAAAAGGGCAAATCCTGTTTATTGATGCCCGCAATCTGGGCTACATGCGCGACCGGGTGCTACGCGACTTCACCTTTGATGACACCGCCAAAGTGACTGACACTTTCCATGCGTGGCAACAAGGTGATGGCTACAAAGATATCGTCGGCTTCTGTAAATCGGCCAGCCTGGATGAGATCAAGAAACACGACTTCGTGTTGACACCGGGGCGCTATGTGGGTGCCGTAGAGGAGGAAGATGATGGCGAACCCTTTGCCGAGAAAATGGCGCGATTGACTGAGCAGCTAAATGCCCAGTTTGCCGAGAGTAAGCGACTGGAAGCAGAGATCAAGCGTAATCTAGGAGGGCTGGGGTATGAGTGCTGAAACAGTTACTCTGGAGTCCATGTGCGAGCTCATAGTGGACTGCCCACACTCCACACCAAGATGGACGGATTCGGGTTTTATCGTGCTGCGTAACCAAAATATCCGTAACGGCCAACTGGATCTTTCATCGCCAAGCTACACCAACGAAGAGGGATATGAAGCAAGAACAAAGAGAGCTAATCCGCAAGCTGGTGACATCGTCTTTACACGTGAAGCCCCGATGGGAGAGGTTTGTTTAATTCCTGAAGGCCTGACGTGCTGTTTGGGGCAAAGACAAGTGCTTCTTCGGCCAAAAAGCACTGTAACAGGCGAATATCTCTACTGGGCTTTACAGTCTCCATTTGTTCAATATCAAATTTCATGGAACGAAGGTACAGGCACCACCGTTAGTAATGTCAGGATACCAGTATTAAAGGCACTGCAGATTCCGAGACAAGGTAACGACGAGCCGATAATCGCCGATACACTGAGCTCGTTAGTTAACAAAATTCACCTTAATCACCAGATCAACCAAACCCTTGAACAGATGGCTCAGACGATCTTCAAGAACTGGTTTGTCGACTTCGAGCCGGTCAAGGCAAAGATGGCGGCACTGCAAGCCGGTGGCAGTGAACAAGACGCTCTACTGGCCGCTATGCAGGCCATTTCCGGCAAGGATGAGGATCAATTGAGTCGTCTGCAAACCGCGCAACCGGAGCAATACGCCGAGCTGAAAGCTACCGCTGAGTTGTTCCCCTCTGCCATGCAGGACAGCGAACTGGGTGAGATTCCGGAAGGGTGGGAGGCAGGTAAACTTAACGATCTCGCGGCTTTGCCAAACAACCGCATCTCGACTAAGGCGTTATCTCAAGATTCCTACATTTCCACAGAAAATATGCTCGAAAATAGAGGCGGGGTCTGCCGAGCTTCTTCCCTGCCTTCATCAGCTACAGTTCTGAGCTTTGAGCCACTGCAGATTTTAGTTTCAAATATCCGTCCGTATTTTAAGAAAATTTGGTTTGCTAATTACAGCGGTGGCAGATCTCCAGATGTCCTTGGTTTTGAATGCAAATATCAAGGTGTGAGCGAATACCTATACAATTTACTTTATCAAGACCGGTTCTTCGACTATATGATGCTCACTTCGAAAGGCGCCAAAATGCCTCGTGGTGACAAACAAGCGATCATGCAGTTTTCTTTTGCATTATCGCCTATAGAACTCATGCAGCGCTTTTCTATGTGGGTTAGTTCATTCTATAAGCTTATTGATTCCAATGACTTAGAATCTAAATTTCTGGCCTCAACTCGTGACACACTGCTCCCCAAGCTCCTCTCCGGCGAGTTGGCTATTTCTAACGTAACTGAGGCCGAGGAGGCTGAAGCATGACTACCCGTGTACAAATGATTATCCAAACGCTGCAAGCGTACCTTGAGCGTAAGTTTACCGCCCGTGAGTTGGCTAAAGAATTTATCGTTCGTTACTCAGACGAGTTGGCAGAAAAGCGGTTGAATCCGCGTTATGACACCGAAGAAAAGCTGATCGCACAGTTGGCGGCTGAAATTGGCGGTGAGCGTACCGAGATGGCCAAAAAGCAATGCCCGAATGTGGCGACTCGCGATAAACCCGGGCCTCCGGTTTATTATTGGCAGCGCAACCCCGTGCCAGCCATCAGCCAGATTCTTATTCCTGCTAAAGAACGTCCTAATGTCGACTGGCAATCAGCCAACCGTATCGCAGTAGAAAACAAGGACTTTCATCATTACATCGATCAGGTCAGTATCTACAATCAAACCGGTCGTTTAGTGGCCAGTGCCTGGAATAAATAAAAGGGATTGATGCAAGATGATGAGCGAAGATCGACTGGAGCAGCTCTGTCTGGAGTGGTTTTCTGAGAATGGCTGGGAGATAGGTTATGGGCCGGATATCGCCTATGATGGCCCCACCCCGGAACGTAAAGACTACCGTCAGGTGTTGTTATTAGCCGATCTTGAAACCGCCATCGGCCGCATTAATCCGCACCTGCCGGCCAGCGTGGTTGATCAGGTGGTTGCACTGGTGCGCAAGCCGGAGAGTTTGGATATCGTGATCAGCAATCGCGCTTTTCATCGGCTGCTACTGGAAGGGGTGCCCATTGAATACAAGCGGGATGACAAGGTGGTGCACGACCGGGCTTTTCTGATTGATTTTGAACATCTCGCGGCCAACCGCTTTCGGGTCATCAACCAGTTCACTATCGAAGGCAGCAAGCAGCTGCGCCGCCCGGATGTGATCTGTTTTATCAATGGTCTGCCATTGGCGGTATTAGAGCTGAAAAGCCCCACCGCCAAGAACGCCGATATCTGGGATGCCTTCAACCAGCTCCAGACCTACAAAGACGAAGTGTCCGATCTGTTTGCCTATAACGAAGCCCTGGTGATTAGTGATGGCTTCAATGCCCGTATCGGCTCGCTGACCGCCAACCAGGAGCGCTTTATGCCCTGGCGTACTCTTAAGCACGAGGACGACAAGCCGCTGCTGGAATGGCAGTTGGAAACCATGGTGCGCGGCTTCTTTGACCGGGAATTGTTGCTTGATTACATTCGCTACTTCGTTATTTTCGAGACCGATGCCGACCATCTGATCAAGAAAATAGCCGGTTATCACCAGTTTCACGCGGTGCGCGAGGCGGTGAAAGCCACCGTGATCGCCGCTCAGATGCCTGAGGGCAATAGGGTTGAGGAAAAGCGTGCTACTTACGGCGATGAAATGGTGCCGGGCAGCAAGAAGGCGGGTGTGGTCTGGCATACCCAAGGCTCCGGCAAGAGCATTTCCATGTGCTGTTATGCGGGCAAGTTATTACAGCAACCAGAAATGAACAACCCGACTTTGCTCGTGGTGACCGACCGCAACGACCTGGACGGCCAGCTGTTCGCGACCTTCAGTGGAGCCAAAGCGCTTTTAAAACAAACGCCGGTGCAAGCCGAAGACCGCGATAAGTTACGCCAATTGCTGGCTGAGCGCGAATCCGGCGGTATTATTTTTACCACCGTGCAAAAATTCGCGTTGCTAGATGATGAGTCCGGCCATCCGATTCTGAACGATCGGCATAATATCGTGGTGATCTCTGACGAGGCGCACCGCAGCCAATATGGCCTGAAAGCCACACTTAAAACCGATGGCAGCTATAAATTCGGCTATGCCAGGCATATGCGCGATGCTTTGCCGAATGCCGCTTTCATTGGTTTTACCGGTACGCCGATTGCCAACGAAGACAAAGATACCCGCGCCGTGTTTGGCGATTATGTGTCTATTTACGACATTCAGGATGCGGTGGACGATGGTGCGACTGTGCCTATCTATTATGAATCGCGGCTGGCCAGGCTGGATCTTAACCATGATTTGATCGAGTCGCTGTCCGATGAAGTTGAGGAAGTCGTTGAGGACGAAGAAGACATCAGCCAGCGCGAGAAAACCAAAGGTGAATGGAGCCGGCTGGAGAAGTTGGTCGGCTCAAGTCCGCGTTTGAAGCAGGTGGCTGCCGATCTGGTGGATCACTTTGAAACCCGCTCCAGATCCATGAATGGTAAGGCCATGATTGTAGTTATGAG
>CBDUFN010000212.1:0-5378 GCA_965366475.1 uncultured bacterium | reverse complement strand
ATTCTTCTGGTTATGTTCTGAAAACGGATGAAATGGATTATGATCATGCGACCCAAACGGTGACAACCGATAGAAAAGTTTTCGTGACTGCAGATGATATGCGTCTGCAAGGAACGGGGCTGGTCTTTTATCTGAAAGAGGAGCGCCTGATTCTTTCCTCTGATGTTAAAGGCTTTTTTGAAACAGAAAAATAAAGTGACGACAGCTATGATCAAGATTGTTTTACTTTTTCTCTCCCTAATGATGCCGCTATCTGCTCTTGCGGCGCCTGATCTTGTCGCATCTGAATTGCAAAAGCAGGATCGTGGTCCTGTAGAGGTAGAGGCAGATAAACTCGAAGTTGATGATCAGAAACAACTTCTGGTTTTTTCTGGTAACGCTGTAGCGATTCAAGGTGATGTTGAGATTCATGGTAATCGTATAGTCGTTTTTTATCAGGGCGAATCCCGTGAAGTCGCTCGGGTGGTTGCTGAAGGTTCGGTTCGCATCGTCCAGGGAACCCGGGTCGCGACAGGACAAAAAGCGATCCTTTATCGTCTTGATGAACGTGTTGTTTTAACGGGCTCACCGAAAGTTACTGATGGCGACAATTTTGTGCAAGGTCAAGAAATTACAATTTACTTGAATGATAAGCGAAGTGTCATTTCCGGGGGCACTGGTGGTCGAGTGAACGCAGTGTTTACGCCGCAAGCGGAGGAAAAGCCTTGAACCACCGTTTGGCCGCTCGTGGACTATCGAAGTCCTATAAGGATAGACACGTTGTCTCCTCTGTTGATCTCGAGCTCAGCTCAGGTGAAGTTGTCGGTTTGCTGGGCCCCAATGGTGCAGGAAAAACCACGTCCTTTTATATGATGGTTGGTCTGGTTCGGCCTGATCAGGGTGAAGTCTTTCTTGACGATGATAATTTGACTGATTTACCGATGCACCAGAGAGCCAGAATGGGAATCTCCTACCTGCCTCAGGAAGCGTCTGTTTTTCGTAAATTAACGGTAGAGCAAAACTTGTTGGCGATCCTTGAGACGACAGGAACCTCCAAACAGGCTCAAAGTGAACGAAAAGATCAACTGTTGGAAGATTTTCGGTTAAATCATGTTTCAACCTCTTATGGTTACGCTCTCTCTGGTGGTGAGCGACGCCGTGTAGAGATTGCTCGCGCATTGGTCCTTGACCCACGGTTTATTTTGCTTGACGAGCCCTTTGCCGGGATTGACCCGATTGCTGTTCTTGATATTCAGGAAATTATCAAGGAATTGAAAAAACGACAAATCGGAGTGTTGATTTCAGACCATAATGTCAGAGAGACACTTGGTGTGTGTGATCGGGCTTATATCCTCAACGAAGGTTGTGTCCTGGAACATGGCTCTCCTGATGAAATTGCTCAAAGTCCAAAAGCCAAGGCTATTTACCTTGGCGAGAAGTTCCGGCTTTAATAAGTCTGAAAGAAATACAAACGAAAAGCCTTTTTCGATTCAGAGACTTGACTCGATGAGGCTGCTTCCCATTATGATGGTGATATGGCTTTAGAAATCAGACAACAACTTAAGCTCAGCCAACAACTGGTTATGACGCCGCAATTGCAGCAGGCGATAAAGCTGTTGCAACTTTCGCGTATGGAGTTGATGGATGTTGTGCGTGAAGAGCTTGAGGAAAATCCTGTTCTGGAAGAAGGACAGGAGGTGCCTGATGAGAAAACTCCCGCTGAAGAAGAACAACAAGCAGCCGAGGCGCAATCGCAGGAAACCGCTCAGGAAGTTGAGGGCGAAGGCGATGGCATGGCGGACATCGATTGGAAAACCTACCTTGAAAGCTACAGCCTTGGAGGTTCAACAGCTGAGAGCTATGAAGATGATGAAGATCGACCTTCTTACGAAAATCTCCTGACTAAAAAGCCTTCTCTTGCTGATCATCTTATGTGGCAACTGAACCTTTCTCCTTTGGAAAATATTGAAAGAGCGCTTGCCGGTGAGATTATCGGTAATTTGGATGGCGATGGGTACCTTCATGTTTCCGTTGAAGAATTATCCAGCCAATCGGGTTGCGACATTGATGTCGTTGAGAAATCTCTCCGTGCTGTTCAGGATTTTGATCCTCCAGGCGTTGCCAGTCGTAATCTGCAGGAATGTCTCCTTAAGCAGGTTGCGCAGTTGGGAATGTCAGATGACTTGTGTGGCGTTATCTTAAGAGATCACCTCGAAGAGCTTGAAAATCGCCGTTATCAAGTCATTGCAAGAACTCTCCAGGTTCCTTTAGAAGAGGTGTTCTGTGCTGCGAAATTTATCAGCAGCCTTGATCCTCGCCCCGGGAGCCAATACGGCCAGGAAGATGTTCACTATATTATCCCTGACATCTTTGTTTATAAAATTAGCGATGAGTACGTGGTTGTCCTCAATGATGAAGGCTTGCCAAATTTACGGATCAATTCGTTTTATCGAAATGCCCTTTCCGGTGCAGCCCCACTCGATGCAAAAGCCGGCGAATATATTCAGGAGAAATTGCGCGGCGCCCTTTGGCTGATCAAAAGCATTCATCAACGGCAGCGGACTATTTTCCGTGTTACCAAGAGCATTGTGAAGTTTCAGCGAGACTTTTTTGACCGTGGCGTTGATCATCTGAAGCCTTTGGTCCTACGCGATGTTGCCGAAGATATCGAAATGCATGAGTCAACAGTCAGTCGTGTGACGACGAATAAATATGTTCAGACCCCCCAAGGGCTTTTTGAATTAAAATACTTCTTTAATAGTGGCATTAATACAACCGGGGGAGATTCCGTTGCCTCGGAGAGCGTAAAGAGTAAGATCAAGGAAATTATTGCTGCAGAGAACACACGAAAACCCTATTCAGACCAAAAGATTGTTGAACTTTTGCGTCATGATGGGATTGATATCGCTCGACGGACAGTGACCAAGTATCGTGAAATGTTGGGGGTTGGTTCCTCAACGCAAAGAAAACGTTTGTTTTAATTTAGTCTTCCGACCAGTAAATTGACAGTTCCTGACGCTGTTGGATGGTGTTATGCAAACCAGCAGGTATAATTACAGTCACACGGTCATCTTCTTAACCACTTACCAGGAGGTGTGAAAATTATGCGTATTAATGTGACCTTTCGACATATGGAATCAAGTGACCCAGTACGTAACTATGTTGAAGAGAAATTACCAAAGGTCAAAAAATATATTGATGAACCCGTTGAAGCGCAAGTGGTTCTCTCTGTAGAGAAGAAAATTCGCCATAAAGCCGAAGTTACACTTGGTGCAAAAGGAATAACCATCAAAGCGACCGATGAAACGGCGGATATGTATGCGGCAATAGACGGCGTTCTGGATAAGCTTGAGAGACAACTCAAGCGCTATAAAGATAAGATTAAAAAACATAAGCCACTGAGCGGCCGTGAGCGCCGCGTTGAGAAAACTGTTTATACTGCAGAGAGTATTGATGACGGCCATGACGAGCCAAGCATCATCAAATCAAATAGTTTTGAAGTAAAACCGATGTCGGTTGATGAGGCTGTCATGCAGATGGATCTGCTGGAAAAAGAGTTTCTTGTCTTCACTGATTCGTCTTCAAATGAAATTAATGTGGTGTATCGTCGCAGAGATGGCAATTATGGCTTGATTGTCCCTCAATCCTAAGGCATTCTTTACGGCAGGTGGCAATGTGCCACCTGCCGTTGTTTTTTTTAACATTACTTTAGAAATCAGGTTAATCGTGAAATGAAGATATCGGAGTTGCTTGATCCTGCGGCAATCGTCGCAGAGTTAAACGGAACAGGAAAAAAAGAAGTTTTGACAGAGTTGACAGACGCTTTGTTGAGATCCGATTCTAGCCTGGTTCGCGACGATGTCCTTAAGGTCCTTATGGAGCGCGAGCGCTTGGGCTCTACTGGTATCGGCGAGGGAGTTGCGATTCCCCACGGTAAACTAAAGAATCTTGATCGTCTGTTGATCTCATTTGGTTTAAGTCACCAGGGAGTTGATTTTGACTCTATGGATGGCAAACCAGCTCATCTTTTCTTTCTCTTGGTCGCCCCGGAAGAGTCCGTTGGTGTTCATTTGAAAACTTTAGCCAGGATTTCTAAGCTGCTAAAAAGCACCGCCGTACGAGAGCGGTTGCAGTCGGCAGTTGATAGTGCAGAAATCCATCGCATCATTGCTGAAGAAGAAGAACAACTCTAAACGGTTTAATTAATGCCCCGTCTGAGTATCTCAGAATTGCTGTCCGAGGCGGAGGCCGGGCTTGACCTGGAGCTTTTGGCCGGTGAGCGTGGCCTGAGCCGTTTTGTTCAAATCCCAAGAATACAGAAGCCAGGTCTGGCGCTTGCTGGTTACACCAAGAATCTCCATCCTGACCGGATCCAGATTCTAGGTGCTACTGAGCTCAGTTATCTTTCTGAGTTGTTAGAGCGTGATCCTAAGAAGGCAGGAGAGCATATTTCTCAGCTCTGCGCTCTCGATATCTGTTGTTTTATCATCACCAAAGGTCAATCCTCCCCTGAAAGTCTTTTGCGCGAAGCGGATCGTCAAGATATCCCGGTATTGCGCAGTCACCATCAAAGCTCCACCTTTATCTCGCTGCTGACCCAATACCTTGAAGAGCGCCTGCTAGCTCAGACCAATGTTCACGGAGTGCTAGTGGATGTCTTGGGCGTAGGTGTCCTTCTTTTAGGTAAAAGTGGAATTGGTAAAAGTGAGTGTGCTCTCGACTTGGTGATTCGTGGACATCGTCTGGTCTCCGATGACGTTGTAAAGGTCCGGCTGAAATTGCCCGCCGTCCTTTTTGGCGAGGGGAATGATTTGCTGCATTATCATATGGAGGTGCGCGGTCTGGGCATTATTAACATCAAGCACCTTTTCGGTGTGGCCGCAATCCGAGAACGTAAGAAGATTGATTTGGTAATAGAGCTCGTAGAATGGCAGGATGGTCACGAATATGATCGTTTGGGTCTCGAAGAAAGTCATTATGAGTTGCTTGGCGTGAAGTTGCCTCTACAGATGATTCCGGTTCGACAAGGACGAAATATCACGACTCTTGTTGAAGTAGCAGCACGCAATCAGTTGCTCAAGGAAATGGGTTACCATAGCGCAATAGAATTTGAAGAGCGGCTTGAACAACGTATGGCTGAAACTGCACGGATTCATGCACAAACTATTATTGGAGATAATCTGGAATGAAGCGGCAACTTGTTGTGATCACGGGGATGTCTGGGTCCGGTAAAAGCACTGGTGCCCGTGCTCTTGAAGATGCAGGGTATTTTGTTATCGACAACCTTCCCCTTGTCATGCTTCCAGATTTTCTCTCTTTAACAGGACATGGTTATACAAAGGTCGCAACAGTTGTCGATGCCAGAAGTTCTGATTTTCTTGGTGACTGCAATGAAGTGT
>CBDUFN010000211.1:0-5388 GCA_965366475.1 uncultured bacterium | reverse complement strand
ATCACCTTGAATCGCTACAGCGTTGCCAGAGAAAATCAAGAGCTGCTTCAGATCATCAACTTCGAGGCGATCGGCCTCAACCTCAACAGGACCGCGGTTTTGCGTTTGCAACTCAGGTGCGACAAGAGAAGGCGCGGCAAGAGCAGATAACGGCATCATCAGGGAGAGGAAAAGTAAAACAATCTTGATCATAGCTGTCGTCACTTTATTTTTCTGTATCAAAAAAGCCTTTAACATCAGAGGAAAGAATCAGACGCTCCTCTTTCAGGTAAAAGACCAAGCCCGTTCCTTGCAGGCGCATATCATCTGCAGTCACGAAAACTTTGCTATCAGTTGTCACTGTTTGAGTCGCATGATCATAATTCATCTGATCCGTCTTCAGAAGATAACCAGAAGAATGGTCCAGAATGACATCATTCATCAAATGTACAACCTTATAATCGCTACTAACGTTACCCACACCGGCCCTTAACGACCCATCAACTTGCCCCTGTTCATCAAAGAAGCTCAACTCAGGATTTTTAACATTTAAAACACCGGCAGCTGATTGACGTTCAACCTGATGAGAGACCAACCGCCACTTGGCTCGACCGTCTTCTATATGAGTATAGTCGATATCCTCAAGAGAGACATCAATCCCTTCGGGCAAGGCCTTTACCATTGACTGAAGCTGGCTATCCGGGCGATACCGCATGACGATAACCACCAACAGAACAAAGGCCAGAACAAAGGCCAAAACAAGAAGCAGATTACGGGGCTTAAAATAACTCATCGATAAGAGTCACTATACACTCGAGGGGAATTACTGTAAAGCGCAATGTAGGGAATTGGCATGAGAATTGTATAGAAGAATTAATCTTTGAAATAATGACTGGCAACGTCCGTCCAGCGACCGGACTCTTTCAAGATGAAATCACAGATTTCGCGAACCGCACCCCGACCACCATTACGCTTGGAAATCATATGGGCGAAAGGTTTAACGTCATCAAGAGCATCAGCCACAGTCGCAGCAAAGCCCACCTGTCTCATGACTGGCAAGTCAACAATATCATCACCGACATAAGCAACTTCTTCAGGCAGAAGATTGAGATTTCCAAGGATTTCGTTGAAGGGAACTCTTTTATCTTTTATCCCCTGATAAAGTAAATCTATACCAAGTTCTTCAGCCCTTCTGGCAACGACAGCTGATTGACGGCCAGTAATAATGCCAACTTTAATCCCGGCCCTTTGCACCAACTTGAGGCCATGTCCATCCTTGACATCAAAAGATTTACTTTCCCCACCGTCATTACTATAAGTAATGCGCCCATCAGTCAAAACGCCATCAACATCAAGAAGCAGGAGCTTTATCTTCGAAAGATCGGCAGACATCAAATCACCCCTGCTTTCAATAGATCATGCAAATGGATTATTCCAATCGGTTTCTGAGTCTCTTCCGACTCAAAAACAAAGAGGGAGGTAATTTGATACTCTTCCATACGCTGCAAAGCTTTGGCGGCCAGGTTGGTTCGCAAAATACGCTTTGGTTTTCCACCCATAACTTCACAAATTGGCCGGTTTAAGACTTCAATCCCCTCCTCAATCCTTCGACGAAGGTCACCATCGGTAAAAACTCCGAGTAAATCGTTCTGATTATCCACAACGCCAGTAATACCCAGTTTTTTACTGGAAATCACATAAAGAGCATCTTTCAACAAAGTATCCTCAGAAACTGTCGGGACGGCATCACCTACGTGCATCAAATCTTCAACGCGTAACAGTAGGCGCTTACCCAATGCTCCGCCGGGATGGTAAAGAGCAAAGTCCTCTTCCTTAAATCCTCTTTGCAGAAGCAAGGCAACAGCCAAAGCGTCGCCCATAGCGAGGGTAACAGTGGTGCTAGCGGTTGGAGCTAACTGCAGAGGACATGCTTCTTCCTTGATAGAGATGTCTAGATAAACATCTCCGGCGCGCGCCAGTGTGCTGGTTGGGTTTCCAGCCATAGCAACCAACGGCAACCCCATACGCTTTATAATCGGAAGAATCCGGGTAATTTCTTCCGTTTCTCCGGAGTTTGAGACAGCGATCACAACGTCGCCCTTCATCAGCATTCCCAGATCACCATGCACGCCTTCAGCCGGATGAAGAAAGATCGTCGGTGTTCCTGTTGAAGCCATGGTTGCAGCGATCTTTTGACAGATCAAGCCTGACTTCCCCATCCCGGTAATAACAACACGACCAGAGCAAGCAAGCACCATCTCTACTGCCAAGGCAAAACGCTCATCCAAGCGAGCAGCCAAATCCTCAAGGGCTTCAGCTTCTATCTGAACAACTTTACGAGCGGCGTCTAAAATTTCTGAGTGTTTATCCATTATGACCTGACAATTTCATCGAGAGACATCATTTGCCGCAATAAACCTTCTACGGAATCAAGAGATAAGCTGTTCGGACCATCGCAGAGAGCCTTTTCCGGGTTGTCATGAACTTCCCAGAAGAGAGCATCAATCCCGGTCGCAACGGCAGCCCGTGAAAGTGGTGCAACAAACTCACGTTGACCAGAAGAAGCTGACCCTGCCCCTCCAGGCAACTGCACCGAGTGAGTGGCATCAAACACAACCGGATAGCCGAATTGCCGCATAATGAACAACGAGCGCATATCACTCACCAGATTATTATAACCGAAACAGGCACCACGTTCAGTCAGGAGGATCTTGTCGTTTCCCGTTGAAAGAACCTTGCCAATAGCGTTTTCCATATCCCAGGGAGCTTGAAACTGACCCTTCTTAATATTAACGATACGATTCGTTTCTCCAACAGCGACCAAAAGGTCTGTCTGCCGCGAGAGGAACGCCGGGATCTGGATAATGTCTAAAACTTCTGCTGCAGCTTTAACCTGGGTAATATCATGAACATCAGAGACAACCGGCAAACCAGTTTCATCTTTAACGGCCTGCAGAATCTTAAGACCTTCATCAATCCCTGGGCCGCGATAAGACGTCACAGACGTTCTGTTCGCCTTGTCGTAAGAAGCCTTAAAAACTAAGTTAACACCGACACGCGCAGTGATTTCCTGTAAGGCCCTGGCGATGGTTAAAGTGTGCTCAAGACTTTCAATGGCGCAGGGCCCAGCGATCAACGCTAAGGGATTGTCGCCACCAATAGTGACGGAGCCTGCTTTGAGTGTCTTTATCATTAACTTTCCTTGCTCTTGTTCGCCTTAAAACATGCGCCAACAAAAGACTCAAAGAGCGGGTGTGGAGACATAGGTCGAGACTTAAATTCCGGATGGAACTGGCAACCGAGAAACCAGGGATGGTCAACAATTTCAACGATTTCTACCAGGTTTTCTTCAGGATAAACACCGGACAGAACCAAACCACATTTTTCCAAAGACTCACGATAGGCATTATTGAACTCAAAACGATGACGGTGACGCTCGCCAATGTCCTTTTGGCCATAAATTCTACGTGCCAGCGTCTCATCCTGCAAGGAGCAAGGGTATGCCCCAAGACGCATAGTGCCGCCCTTCCCTTTCACTTTTTTCTGTCCCTCCATGATATGAATCACAGGGTTTTTCGCATCTTCCTTAAACTCGCTTGAGTAGGCTTCCTCGATATTACAAACCGAACGAGCAAACTCGACAACGGCCATCTGCATACCAAGGCAGATACCAAAGAAGGGGACGTTGTTCTCACGGGCATAACGAATTGCAGCAATTTTACCCTCGCTACCACGCTCACCAAAACCACCGGGAACGAGAATACCGTCAACCTCATCAAAGGTTGAGCCAACGCCATGACGCTCAAGGGCTTCAGAATCGACATACTTCAGCTTGACCCGGCAGTTGTTGCCGATACCACCGTGAGTTAACGCTTCTGCTAGAGACTTATAACTCTCGGTAAGGTCGATGTACTTGCCAACAATTGCGATGGTGGTCAAACCCGCCGGTTCTTTAACACGCTTGACAATCCTCTGCCAGGCACTTAAATCAGGCTTCTTCGTCCAGATATTGAGAGAATCGATAATTCTCTCATCGAGACCCTCTTCATGAAAAGCCATAGGCACTTCATAAATCGTTTCAACATCGCGTGCAGTAATGACCGATTCCTCACGAACATTGCAGAAAAGTGCAATCTTCCCCTTCATATCGCGTGGCAACTCACGGTCACAACGACACAGCAGGATATCAGGCTGGATACCGATCTGGCGCAACTCTTTTACGCTGTGTTGAGTTGGTTTGGTTTTCAATTCACCTGCGGTAGGAATGTATGGAACCAAAGTCAGGTGGATATAAATGACATTTTCAGGGCCAAGATCAGTGCGGAATTGACGAATAGCCTCCAGAAAAGGGAGAGATTCGATATCACCTACAGTGCCGCCAACTTCAACGATGGCGAGATCAACACCTTTTGAATTTTCAAGAATTTTCGCTTTAATTTCATTGGTAATATGGGGAATAACCTGCACAGTTCCACCGAGATAATCACCGCGACGCTCTTTACGAATAACTGAATCGTAAATCTGACCTGTCGTGAAATTGGATTTTTTTGTCAGATTTGCTGTGGTGTAACGCTCGTAATGGCCGAGGTCCAGGTCTGTTTCAGCACCATCGTCGGTCACAAAAACTTCACCATGTTGAAAAGGACTCATGGTTCCCGGATCAACGTTGATATAAGGATCCAGCTTTTGCATGGATACTTTTAGGCCGCGAGCCTCCATAAGGGCTCCGATAGATGCGGCAGCGAGCCCTTTGCCGAGAGAGGAAACAACACCGCCGGTAACAAATATAAACTTGGTCTTCATAGATTCTCCTGAACGAATCAACTGATTTACTGTCACAAACAAAACAAGCCCGAGATTTTACACCTCCGAGACTGAAATGAAAACCCCTATTCCTGAAAACTTAATCGAATCAGAAAGAAGACAGAAAAGCTTTCACTTTCTCCAGATCTTCCGGGGTATCTACCCCCTGCCCGACCAGATCTGTTTCCGCCACTCTGATTTTATAGCCATGCTCTAAAGCACGTAATTGCTCCAGGCATTCCTGTGTCTCCAGTGGAGTCGCCTGCATCTGTGGATAAGCAAGAAGAAACTCACGCCGATAAACATAAAGTCCAATATGTTTAGCGGTTGCCAACTCAGCCCACCGCTGTTCAATACTTTCGCTAAAATCGCGAGGGCAGGGAATGGGAGCCCGAGAAAAATAAAGGGCAAAACCTTGTTGATCGGTTACGACCTTAACGACATTGGGATTAAGAAACTCCTCAGCTGACGTCAATGGCGTTTTGAGCGTCCCCATGGGGATAGAAGGATCCGCCAACAATGGTGAAACAGCAGCCTGAATCATCGCAGGGTCAATCAAGGGCTCATCACCCTGAACATTAACGATCAGTTCATCATCAAGGCCTG